>JACQUZ010000116.1 GCA_016210055.1 Deltaproteobacteria bacterium | reverse complement strand
TGCCCACACCTGAGAGCAGCACCGTCTCTCGATACGGCTCCGGCCGAAAAAACACCCGGACCGTATCGCCCGCCTTCAGCGCCGCCCAAGGGACATCCCCAAGCCGAGCGAGACCCTTGCCCGGACCCACCTGGTATTCGATGCCGTTGCCGGAATGGCTGCATGCGACGGCATCGCGCCCGGGCATCCCGGCGTCGGGCGTGCTCCCGGTACCCGACGAGCTGCAGCTTGCGATCACCGCCCCGCCCAAGAACACCAGGATCGTTCCTGTACCAGGACGCCCGGCCAAGGACGGCAGGCATTCGCATTTCATCCGGTCCTTCCTTCCATGGCCAGAGCCCTGTTCCCAGCGCCTCATGACATTCTAGCTTAGAGCCCGCATGCGTCCGGGATCCAGCGATCGGCGGGTCGCCGCGTCCGCTCCCGCCCCCAAGGTCGTGCGAGCCATTGACTCGACGGTATCCGAGCGAAATCCGGACGAGCTATCATGGTAACGGCATGGCAGCAATCGGGAAGAAGAACACGCGAGCCGCACGGCTTCGCGAGTTGTTCGATCGGTTCTCGCGAAGCACGCTCCATGGCCTCTGTCGATCGGCCGGCGTTCCTCTGCGGAGGGACGCACGCAAGGACGAGCTGCTTGACGTCCTCTGCACCCTGGAAGGACGTTCGCTCGAAGATGCACTTGTCAAAGCCCTCACGAAGCGCGACCTCCAAGCCCTCTGCCGGAAGATCGGCTTCGCCACCGGTGGACCGGCGACCGCACTTGCCGCCCGGCTCGTAGCCGCCGTCGAAGATCCGTCCGCAAGGCTGTCCCGCTTTCGTCCGTTCACCGAGGCACGGGCATTTGCTCAGAGCTTGTTGCTCGACGGCCAATCCCAGTGGAGAGCATTCACGCGCGGAACGCTCCCAGAGAAGGGCCACTTGCCGGACGACATCCCCAAGTGGCCACATCTGGCGTATCAGGAGACAGGCTGGACGAGTTGGGGTGACTTTCTGGGCACCGGGAATCCCGCTCGACACCTCATCGCTTATCGTCCATTCCACGAAGCTCGCGCATTCGCGCGGTCGCTCGGCCTTGCCAACGTGGATGAGTGGAGAGCGTTCTGCAAGAGCAGGAAGGGGAACCGGCGGGTGCTGCCCGCAGACATCCCGTCCGCACCACACAAGGTCTACGCGGAGTGGATCAGCTATGGCGACTGGCTCGGAACGGGACGGGTCGGCGTCACCCAATACCACTTCCGGAGCTACACTGCGGCGCGCCGCTTCGTGCAACGGCTCGGCCTAAAGTCCGAGACCGAGTGGCGTGCCTACTGCCGCGGCGAGATCAAGAAGCACCGCCCACGCCCCCTCGACATCCCGAGCAATCCACACCGCACCTACAAGAACTCCGGATGGACGACGTGGGGCCGCTTCCTCGGATCGAACTACGTGGCCGCGGCCAAGCGCAAGTTCCGGTCGTTCGAAGACGCCCGTGCGTACGTACGCAAGCAGGGCATAAAGGACAACAAAGCCTGGCGTGCATGGTGCCGCGCTGGACAGCGGCCGGCCGATATTCCCGCCGGGCCGGACCATGCGTACCGTGACCGCGGGTGGACTTCCTGGGGCGATTTCCTCGGCAATGGGAACGTGCATCGCGGAAGGATCGCGACACGAAGCTTCGCCGAGGCACGTGCCTTCGTGCACACATTGGGCCTTACGAGCGGCGCCAAGTTCCAGCGAGCCAAGCACGCTGGCCGCATCCCCGAGGACATCCCCGTGACGATCTTCCGGCACCCGGAGTGGAAGGGATGGGCGGATTTCTTGGGCTTGTCGGAAACCCGCAAGCCCGGAAGCCCGCACCCAAAGTAGCTTCCCGCTCGGGTTCGCCTATCGGCCACTTTCTTGCCTGCTCCGGCGCGCCATGAGACGGTGAGCTCATGACACGAAAGCGCGGCGCCGAGAAGAAGCCGAGAGCAAGGGTCGCAGGACGGGGGCCGAAGATCAGGAGCAGGACGGCCGTGCGCGCTGCTGGCAGTGCCGATGGTGAAGGAATGAGGCTTCCAGGCCCCGCCGCTCGCGCCGCCCTGGATCGGGCGACCACGGAGATCCGACGGCTACAGAAGGACGCGTCACGCAACTACTGGGTGATCGGGCGTCGCCTCCTCCAGGTCGGCGAGCTCTCCCTGCACCGCGCGCGCGGGTTCGCGACGATTCAGGAATACGCCGAGAAGACCCTCGGCTTGGCCAAGTACGCCACGTTCCAGTACATCCGCGTCGCCAGCGCCTTCAGCGCCGAGGTTGCCGCCCTGTTTGGCCCCGAGAAGCTGGACTGGGCCTTGAGGTACATCGCGCGAACGCCCGAGGAAGAAGGACCGTCGGACATCCCCACGCTGAAGATTCGGATCCCTGCAAGCGGGGAAGATCCGGCAGTCGAGAAGCCATTCGAGGAAATCACGCTCGCCGAGCTCCGACTGGCGGTGACTGGCGCGAGGCCAAAGGGCTTCATGCGCAAGAAGCCAGCCGAGCCATTCCCAGAGCAGATCGTGGCCTCGCTCGCCAAGGCGGAGAAGGCACTAGACAAGGTTGTCGGCCGCGCCCAAGCCAAGGCAGCCGAGCTTGGCGCGAGGAACGGACAGGATGGAGAGGTCCTCATCGAGGTGCGTGGCATCCCCGCAGAGCGCGCAAGAGCCGCCTTCCGCGCCCTCGCTGGAGCATGGCGCTAGACGATCCAAGATGGCACCCGGCCCCCGGCAGTTGGCAGTCCACGAGCGACTCTAGTCGACTAGAGTTCCCGAAGGCTCCGCCTAGTCGATGTCCTTTCCCACGCTTATCCTCGCGCGAGCTTGGTCGACCAAACTCGCCCTTGTTCTTCCCTAATTTTCCCTCTTCACCTCCGCCATCCTCTGCCGGAACTGCTCCAGCTTCTGCTGCAGGCGGAGGTGCTTGTCCGGGCCAGACTCGTAGGTCGTGAAGCTCAGGATGTCATTCCAGTCGGATTCCAGCCTAGAGCCGTACGCTTGCTTGAACTGCGAGTACTCGCGTGCCACCGCCTTGTACTTGGCTTGCACCTCCTCCCCCGACGGGGACTGCGGCGCGGGTGGGGTGCGCTCTTCGGCCGTGGGCCCGGGTGCCACGGGTGCAACGCGCGGGGCCGGGCGCTTCACCGGGGTTACGCGCACGACGGTGGGCGAGCGCGGCGTCGGCGTCGGCGTGGCCGCGGGCTCCGGCTGCTTTGCCGGCGCCGCGTCGACGACCTTTTCGGCCACGGCCGTTACGACCGGGCGGGGCATTGGTTCCGTTGGTCCAGGGTGAATGGCCGACTGCGCGCGAGACGAGGTCTCTCCATGCCTCAAGCCGAGTCCCAAGCCGGCAAGCACGAGCACCGCGGCAGAGGCCCCGAGAACGACTACCCATCGCCGCGCACTCCACCTGTCCACGACAAGAGTACCGGTCGGCGGCTCGATATTGGCCTCCACCTTGGAGGCCACCCACGTCGCGTCCTCGTCCGGCACTCGCCTCACAGCCGCCGTCTCCGGTTCTGGGCTCGGAGGCGTGGGATCCGCTCGAAGCTCCCCGGCGAGCGCGAAGGAGACGCTTTTCGTGCGAGCGCCCGTGAGCTCCGCCGCCCATGCCTTGAGGTCGGTCCGCGAGGCAGCCAGGAGCTCGCCACGCTCCTCCTCGATCTCGTCGGCAAAGAGCTTGTGGACATGCGCCCCCACCCGGTCGGACGTGAGCGTTGGGTTGACCCGCGCCAAGGCCACTTGGATACCGTCACGCAGCTCCTCGGCGCTTTGGGTTCGCTGCGCCGGATCCGCCGCGAGCGCCGTCGCCACGAGGTCATCGAAATCGACGAGAGCCGGATCCCAGTGGGAAGGGAGGGGATGCTTCCCTAGTGCGATGGCGCGCGCCATCGAACGATGATCCGTTCCCTCGGGAAACTGAAACAGGCGCTCGCCCGTGAGGAGCTCGAAGAGCAGGACTCCCGCCGCGTACACGTCTGCGCGCCGATCGACCAGCGCCCCTCGCATGAGCTGCTCCGGGGCCATGTAGCCGAGCTTGCCAAAACCCACGCGTGGGTTGGTTACGGAAAGGCGCAGGGCGCTCTTGGCGATGCCGAAGTCGATGATCTTGACCTCGCCCTCGAACGACACGATGACGTTCGGAGGCGAGATGTCGCAGTGCACGAGGTTGAGCGGACGCCCCTGGGCGTCGGTCTTCCGGTGCGCGTACGCCAGGCCGCTCGCCACCTCGCGCACGATCCAGAGCGCCATGTCGACGGGCAGGCGCGCCGAGCGCTCGCGCAGGACTGACAGCATGCGACGGAGATCCCGACCCTCGACATGCTCCAGCGCTAGGAAGTACTCCCCTTCGACCATCCCCACCTCGAACACCTGGGCGATGTTCGCATGCGAGAGCTGAATGGCGACCTGCGCCTCGTCGATGAACCTCCGGATGAAGTCACGGTCCTCTCCCAGGTGGGGGAGAACCTTCTTGATGACGCACAGCTTCTCGAATCCGGACAGCTGCCCGCTCTTGGCGAGAAAGATCTCCCCCATGCCCCCGCGGCTCAGGCACTGGAGCAAGAGATAGCGGCCGAAGACCTTCGGCAGCGTGGAGGCTGGATGCATGGACAGGTCTCACCATCATACGGTTGTCCCCTTACGGCGTAAATGCTACCGTGAACTTGCATGACGCGTGGCGCCAGGCTGGTGGCCAACGTCGCCCTTGTCCTTGGTCTCGCTTGCGCGGGCGAAGGGGGAGTGCGGATTCGGATCGACGCACCCGTCGATCCCACGCTCTCCCCTTTGGATGAACGCGTGGCCACCGTGGCCTTGCTCACCGAGGAGGAAGGGCAGCTTCTGCAGCTTGCCACCCGCCCGGCCGGGGATCGCTCGTCATCCCTCGGGCTGGGGGAAATCCGTGTCGGGGAGGGGGTGCGCCTCGCGCTCCAGGTGCTGTCGCCCACGGGGCGCATGCTTGGCCATGGTCGTGCCACCGGGCCCGTCGAGGTTTCCGCAGAGCGCGTCTCGGAGGTCCCCATCCGCTTGCGGCGCCCGCTTGCTTTCGTGGCCGGAGCTTTCGACCTCAGGGCATTCGACACCACGCTCGATCCAGGTGAACCCATGGAGCGCGGGATCGCGGTGGGCTCGTTCCCGGTGGCGGTCGCGCCCACGCCCGATGGCGGCGAGCTCGTCGTGATCGCCGCAGAAAGGCTCCATCTCCTTTCCACCTCGAACCACAAGCCGCTCGAGAACGCCAAGGTGAGCCTGGCAGCAGGTGCGCGAGACGTCGCCGTGTCCCCGGATTCACGCTGGGCGCTCGTCACCCATGACGCCGGCCTATCCGTCGTTGACCTCTCCTCACCGAGAGAAGGCCATGAGACAAAGCCGACATTTCTTCCGCTGGGGCGCGTGGGGGGCGTGGCCGTGGACAACAACGTCGGGTACGTGCTCATCGACAAGGCAGAAGCCGGAAGCTGCGCAGGCCGATCCTCGATTCAGCCCGTGCCGCTCCCAGTTCCCGAGACCCTTCCCTCGCCCATCGAGCTCGACATGGGGGTTAACGACTTGGCCGTCGACCCGAGCTCGGGGCGGCTGCTCCTCGGCGCCGCGTGCCTGGGACTAAGGCTACTTTCTCCCTCGTCCGGAGGGCAGGCCACCTTGGAGCTCCTCGCCATGGAAATGCCGACGGTGGTTGCCATCCAGGGGCGACGGGCCTGGGCGGCCGGACAAGTGCCAGGACCGAACGCACACCTGGTCTTGGCATCCATTGGCCTGGACGGCGGCGGAAAGCAAGTTCTCGACTTGCCGGTACCTGAGGAGCGCGCCAAGTCGAATGAGCTCCGTCTCTCCCAAGAAGGTCAAGTCGCGGAGATCCGAATGACCGCGGACTGGGTTATGGCCTATGACTTGGCCGTCTTGCCCGGCGGCGCACACGTGGCCATCCTCGTGCATGCGAAGTATCGTGCCGAGACGAGCGGCCAGGTTTTCGGCATGCCGATCATCCCGCAGATGGACGTCGAGACCCGTGAGTACCAGCTCGTCGACACGAAGGCAGGCGTCCCGATCCAACGGATGCGTGCCGCGTGCGACATCAGCTTGACGGGCATCGCGATCCTGTCGGATTTTGAGTGCACCCTGACTCCGGGGCAGGACGTGGCACGCCCTCCCTACAACCCGACTCACGTGGCCGTGCTATTCGGGGAACGATGAGGCGGGGGCTTTGCTTGCTCATCTCCCTTGCGCTCCTTCACGCGACCACGGTCGCTCATGGAGACAATGCCAAGCGGTCGGTGGCGATCTTCGAGTTCCGGGCGGGGGCACAGGGAGCCTCCAACGTGGGGATGCGCATCGCTGGGATCCTGCGCCGTGCGACGTCGCTCGGGGTCGTTGACCCGAACGACGCCCGCCGCGTCGCCGGAGCACGCGTCGACGAGGAGCTCGCGCGCTGTCGCGGGGAATCGCAGTGCGTCGCCACGATCGGCAAGAAGCTCGCGGTCGATGAGGTCGTGCTGGTAGGGGTGAGCGAGTTTGGCGACCTCATCTTGGCGCTCCATCGCATCCACGTTGGGCGCGGGAACGTCATGGGGCGCATCGCCGAGTCCCTGCCCACCGGCACCGAGCCGGACGACGACGCGCTCCTGCAGTACCTTCGGCGCCTGCTTCCGCCGGAGGACTTCGTGAGGCATGGAAAGATACTGGTCCAGACGAGCCTCGACGGGGCCAAGGTCACCGTTGGGAACATGGTCAGGGGACAAACGCCCTTGGGGCCCGTTGTCGTGGAGGCGCCCGCCCGACTGGACATCCTGGTAGAGAAGCCGGGGTACCAGGCTTTCGCGGCACGCCTCGACGTTCCTCCCGATTCCACTGTCGAGGTCCGCCCGGTACTCGCGCGCATGGAAGATCCTGCGTGGTACCGCAAGTGGTGGGTGTGGGCGATAGCCGGCAGCGTCGTCGCGACCGCCACGGTGACCGGCGTGCTCATGACCAGGCCAGCGCCCACGCACGCCCCGGTGGAGATCGAGTGGTAGCTACTCAAATGGATCAAACACCTCATCCTCCAGCTTCCGCCTGCGCGCCGCGTGGACCTCGCGGACGTAGCGAATCAGGTTGTCCACGTAGCTATCCAGCGGAGGGCAATCGATCGAAGTGCCGCGGAGGAGTTGCAAGGTGTTGCGGCAATTGTAGAAAGCCAGGTGATCGAACGACTCCAGGAACGACAGCGGCGCCCGCGCCAGCCGCTCCAGGCCGGGCGTCCTCATCACCGCCTTGGCAAGCCCGGTGGGAATGAACCCGCGAGGCCGTTTCTTGTGCGCACGCTCGGCGACTAGCTCGTAGACCTGGCGCGACGCCAGGGGGCAAGGGTCTACCAGGTGAAACGTCATCCCGGCGGCCCGGTCGTCCAGAGAGAGCTGGTAAGCAGCGCTGACCACGAAATCAATGGGCACGAGGTGCATCGGGGCCACTCCTCGCCCCGGGAGCGGCAGATGCACGTCAAGCGGGCTCTGGACGATGAGCACCATGAGGTAATAGGGGCCGTCGAACTTGTCGATTTCCCCCGTCAGCGAGTCGCCCACGATCATCGAAGGGCGAAAGATCGTCACCGGGATGCGCTTCTGCGCCGCGCGAGCGATCTTCTCTGCCTCGAACTTGGTCTCCTCGTAGAAATTCCGGAACCCCTGCCCCTCGTCCAATTCCTCCTCGAGGATGATCCCCTTCCTTTTGCCCGACACCTGAGCCGTGGAGAAATGGCACAGCCTGCGCAGCTTGCGGCACTCTCCGGCCAGCTCGACGACCCCGCGCGTGCCATCGACGTTCACCCTCTGCGCCGTGCTCCGATCGACGCCCAGGTAGTAGACACCCGCCATGTGGTGGATCGTGGTCACGGTCTCCGCGAGCTCCTTGTACTCGGCACCCGAGAGTCCCAGGTCCATGTCGGAGACGTCGCCGACCACCACCTGGATGCGCCTTCTCTGCGAATCCGGCCATTCGGCCAGGAGCTTCTCGGCGCTGCGCGCAAGCTTGTCCCGGGTGAGCAGGAACACCCGCGCCTCATCGTCGTCGGTGACGATCTTCTGCATGAGCCGCGACGCCGTGAACGACGGGAAACCCGTCACGAGGACGACCTCGGGGGGGGTGGGGTCTTGATCAATCGTCTGCTTGGCTTTTGGGCTCATGATCTTTGAGGCTCTCCCAGGTGCGCGAGACCTGTGCGCGCGTGTCTTCCAGCGCACCTGAATTGTCGATGACGTGGGTGGCTACCTCGAGCTTCTCTTCGAGCGGGAGCTGGGCCGCGAGGCGCGCGCGCGCCGATTCCTCGTCGAGGCCATCACGCCTCATCACCCGCTCGAGCTGCACCTCGGGCGGCGCGCTGACCACGATCAACCCATCCATGGCGGCGTGCAGCCCATTTTCGACGATGAGCGCCGCTTCATAGATCACCACCTGCTCCCCCTCTAACGCCAGGCGGTCCATCTCCTTGCGGGCGAGCGCGGCGATTCGCGGGTGCGTGATCGCGTTCAGGCGACTACGCTTGGCCTCATCGGCAAAAACCATCGCGCCCAGTTTCTTGCGATCGATCGTGCCGTCCTGCGCGAGGACATCACGGCCAAGCTCGCGCACGATGTCATGGTATGCGGGCTGACACGGCTCGACGACCTTGCGCGCGAGGACGTCGGCGTCGATGACGTGGGCGCCAAGATCGGAAAGGAGGCGAGCGACGAGGCTCTTGCCGCTGGCAATCCCTCCGGTCAAGCCAATGACCTTCATCCGTGGCACGGCCTGATAATATGCGCTTCGTGAGAGGGATCCACCCCTGGTTGTTCCCATGCGCTTTTTTGCTGTTCTCCGAGGCGGCTATTTCGGCCCCCCGAGACTTCGTGGGATCTGCCGCCTGTGGAGCGTGCCACCCGGTGATCTTCCGGTCTTGGCAGGCGACGGCGCATGCGCGGGCATCTTCCCCAGAAGTCCTCGGCGCCTGGGTCATGGACGGTGCGTGCCTCTCCTGCCATGCGACCGGGGACGCCATTTCGGCGCGAGCCAAGCTTCCCGGGGTGCAATGTGAAGCATGCCACGGCGGAGGTGCGGCCTACATGGCCGAGGACATCATGAGAGACCGTGCGCTCGCCCGCCTTCTTGGACTTAGAGACCTTGAAAATCCCTCGGCGGCATGCGGTCGGTGTCATCGGAGCGGGACATCTCCCGTGCCGTTCGAGTACCCTACGGCCTGGGCCAAGATCGCCCATTGACGAGCATCATGCGCGCGAAGAAAGCCACGTTCGTGACCTCTGCCGCATTGCCGGCGCAGTTTCCTACCCCCGCGGACCCCGAGATCGCCTTCGCAGGGCGTTCAAACGTGGGGAAGTCGTCCCTCATCAACTCCCTCATTGGAGCCAAGATCGCTAAGACGTCGTCCACGCCGGGACACACGCGGCTGCTCAACTGGTTCCGCGTCGTTCCTCCCTCGGGGCCGGAGCTGGCGTTCGTCGACCTTCCTGGGTACGGATATGCCAAGGTACCCCACGAGATGCGTGCCGCATGGCGCCCCCTCGTCGATGCCTTCGTGACGTCGCGAGACAGCCTCAGGCTCGTGGTGGTCATCATCGACGCGCGCCGAGGCCCCGAGGCCGAGGAACGGGAGCTCGTGGAGTGGCTGGCGCACGTGGGGCGGCCAACTCTGGTGGTCTTGACGAAGGTCGACAAGCTACCCAAGAGCAAGCGGCTCCCAGCGATCCAAGCCGCACGCCGCGCCCTTGGCCTCGACCGTGACCCGTTGCTCTTTTCTTCGCTGACAGGCGAGGGGGCCGCGCCGCTTTGGCGCGCAATTGTCGCCGCAGCACGATAGGTATCTATCTTAGAATTAAGGGATGGCGCGGCACCCCAGAGAGAGGCGCATCGAAATCTGCCCGATGCGACCGAGCGACCTGGACCAGGTCCTCGAGATCGAGCGGCTCTCGTTCCGCGCCCCTTGGTCCCGCCAGGTGTTTGTCGAGGAGCTCGAACGGGATTGGGCGCACCTCGACGTCCTTACGGAGCGCGGCCCTTCCGGGAGCCGCGTAGTGGCGTTTTGCAACTACTGGCTGGTGCGTGACGAGGTCCACATCTTGAACATCGCTGCCCACCCCGACGAGCGGCGAAAGGGTCATGCCTCGCGCTTGCTCGCCCACATCGTTGATTTCGCTCGCAACCACGGCTGTCGCTTCATCACGCTCGAGGTCCGGAAATCCAACCATGGGGCCATCAAGCTGTACCGAAGCTTTGGTTTTCGCCCGGTGGGGATCCGGCCGAACTACTACGTCGAGGAGAACGAGGACGCGGTGGTCATGCTGCTTGAGCTGGCGACCGGAACGGAGTGATTGGACTAGCGAGTGACCGCAACTTCGACAGGAGGTGCCCAGGTTCGATGCTCGTCGGTGTAGTACAGGTAGGCCTGGGAGGCAGGGGCCACGAAGGTGCCAGGGACAGTGGTCACGAGGTCCAAGTCGATGTCCAGCTGGGCCTTCGGGGCGAGGGCTCGGAAGTAGAGGATGACCTCGCGCTGCTTGGTTTCGTAGAAACCGATCACGCCCTTGTCGCGTAGCTCCTTGAGCTGCCAGGTCTGGAACGTGAGCCCGCCAGGAAGGCCAATCCGCGCCAGCGTCATGGGCACGCCTTGGTCGGAGCGGTTGGTGATGCGTGCACGCATTCGCACCCCCTCGCCCATCTTCACGGTCTTCTTGGCGAGGGTGGTCTCCAGGCCGATCAGGGCCTCAGGGCTCGACTGGGGCTTCTGCGATCGATACTCGATGGCGACCGTATAGGGCAGGCTCGCCTCGCTGTCGAGCTTGATTTCGATGATGTTCCGGCCCGGGGTTAGGGCGGCGGCGAGATCGTCGAAGACGAGGGCATCGCGGCGTCCCTTCTCGAAGGCGACGGCGCCGACCTCGCGGCCGTTCACCACCACCTTGGCAACGCCCGAGGCCTGAGTCTTGCGCGAGTGCTTGGCGTACGCGGTCATGGCCCTGAGTGACAGGATCGTCCCCTGCGTGTTGCCCCACTCGCCAAAACCGCCGCGGTTCTCTTGGAGCCACTCGACCCCCGCGCGGATCTTGGGCTCGTACTCGCCACTTGGCGAGGCCTTGATGAGCGCTTGGACCGCGAGCGACGTGGTCTCGATGTCTAGGCTCTGGCCCGACGACATGGTGATGGATTCCTTGGCGCCACCAAACCGCCCGTCTTTGCCCTGCATCCCAGCCAACCGCTTGGCCATGGCGCTGCTCTCCGAGGCCTGCGGGAACGCGTTGAGCCAGCTCAGCGTGGCAAGGGCCAAGAGGTAGGGGTCCTTGGACTCGAGCCCCGACTGCTTCTGCACCTCGAGCTCCTTGTCGAGCCCCTTGGCACGCCGGGCCTCGGTGAGCGTCCAGACGATGTAGGCATTGGTCGTCTCGTAGCTGGCCCTGCCAAAGGAGTCGAGCGCGCGGCTGTTCCTTTCGAACCCGCCCTTGCCATCACGGCGGCTCATGAGCCATGCGGCCGTGCGGTCAATCATGGAACGATCGACCTCGTCGTACACCTGGGCCATGTCCTCGAACTCCATGAGGCCGTACGCCGTGAGCGCCTCGTGCCCGGGGTTTTGGCCAAACCACTCGTACCCCTTGGTGTTGGTCTCATAGCCGGAGAGCAAAAGGTACCCTCTCTGCATGAGCCCGCTGGCGCGCTGAACGAGCGCGGGATCAGCGACGTCGTTCTCCTCCAGGTAACGCATGATCATGATGTTCGGGTAATTCGTCGACGAGGTCTGCTCGAAGCAGCCGCTCGGCTCGCGCAGCATCGCCTCGGTGCCGGCGATCATCGAAGACAGCGGCGACGGGAACATCTGCACGGTGGCGCGAATGGTGCCCGGCAGCGCACCGGCGAGATCGACTTCGTGCCTTGCAGTGCCCTTTACACTGCCGGAGAAGCCGAGCTCGAAGGGGAAGCCGAGCGGGACGACGCGGACCTTTTTCCGGATCTCGTCCTTGAGCCCCTCGGCGGACACGGAGATGGCGATCTCCCCGTCGCCTTCGCGACCGACGAGGAGCGGAAAGAAGAACGCCCGCTTCTCCCCCGCCTTGAGGATCATGGGCTGCTCTGCGGGGTTCTCGGTCAGGCGGAACGAGGAACCAAAGCTCCCCGTGACGTTGGCGGTGAGCACGCGGTCGGTCTCGTTGGTGAGGGTCACGGGTATCTGCACCTTGTCGCCTTGCGACACTTCGAGAGGCATGCGCACGTCGAGACTAAGCGGCATCTTGGACTTAAGGAGTGCCTCGCCACGACCAGGCAGGCCGCCTGCGCTCGCGCCCTCCGCCGTCACGCGGAATGAGGTCACAGCATCGGACAGGAAGAAGCTCACCTTGGCGGTGCCGTCCTGACCGGTCTTGACCTGCGGCGCCCAAAAGATGGTCTCGCGGAAGTCGGTGCGCGGCCCGTCGTAGCCACGGGTGTACGTGGGCACTGGGAACACGCGCACGGGTGCCCACGTCCACTCGCCTGGTCCTCCAATGTCGCCGAACGCATCCTCGTCGGCCGCCACCTGCACGCGGCGGGCGCCGGCACCCGCCGCGCGCACGCGGTGGTTGGCGATGTTCATCTTCTGCTCGGCGGCGGCCTCGTCTTTCCTCATTGGCTTCATTGGCTGCATTGGGCGCGGCTGTGCAGCCGGTCCGAGTGCGGCACGCTCGGGTCTTGGTGCGGCCTTGGCCCTTGCGGCGGCTGGAGGAGCAGCGGGGACGGGACGCGGTGCCGCCATTGGCACTGCGGCCTCACCCTCGAACACCGCGCCAGCGGCCGCCCCTGGCAGGTCGAAATGGCCGTAGTCCCTTGGCGGCGGCGGCGGGGGCATGAACACCAACTGCCAGTCAAACCTTCGCCACCCACGCGTTCCCATGAGCAGGTCCATGGAGGCTGGCGCCTCGGGCTTGTCGGAGAAGTAGAAGTTCGGCTCCTCGATGGGCACGTCGCCAAGCTCCGGCTCGAGGAAGAGATGGGCCAGAATTGAGGCCGTCTTGTCGTCGGCGAACGAGAGGACGGTGTCGTCCACGACGGACAGGCCCAGGCTGGCTTGAACGGGCTTGCCCGCGAGGTCGGTGGTCTTCACGGTGAGGGTCACGGGGTCGCGTGGACTCGCGGTCTTCCGGTCAGCGGTGATGTCGACCTTGAGGTCCGACTTGCGACCACGGTACAGCAGCCGCTCGGCCAGGGGCTCTCGCTTCTCGTTGAAGACCGTGACGCGCACCGCGCCCTGCTCGTGACGGCTCACCGGCAGGGAAATGAGGACCGGCTTGCGCGCAGTCACCTCCACGGAAAGACCGGCGAGACGCCGCTCGCGGAGCACGGCCTCTGCCAGCACCTGATGTGAGTCGGTACACCAGGTGGCGAGACGGATTTCGTCGAGCTTCGACTCGAAGTCATCGATGGCCCGGATGACGCATCCCTTCTCCCTGGCAGGTGGGAGGTCGAACTTGCGCGCGATCCCCTCGGGCTTCGTGATCTCGACGTGGAGCTTGCGCCCGGGCACGGGTGGGAGCTCGAAGCGGCCCATCCCGTCGTGGAGTGACTTGAAGGTCGCAACTTCGGCGCCCTGGTCATCCACCACCCGCCCTTCCACGTCGGCGGGCTTGCCGATGGTGTTCTTGGCCTCGAAGTAGACGCGCCCGGGGATGCCCTTGACCAGGTCGCCCCCTTCGGGAAAAAGCGAGAGATCCAGGGTCTTGAGCACGATTGGGATGCGCTTCTGGATGGACTCGGTCACCCCGCCGTCGTCGGCCATCACGGTGAGGAGACCATCTCCCCTGGCCATGCTCGTTGGGAGGGTGAACTTGACGATCCCATTGCCCGTGTCGTCGGTGGTGACCTGCGTGCGAGCGACCTCGGCATCGTCCACGATGGCGACCGCGACGAGCGGTCTCTTCGCGAACGGCTCTCCCGTAGCGCGTGAAACTTGGACTGCGGCCAAGACCTGGTCGCCCGGTCCATGGGCCTTGCGCACGAACTCCAGGGTCTTCTTGAGACGGGGCGCTTCGTAGGAAGCGATGATGACCGGCCGCTTGTCAGTTGTTCCATCGTCACCGACGAGCTTGAGAACGTATTCTCCCCCCTGCGCCTCGTCGGGGAGCTCAAAGTCGCCTGCGCCAACCCCCTCCTGCACGAGCACGCGCTTCTGTGACACGACGGCGCCCTTGGGCGACACGAGCTGCATCGTGACGCCGATGGCTCCAGGGTGGCCGGTAAGGCTTGCTGCCTGCCGCAAGTCCACGCGGAACCAGATGGTCTCACCAGGTTGATAAATCGGCTTGTCCACCATGAGGTACGCGCGGCGCGTGGCATGGCGGGCGAAATGGCTGTCGATGGCGGCGTCGGCTTGCTTCTGGAGGTCGGTGGTTGGGAGCGGTCGCGCAGGCGCGAGCTTGGCGAGATCGTCGTCGGCGCTCGTGCTGGTTCCAGGCCTGGACTCCTGGCCAACGGGTGGCCGGAGTGCCTCATTTCCACCTCCACAGGCGTGGGCTAGGAGAACGGCGCTGGCCGCGCGGAGAAGCAGGGGAACGGCAGAGCCCGGGGAATGCAAGCGGATCGACATGGTTGCGCCTCCGTAGGTAGTCCTCGAAACGCACCGGCTGGGGAAAAAGATCTGGGGAACGTCGACTATACCCTCTTCCAGGGCACGCGCGTAGACTCGCTTCATGCCCGATGACCTAGTTCGGTTCGCTACCGCAGAAGAGAAATCTGACGTGCAAGGAATGCACGAGGCCAATCGGTCCGCCTGGAACGAGGGCGCCCTCCGCTACAAGGAGGAGCTGGAAGCGACCATCGCCTTTCTCCGCGGGGGTGGCGCGAACCTGTCGCCTCCGGAACGAGACATTCTCGGTCCCCTGCGCGGGCAGGTCGGGGTCGCCGTTCACCTCCAGTGCGCCTCCGGCAAGGACAGCTTGTCGCTGCTCAATTTCGGCGTCGCGCGCGAGGTCATCGGCGTGGACATCAGCGACGTGCACGTGGAAAACGCGCGCAAGCTGGCGCAGGCCCTCGGCGCGCCTGCTCGGTTCGTCCGCGCCGACGTCCTCGAGGTTCCCGAGGAGCTCCATGGGATCGCGGATCTGCTGTACACTGGAAAGGGCGCCTTGGCGTGGCTGCAAGACCTCAAGGCGTGGGGGCGCAGCGTGGCCAAAATCCTGCGACCCGGCGGGCGGTTGTACGTCTTCGACTCCCATCCGTTTTCATTCCTGTTCGACATGGACGCCAATCATTGGCGGGTCGCCGGGTACGACTACTTCGGCACTGTGGAGGCGTCCAAGGGGTGGCCGTCGCAGTACATCGGCACGCTCGACCGACCGGACCGTGAGCTCACCTGGAAATTCGAGCGCATCTGGACCTTTGCGGACATCGTGTCGGCGGTCCTTCAAGCAGGGCTCTCGCTTGAACGCCTAGACGAGCACAACGTGGACTACTGGGAGGGATTTCCGCGGATTCCTGAGGCTGAGCGCAAGAAGATGCCACTTACGTTTTCACTTCTGGCCAGGCGAGACGCCGAATGAACCGTGCCCAGGAATCCGTCCGAGCAAGCTACGATCGAGTGGCCGATGAGTATGCCGCGCGCTTGCTCGGCGAGCTGAACCACAAGCCGCTTGACCGCGCCCTCTTGGACGTCTTTGCCGAGACGGTGAGGGGTCATGGCCTCGTGGTCGAGGTCGGATGTGGCCCTGGGCAGGTGGCACGATATCTCTTCGAGCGGGGCGCTGCTGTCGAAGGCGTCGATCTTTCACCAGAAATGGTGGCCTTGGCAAAGAGGCATCATGCGGGGATTCACTTCCGGACCGGCGACATGTTTTCGCTCCCCTACGAAGCGGAAAGCCTGGTCGGGATCGCCGCTTTTTACGCGATCGTGAACATCCCGCCCGAAAAGCTTGGGGACGTGTTTTGCGAGTTCCGGCGAGTCCTTGGGCCCTCGGGCCACGCGCTCGTCTCCTTCCACATGGGGAACGAGAAGCACCATCTCGACGAGTGGTGGGGGCGTCCGGTGGATCTGGATTTTTGGTTCTACTCTCGTGAGCTTGTGGAAGGCTTGCTCCAGGAAGCCGGATTCGAGATCGACGCACGCCTCGAGCGGACGCCGTACCCCGAGGCGGAGTACCCAAGCCCGCGGGCGTACCTCTTGGCACGAAGGCGGTCGTAGATGCTTGCGGTCGTTCGGTCCTACCCCCTCGCCTGCCGAATCCGCAAGCGCAGGGCGTTCAGCTTGATGAACCCGCCGGCGTCTTTTTGATCGTAGACGGTGTCCTCTTCGAAGGTCACCACGTCGGCGCGGTAGAGCGACCGCGGTGCCTTGCGTCCCGCGACGGTCAATAAGCCCTTATATAGCTTGATCCGCGCGGTCCCGGTGACCTCCTTTTGCCCCTGGTCGATCATGACCTGCAGGGACTCGCGCTCCGGGGAGAACCAGAAGCCGTTGTACACGAGCGCGGCGTAGCGCGGGATCAGGTCATCCCGAAGGCGCATCACCTCCCGATCGAGGGTCAGGGACTCCACGGCTCGGTGAGCCTTGTGGAGGATTGTCCCGCCGGGCGTCTCGTAGACCCCTCGGGATTTCATCCCCACGAAGCGGTTCTCCACGAGATCGACCCGCCCGATGCCGTGCTCGCCGCCCACCGCGTTGAGGTGGGCGAGGAGCCCCACGGGTGCCATCCGCTTGCCGTCGACCGCGACGGGATTTCCCTCCTCGAAGTCGATCTCGACGTACCTGGGCTGGTCTGGAGCCTCGCGCGGGTCGCGGGTGCGCTGGAACATCGCCGGATCCGGCTCTTTCCACGGATCCTCGAGCACGCCCCCTTCGTACGAGGTGTGGAGGAGATTGCGGTCCACGCTGTAGGGCTTCTCGAGCGTGGCCTCGATCGGGATCTTGTGCTCCCTGGTGTACGCAATGAGCTGCGAGCGGGACTTGAACTCCCATTCTCGCCACGGCGCGACGATTCGAACCCCTGGCTGGAAATGATAGGCCCCGAGCTCAAAGCGCACCTGGTCGTTCCCCTTGCCCGTTGAACCGTGCGCCACCGCGTCGGCTCCCTCGGCACGTGCCACCGCCATCATCCCTCTTGCGATGCAAGGCCGGGCCAGGGATGTCCCGAGGAGATACTCCCCTTCGTACAAGGCCGCGGCGCGGAGGGCGGGGAAAACGTAGTCAGCGACGAAGGTCTCGCGCAGGTCGTCGACAATGGTCTTCGAGGCGCCGGTAGCCAAGGCCTTCTTCTTGGCCCCGTCGAGATCTTCCTCCTGCCCGATATCCGCGCAGTAGGCGATCACCTCGCAGCGGTATTTCTCTGCGAGCCAGCGGATGGCGACAGAAGTATCAAGCCCGCCCGAGTAGGCGAGGACCAGCTTCTTGATGGGCCTTTCGGTTCCTTGCACCATGGCCCGCTTATAACACGCTACCTCGGGGCGATGTACCCGAGTCGAAGGAGATGGGCCAAGATCCGCAAGACGTCCAGGCGGGGCATCCCCGCCACGTCGATGACGTCCTCGTACGAAAGGAGCCCGTCGATTCGGGACAGCAGGAACCCGGTGCGGTGATCGAGCGGCGTCGATGCAATCTCATGCATGGGTACCGAAACGATGGGGACCTGGTTCGTGGGGCCGATGAGCCCCTCAAAGATCTCGCACAAGAGCCCCTGGTGACGGTGCAGGATGACTGGGGCCACGATTCCTTCCGGGTCTTCCCTGTACGCCATTTCAGCCGCGTCGACCGCGACCTCGTGGTCGCCCTGGGATGAGGCGTGGCGCGCGAGCTGCAGGAGATCCAGGACGCGTCGCCGAATCCGATCCTCATCCGTCTCGTCGAGCTTGACCTCTGCCCCGCCGTGGTCCAGGGCTACCGCTCGCCCCCGATCCGCGCGGTCCTTCGTCCTGTCCGCGTCTCCATCGCCTTCGGAGGGCGCATCCCGCAGGATCTGAGCGACCCCAAAGCGACCTGTCCCCTCCCTGGTGCTGATCGGTTCGAACTCCACCTCGGCGTCGATTTCGTTTTCACCTGCGCTCTGCGCCGGTTCCGAGAATGGGGATTCCATGATGATGGCAGGGAGCTCTTCAGAGGGCACGGGCTCGGCGACCCCATCAGGCACCGGCACGTTGAATACATGGCGCTCGCCCGTGGTCTCATCCTCCTCGGAGCTGCTCTCGAGGTAAGGCAGCTCACCGGCCGCGGGTGCAATCGCCTGCAAGCCGTGGCGCTCGAGGGTGGGAGTTTCCTCGGCAAAAACGACCGCGTCGAGCCGTGCCACGTCCTGTGCGAGCGCATGCACGGCACCACGGTGTCCTGCCGGTCGCGTGGATTCACCCGTGTCATCCGGTGATGGCTGCGCTGCCAGTTGGAAAGGCCCGGCTGAAGCCACCTCCATGACATGCCCCTCCTCGATGGCGATCGAGTCATCGTCCTCGGCTTCATCGGCCGCATGGATCTCGACGAGCTCGAGGTCCACTTCGGGTGGGGTCGGTGCCTGCGGTGGCGCTGGGAGCGCCGTGGGCACGGGGGGTTCACCGCGGGGCAGGATCGTGACAATCGGGACGCGCGGCCCGGCCTTGATGATTTCGAGCCCCGCGCTGACGGCCGCGAGCTCGTCATCGAGGGAGTCCCCTGGAGGGCTCGTTGGCGCATTCGCCTCGTCGGTAGCTTCCAGGACGACTTCGTCACCTGCCAGTGGCCGGAGACTTGCCCCATCTTCGGCGACGTGGTCGGCGCCATCGCCCAGCTCGGGGTGGTGGGAAGGCGAGTCGGGCCTGACCAAGTCCTCGAGGAACCACCCCCCGTCGATGACGGTCGGCGTTGATGCCCAGGAAGGGGGGACATGAATGATTCCACTCCCCTTCTCGCCAATTTCCACTTCCACTGCCGCGTACGCGTCGGACACGTCACCGTCCGGGTCCACAGGGACCGGAACACCATCTGCCAAGGCGGTCGCTTTCATCTCGGCCGCTTGTCTGAACGCTTCGTTGAGCACCTGGAAGTTCTCGCGCACGTACCGGATGTAGTCCTGCGGCAACATGGCGCCAGGTTCCAGGGCCACGGCGTGCTCCCATTCTCCGAGAGCACCTAGGAGGTCGCCAATGGCATAGCACTCGAGCCCACGCTCCACGAGAGCTTTCACCCTTGCCGAGATCTCAGCCGGCGCCGGGATTGCCGAGTCCGAAGGCTCGTTTCTATGGAACTCGTCGTCCGTGGGCATCCGAGTGGTCATGGGCCGGGAACAACCCTAGCCTAGCCCGATTTTATGCCCCTTTCGAGTCGATCCAAATAAACAGAAAGCCTCCGTGCCCCTGTTGCACCAGGGCTCCCCGGGAGCGGCGCCCCCCGGCAGCCGATCCACACAATTGATCCGGGCGTCATCGTGTCGGTTGGTTTGAGACCTAGCCAGCGCGCGTTTTCGATACTACGCCCTTGAACATGTTCAGGGTGCGCGTGAGCGCCTCGGTGGCGTCAACCACCGCGGCAAGGTCCTTGGCGGCGATCGCCGAGCGGGCGCGCTCGCAGACGCCGCGCGCCTTCTTCACCGCGTCCCGACCGAAATCCGAGCTGCTGATGATCTCGTTCACCACGGGGAATAGCTGCTCGATTTCGTCGAGGATCTTCTCCGCGGCCTGGCGATGCTTCTCGAACTCCTGGCTCGAGCGCACCTCCATCATGTAGTCCTTGTTCTCGTCGATCATTCGACGGATCTCGTCCTCGGTCAGCCCGCTCGTCGCAGTCACGGTGATCGACTGCTCGAGGCCCGTCTCGAGATCCTTGGCCTTCACGCTCACGATGCCGTCTGCGGAGATGTGAAACGTGACCTCTACCTCAACCTCACCCTTTGGCGCCCGACGCAAGCCCGTGAGGATGAACTCACCCAGAAGCTCATTCTCCTCGGCCCGCTCGCTCTCCCCTTGGAGGACGAGGATCTTGACCGAAGTCTGATTGTCTTTCACCGTCGTGAAGACGTGGGACTTGGAGGTCGGGACGGTGGTGTTCTGCTCGATCAGCTTGTGGAAGTAACCGCCGACGATCATGATGCCCAGGGAGTGAGGCGTCACGTCCAGGAGGAGCACGTCGCTTTGCTCGTCGATGAGCGCTCCCCCCTGGATCGAAGCTCCAAGGGCTACGACCTCGTCGGGGTGCACGCCCTTGCAGGGCTCCATGCCAAAGAACTCGGCGCACATCTCCTGCACCTTGGGAACGCGCGTCATGCCGCCCACGAGGATGACGTCTTCGATCTCCTTCTTGTCGATGTCGGCGTCCTCGAGGGTTTTCTTGCAGATCTGGATCGTTCGCTCGACGAGATCGAGCGTGAGCTCCTCGAGCTTCTCCCTGGTCAAGGTGCGCTGGAGGTGCAGCGCCTCGTTCTTCCCCGTCGAGATGATGAACGGGAGGTTGATTTCGGTTTCACGCGCCGACGACAACTCGCACTTGGCCTTCTCCGCGACGTCCTTGAGGCGTTGCAAGGCCATCTTGTCCTTGCGGAGGTCGATCTTGTGCTCCTTGTGGAACCCAAAGACGAGCCAGTCGATGATCCGACGGTCGAAGTCCTCTCCGCCGAGGAAGGTATCGCCGGCAGTCGAGATGACTTCGAACACGCCATTTCCTATTTCGAGGACCGAGATGTCGAAGGTCCCGCCCCCCAGGTCGTATACGGCTACCTTGCGCTCGATGTTGCGACCGAAGCCGTATGCCAAGGCCGCCGCCGTGGGCTCATTGATGATCCGGATGACATCCAAGCCAGCGATACGCCCTGCGTCCTTGGTGGCCTGTCGCTGCCCGTCGTTGAAGTACGCCGGGACCGTGACGACCGACTTGACCACCTCCTCGCCAAGGTATTCCTCGGCGATGAACTTCATTTCCTGGAGGATGTAGGCGGAGATCTCGGGAATCGAGAAGACCTGATCCCGCAGCATGATTCGCACGTCGTCGTGCGGGCCCTCGACGATTCGGTAGGGCACGGTCTCTATTGCTGCCTTGACCGCAGGAGAGCCCCATTTCCGCCCGATCAGCCGCTTGGCTGCATGGACCGTATTCTCCGCGTTGGTGATCGCCTGCCGCTTGGCGATATGGCCTACCAGCCGCTTGCCATTCTCGGCGATGGCGACCATGGAAGGAGTGGTCTTGTACCCGCCCCGGTTGGGAATCACGACGGGCGTCCCGTCCTCCACAATCGCGACGCAGCTGTTCGTGGTTCCGAGATCGATCCCGATGACCCGTTCGGTCGCCATGTTGATCGCTCACCCTAGCCGTTACGCTGGCCTGCCAACCAATCCCCTAATCTCCTCGAGCTCGGCGGCAATGTGCTCGCTTTCCGGGTCGAGCTTGCTGGCGAGTTCCAGCTCACGCTTGGCGTCTTCCAGCCGGCCAGTCTTCCGGTACACCTTCGCCAGCGTGCGGTGAGCGATCGCATTGCCGGAGTCTAGCTCCGTTGCTTTTTTAGCATATTCCTCCGCAACTATCAATTCTTGCGCCACGATCGCGCAGTCGGCGGCCCTTCGATAGGTGCGGCCTTGGGGGTCGAGACGCACCGCTTCGGCAAAGGCCCTCAGAGCCTCCGGGAAATCGCCCATCACCTGGTCTTGACATGCCTTTTCAAACAGGAGCGCCGCTCGCTCGACGGGAGTAGCGGTGGACAAGTCCTCGGCTCCGCCCGGGGTGAGACTCCGCTCGTAGATGCCCCGCTTGATGTCGTCATTCAGGACCTCGAAGGCGCTCGTGACTCGCTCGAAGATCGCGGCGAGCTTCTGCTTGAACGACCCAAGGCTCTTCCCGTAGAAGCGGTCCGGGTGGAACTCTTTGGACAGCTTGAAGTAGGTCCGCTTGAGCTCTTTCTTGAGCTCCTTCTTGCTCGCGTCGCTCCTCACGCCAAGGACTTCGAAGTGCGTTGCGCCGTCCAGCGACGCGAACTTGGCGAGAATGGACAACTTCTGCTCTTTGGTCAGATCGGCCTCTTCTGCGAGCTCTGCCGCAAATCGGGAGGGATCCACCGCGGGAGCATCCGGAGCCGGTTGCTCGGTCTTCGCTGGTAGATCTGGTTGGAGAGGAGGCGCAGGTCGTACCTTGGCGCCAGGCGGTACCTCGGCACGCGCAGCCGCGGCGGCTTTCGCCTTCTTTTTCGGCGGCGTGTCTCCTGGAAACAAGATCGCCCCCTCGCCGCGGAGCTTCTTGAGAATGGAGACCGTCCGCTCCTCGGGAAAACCGGAGATCAAGCAGAGGTGGCCAAGCGGGGTTCGCCCATCCACGCGTGAGAAAACGAAAAATTCCTCCGGGGTAAAACCTCCTGCCCCGAGGTCGTACTCCTCATTGATCTTGGGAACGAGGTCGGCGGGGCCTAGCCCACCTATGGAGCGAGCTGGTGGCACTAAGCAGCCTCACCTCGCTTGTGAGCCACGGCGCGATACGGCGTCGTCACCTGCGGTGCCTGCTCACGTACTCCAGTACGCTCCGCGGGCTCCTCGGCTCCTCCTTGTCTCACTTGTGTCTCCCAACCCATGTGAGGCTGTTTCGCCCAACCTCATGAGGCGTGGTTATGCGCTCGTCAAGGATTGGATCCGGTCGTCCCACTCATCCGCCTTCATCGCCACGTTTCCCAGGATGAAGGCCAACTCCTTGGCCTGAAGCCAGTCCACGGGCAAAACCTGATTGATGCGGATGGATTCATTAGACTCGAGCGTGAAGAACGCTCCGAGGAGCTGGACGTTCGCGGCGAGGAGCACGCGAAAAAAGCCTTCGCGGTTCTGGGCAGGGAGCTTGTCGGCCACCTTGGCGGTGGCGACCACGAACTCCGGAGCAGCGACGATCTGAACCGTCGCAGAACCTCTCTGCAACGCCCATACGTTGTCGGCGACTCGAGTCACCCTATCGTGAATGCCCAGCTCTCGAAAAATCTCTTCTACGCGGCCCACGGAAGACATGCGCAAGTCCCTTTCTGTCCGAAGCCGACTTTATCAGCGGGCCTTTCCCAGAAACAACTCCAGAATCGCCTTCTGCGAGTGGAGGCGATTCTCGGCCTGCCGCCACGCAGCCGAATGAGGCCCCTCGAGAACGCCCTCGGATATCTCCTCCCCCCGGTGCGCCGGGAGGCAGTGCAGAACAATTGAGTCGTGCGCCGCCAGGAGAAGAAGCGATTCGTCCACGCAGAAGCCGGTGAATGCCTTGCGCCGTGCCTGCGCCTCCTTTTCCTGCCCCATTGACGCCCAGACGTCCGTCGAGATGACCCGGGCACTGCGGGCTGCATCGCGGGGGTTGTGCGTGAGCTCGATACGCCCCTTGCCGGTCCGCCTCACATGCTCTCGTGCACGTGCGAGCACCGCGGGGCTGGGCTCGTACCCCTCTGGACACGCGAGGACCAGGTCGAGGCCCAAGATGGCCGCCGCTTCGATCCACGAGTGCGCCATGTTGTTGCCATCCCCAATCCAGGCATACCTAGGGCTCTGCAGGTCGCCAAGGAGCTCATAGGTAGTAAAGAGGTCCGCGATTACCTGACATGGGTGCGAGTGGTCGGTGAGCCCGTTGATGACCGGCACGGGCGCCCAGCGCGCCAGCTCCTCCGCCCGGGCCTGGGCAAACGTCCTGATGACAATCCCATGGCAGTACCCGCCGAGGACCCGCGCGGTGTCCGAAATCGGCTCCCCCCGTCCGATTTGGCTCCCCTCGGGCGCCAAGTACACGGCATGACCGCCGAGCTCCACCGTCGCGACTTCGAACGACACGCGGGTTCTCGTGGACGGCTTCTCAAAGATCATGCCGAGCATCTTGCCCGGAAGGGTGCGCGTCTCCTGACCGCGTTGACGGGCGACCTTGAGCTCCGCGGCGCGCGGGAAGAGCGCCATGAGCTCTTCCGCCGTAAGATCCCAAAGGGTCAGAAGATCACGCTCTTGTGGAGTCATTGATCATCTCCGTTCGCTCGGTGAGGACCTGGTCGAGGATCTCCAGTGCTTCATCAATTTCCTGGCGTGCCACGTGGAGAGCAGGGACGAATCGGATCGTGCTGCCACCTGCCAAGGAAACGAGGAGACGCTTCTCGCGACAGCGCGTGACGATGGCTGCGGCGTCGCGATGGACGTTGAGGCCCAAGAGGAGCCCCCTTCCCCGCGCTTCGCGCGCGAGCCCGGGGTACTTCTCAACGAAGTGATGAAGCCCGCGCCATAGGTACTTGCTCGCCTCGCGGCAGTTCTCGAGGAGACCCTCCGACTCGATCACATCGATCACCGTGATGGCGGCCGCGCACGCGAGAGGATTCCCACCAAAGGTGGACGCATGGGTGGCCGGCTCCCCCTCGGATGGCAAGAATCCCCTGGCCACTTCGTCGGTCGCCAGCATGGCCCCGATGGGGACGCCCCCTGCGAGCCCTTTCGCCAGGGTCATGATGTCCGGCGCGCTCCCCTCGTGCTCGTAGCCGAACCAGGATCCCGTGCGACCAACCCCCGTCTGGACCTCGTCGAAAATGAGCAGGGTGCCGGTTCGCGTGCAGAGCTCGCGAAGCCCCTTTAGGTAACCAGGTGGAGGAACGATGATCCCTCCTTCGGCCTGGATGGGCTCGAGGATGATGGCGCACGCCCTGGAATCCTGGAGGGCTTCCCTAGCGGCGTCGAGGTTGCCGTAGGAGATGAACCGAACCGGGCCAGGCAATGGCCCGAAGTTCAGGCGATACTTCTCCTGGCCGGTGACGGCCACGGTCGCAAGCGTGCGTCCATGAAACGAGCCTTCCGTGGCGATGAAGGTGACTCGATCGGGAGCCTTGGCTACCACCTGTTGATAGCGACGGGCCAACTTGAGCGCGGCCTCATTGGCTTCGGCCCCCGAGTTGCAAAAAAAGGCGCGCTGGGCAAATGAACGGCTGACGAGCGCCTGGGCCAAGAGGACTTGGGCCTCGAGGTAATACAGGTTCGAGGCATGGACGAGCTTGGAAGCCTGGGCCGAGATGGCTGCAGTGAGCTTGGGATGCGAATGTCCCAGGCAGCACACGGCGATCCCCGCAGTCATGTCGAGATAGCGGTCCCCCTTCACGTCCCAGAGGACCGAACCCTCGCCGCGGGCCAAGACGATGGGCTGCTGTCGGTAGTTCTGAATCAGGTGCCGCCTCGCGGCGTTCATCAAGGCATCATGGCGATCGTGCGTCATCGTGGCCCTCCGGCAAGATGGGTAACATGTTCCCTGGCGTGGCGGATCTTGCGTGGCCACGCGCTCATGCGACCAGCTCCGTCCCGACGCCTCGGTCGGTAAAGATCTCCAGGAGGAGCGCGTGCTCGAGGCGGCCATCTATGATGTGCACCTTGGCGACGCCTTCGTGTAGCGCGGACAGGGCGTATTCGACCTTGGGAATCATCCCTCCTGTGATGATTCCCGAGGCGATAAGGCCTCGTGCGTGCTGTGCGTGAAGGGTCGGAATCAGGATTCCCTCTCGGTCCTTGACCCCCTGCACGTCCGTGAGGAGCACGAGCTTCTCCGCGCCCAGCGCTACGGCGAGCTTGGCGGCAAAGGGGTCCGCATTCACGTTGAGGGTGGTGCCCTGCTCGTCGACAGCGATCGGGGCTATGACCGGAATGAACTCCCCAGCCAAGCGCTTGAGCACGGTTGGGTCCACGCGAATCACGTCACCGACGAGGCCTGGATCCACGCCTTCTGTTCCTACCGAGGAGAGTCTCTTGGCGAGCGCTAGGCCACCATCCTTGCCGGTGAGACCCACGGCGCGCCCTCCCTTGCCCTGGATCACGCGGACTAGCTCCTTGTTGACGGCGCCGCCGAGGACCATTTCGACGACATGCATGGTCGGCTCATCCGTGATGCGCATGCCGCCGGCGAAGCGGGAGAGGATCCCCAGGCGGCTCAGCATCTCGCCAATCTGCAGGCCTCCGCCATGCACGACGACCACGTCGATGCCCACCCAGCGCAGAAGGATCAGGTCCTCGGCCAGCTTTTCACGCATTGCCGGCTCATCCATGGCCCGGCCACCGACCTTGATGACCAGGGCGCGTCCGCGAAACTTGCTGATGTAGGGCAGCGCCTCGACGAGTACCCTCGCCTTTTCAATCAATGCATCCATCGCAGGGCGAGGACTTTAGCATGGGGACAGGCTACAGGATGTACTTGGACAAGTCCTCGTTCATGACAACTTCGGCGAGGCGGTCTTGGACGTACTTGGGAGTGATGATGATTTCTTGCGGCCCAATCTCGGAGGCGGAAAAGGAGAGCTCGTCAAGAAGCCGCTCCATGACCGTGTGAAGCCGACGCGCGCCGATGTTCTGAGTTCGGCCGTTCACCAGCGCCGCGATCTTTGCGATCTCGGCGACTGCCTCGTCGGTGAAGCTGACCCGGATCCCCTCGGTCTCGAGGAGCGCTTGGTACTGCTTGGTGAGGGCGTTCTCGGGCTCGGTCAAGATGCGCACGAAGTCCTGGTCGGTCAGCGGCTCCAGCTCCACGCGAATCGGAAAGCGCCCCTGGAGCTCGGGGATCAGGTCCGACGGCTTGGACACGTGGAACGCACCTGCGGCGATGAAAAGGACATGGTCCGTCCGAATCGGGCCGTACTTGGTCGTGACCGTCGAGCCTTCTACGATCGGGAGGAGGTCCCTTTGGACCCCCTCGCGCGACACGTCCGGGCCGTGCATGGACTCGCGGCCGGCGATCTTGTCCACCTCGTCGAGGAACACGATCCCCGTGTTCTCCGCCCGCGACACGGCCTCCTTGGTGACCTTGTCCATGTCGATGAGCTTGCTCGCCTCCTCGGCGATAAGGATCTCCAGCGCCTCCGGGATCTTGACCTTGCGACGCTTCGTCCGCTTGCCGAAGGAACCTAAGAGGTCGCGCATCGACGAGAGCCCCATCTCCTCGACCCCCTGGCCGGAAAAGATCTGCAGGAAAGGGCTTTGCTCTTCCGTGGCCTCGATCTCGACCACGCGGTCGTCGAGCTTTCCCGCCTTGAGCAGGGCGCGGAACTTCTCGCGCGTCGCTCCGTCGGACTCGCCGGCTGCGGCCGGTGCTCCTGTCTCGAGCGCAGGGCGATCCGAGAACGACCGAGCGCGCGGTGGGTGAGGAAGCAAGATATCGAGCAGGCGATCCTCGGCTGCCTCACGTGCGCGGGGCTTCACATTCTCTCGCTCCTCGTCCTTGACGAGCTTGACCGCGATCTCCACCAAGTCGCGGACAATGGAATCGACGTCGCGTCCCACGTAACCCACCTCGGTGAACTTGGAGGCTTCGATCTTGAGGAAGGGTGCGGCCGCAAGGCGAGCCAAGCGCCGGGCGATCTCAGTCTTGCCCACTCCGGTTGGACCGATCATGATGATGTTCTTGGGAGCGATTTCGTCGCGCAGGTGCTCTGGCACCTGCTGCCTGCGCCAGCGGTTGCGGAGCGCGATCGCCACGGCGCGCTTGGCCGCTCGTTGACCGACGATGTAGCGGTCGAGCTCCTCGACGATAGCCCGAGGCGTTAGCTTCCGCATGTCTGTGCTGGGCATGCGCTATAGCTCCTCAACGGTGATGTTCTGGTTGGTGTAGATGCAGATGTCGCCTGCGATCTTGAGCGCCTCCTCGGCAACCTGGCGGGCGCCAAGGGAGCTGTGCAACATGAGCGCCCTTGCCGCCGCAAGGGCCTGCGGCCCGCCGGACCCAATCGCCGTGACGCCGTCATCCGGCTCGATGACATCGCCGGTCCCCGAAAGCAAGAAGGTACGTTCCTTGTCGACCACAATGAGCAGTGCCTCCAGTCGACGAAGCACGCGGTCCGTGCGCCAATCCTTGGCCAGCTCGACCACCGCCCGAGCCAGGTGTCCTCCGTGCTCGCGAAGCTTGACCTCGAGCTTCTCAAAGAGCGCCAAGCCATCGGCCGCCGAGCCAGCGAACCCGGCGATGATCTTGCCGTCGGCCATGCGCCTGACCTTGCGGGCGGACGCCTTCATGATGATGTTTCCGAGGGTGACCTGGCCATCCCCGGCGATCGCGACCTTGCCGTCGCGCCGCACGCTAATCACCGTCGTGGCATGGAAATCGTGCTTCATTTCGGCCTCCTCGCGTGGGGGTGGGCCTTGTCGTAGACGGACATGAGGTGATCCATCGATACCTTGGTGTAGACCTGAGTGGACGAAAGAGAGGCGTGCCCCAAGAGCTCCTGGATGCTGCGCAGGTCGGCTCCGCCATCGAGGAGATGGGTTGCAAACGAGTGCCTCAAGGCGTGGGGCGTCGCGCTGGGGGTTCCCGATTCGAGCACGTAGCGCGAGAGGTGGCGCTGGACCGAGCGCGCGGTCAGGCGTCCGCCTCGTTGGTTCAAGAAGAGGGCGCTTAAATCCTGTACTTGCGTCTTGGGATCGCGAAGCGCGCCTCGAATGGCGACGTACTCCGAAAGCGCCCGGGCTGCCTGGGAACCGAGGGGGACAATCCGCTCCTTGGCTCCCTTCCCCTTGCGCACCCGGACAAGCGCCATGCCCCCTTGCTCGGTTACGTCGTGGAGGTCGAGCGCGCAGCATTCCGACACGCGGAGGCCAGCGCCGTAGAGCATTTCCAGGATCGCCCTATCGCGGGCGCGGAGCGGGGAATCGGCGCTGGCTTCGCGAGGAGCAGTGGGCGCCTCAACGAGGCGAAAGGTGTCGTCCACGGAAAGAGCGCGCGGCAAGGGACGGCGTCTCTTCGGCGAGCGGACATGGGCGCAGGGGTTGTCTTTCACCTGGCCCCGCCTGGCGAGAAATCGAAAGAACGCTCGCAAGCTGGAAAGCTTGCGTGAGATCGACGAGGATTCATGGTTCCCGAACAGCGCCGCAAGGTAAGCACGCACATCCACGATGTCAACGCGCGCTGGCTCTGGCTCTTTGGCGCGCCGCTCAACGTGGACCCTTCGGAACTCCTCCACGTCTGCAAGGTAAGCGGCGAGCGTGTGCTTCGACGCCCCCCGCTCCACCTCGAGATATCGAGCGAACTCCCGCGCTGCCTCGCACCATGACCAGGGCATCGCACGATGGTATCGCGGTCCAAAAAGATCGGCGAATTTAGAGGATCCCCTTGGGGGGCAACACCACGAGCTCCTCAACGGACAGGTCGGGTCGTGAAACGAGCTCCACCACGAGCTCCGCGACGCGCTCGGGACGCAGCATGTCGGCCCGGTTGAACCCGGCCCGAGAGCCCCAAATCGGGGTGTCGATCGCTCCCGGGTAGAGGCCTGTGACCCGCACGTTCCACTCCCGCGCCTCCTCGGCGAGCACGCGGGTAAACCCTCGGAGCCCTTCCTTGGCGGCGGAGTACCCGCCACAGGAAGGGAAGGCGTGGAACGCGGCGATGGACGACACGTTGACCACGTGCCCACGCAGGCGCCGCGACATGGACCGAAGCGCCTCGCGGGTGCACAGGAACGCGCCCACGACGTGCACGTCGAGCATCTCACGCAGCGACGCCGCGTCGGTATCCATGATCTTGGTGAACGTGCCCGTGCCGGCGCAGTTTACCAAGATGTCCACCTGCGCAAGCTCGGCAAAGAAGGCCTTCACGGCGTTCTCACCTGTGACATCGAGGCGGCGCTCCGTTACGGCCTTGGGAACCGGCGAGCTTTGCAGTTTCGTCGCGGCAAATCGCCGGGCCACGCCAACCACGGCTGCTCCGCCTTCGGCGAGGGCGCGGGCAATGGCGGCGCCCAAGCCGCTGGAAGCGCCGGTGACGACCGCCACTTGGCCATGAAGGCGTGAGGAACCAGGAGACATGAACCGATCCTTACCACGCCTTTCGTGACGAAAGGACTTCGTCCGCGGCGCGAAGGCCGTGGTAGAAGGCCTCCTCGAACAGCGCCACGCCCGATAGATCCGAGTGCGCGAAGTGGATCCCCCGGAACGGTCGCATGGCTTCTCGCCGAGCACGCCCCCACGCGAGGCCCGGGCGCGGCTGAACCATCGCGTGCCCCCAGCGAACGAGATCCAAGCGCTTGGTGATAGAGCGAATCTCGGGATGGGCGCGCTGGAGGTCGGCGAGGGACAGCTCCGCCCACTCCTGCCAACCCGCACCGAGTAGCTTCTCGCGCGCCGCTCGCGGATCGTCGTCACATCGCCCAATAATGGGCGTTGACACCCAGCTGCCACCCGATCTACGCATTCGAGATTGGGTTAGACGAGGGGCGGGAGTGGGAACCAATGTGCTTCGACGGCTGTCAAAAGGTAGGACCATGCAGTCCGTCTTCGGTATTGTTTCCAAGTCGAAAGTCGCCCTCATAGGGCTCCTCGCGCTGGTTACCAGCCCTGTGCCAAGCAGTGTCGTGCGGCAGCCGACGTCCGCGATCGGGCAGCTTCGTGAGCTCGACAGGCAGGCGCTCGGCGCGGAGGATGCCCACTACGCGGCGGAGTATCGCTTTCAGGATGGGCTAGCGAGTCGCATCGTCGGAGACAGGCCAATATCCGATGGAGAGCTTGCGGTCCTCCGGCAGAACGAGGAGAGCGCCAAGGCATCCATCGCTGTCTTGCACCAAAGGCGCGAGGAGTACGTCACGCGGCTCGTGGCGAAGGCGCAAGACGGCAATGTGACGGTGGCTGCGCTTGCGGCGTTGCTCGTGGACTTGAGGGTTAGGAGCGATGAGATTAGGTACGAGGGCATCTCCTCAG
>JACQUZ010000119.1 GCA_016210055.1 Deltaproteobacteria bacterium | reverse complement strand
GTGCTCGGTGACATCCTCGATGGCCTGACAAAGCTTGTCGCCGAGCTTCTGGCGAGTCGGCTGGGCAACTTCATCGTGAACGCCCTCACGCCGGTTCTCGATGGGTTCATTCAAAACCTGCTGCCCAAGCCCCTGGGGATCGAGGGGGTACTCGATGTGGGCAAGCTCCTGGCGAGCATCTCCCCAGGAGCCGAGGCGAAGCTGGAAGCCCGCGCGGTGCCTGGCGGGTACGTGTCCCTGCTCAACAACGGCCTCTCCCTCGGAATGATCGTAGGATTGAACTCGGATCGAGACGGGAAGACCCGCACCGCCGACTTGGATAGCGAACCAGCGCTCTGCGTGCCACCTCGCCAAGCGCCCGATTTTTCAAAGCCCCCGGCTTCCCTTCCTTTGACAAGCCGCATGACCTTTGCCCTTGAACCAGCCCAAGAGTTCATGGGCGCGCCCGATCCCGCTTCGGACATGGCGGTGGGCGTCTCCGAAACCGTCCTCGACCTGGCGGGGCACCACTTCTTTGCCTCGGGCGCGATGTGTCTTGGGGTGGTAGGAAGCCGTCTCAGCGACCAGCTCAACCTCGGAACAATCGGCATTCTCGTGCCCTCGATTGGCGAGCTGGGCGAGGGAAAGGAGCCGATCCTACTCGTCCTTCGTCCCCAGCAACCGGTCGACATGACGATTGGCGACGGGACCGAAGAATCCCCTCGCTTGACGGTTCATATCCGGGAGCTCGATGTCGATTTCTACGCCATGATCTATGAGCGGTTTGTGCGGGCGTTTACCCTTACCCTCGACTTGGATGCCAAGCTGAACCTCGACTTCACCGTCGACGATGCTGGCCGGCCCTCGATTTTGCCCACCCTTATCGGGCTGACCAAGGAAGCGATCAAGATCAAGGCCTACAACAACGAATTCGTCGAAGAATCGGCCGAAGAGCTAGGCAAGCGCTTCCCCGCCGTGCTCGACCTGGCTCTTCCCCTCCTTTCCGGCGCCCTCAAGCCCTTCCCGATTCCTGAAATTGGCGGTTTTGCACTCGAGAACCTCCAGATCGAGAAAGTCGTGACGGCCTCCCCAGCCGAGGAGTTCCTGGCAATCTATGCCTCGCTCAAGCCGAAGAGCAGCATGAACAAGCCCATGGGCGGAGAGGCTTTTGATCGACTCCCTTCAGGAGAGAGCGAAGAGGCCGACACCGAGGCACGGGTCACGCGCGTCGACGTGCCACCGCCAGAGCTCATCCGGGCAGCCCTAGATGGACGACCGGATGGAGCCCTTCCCGAGATCGAGCTTGCCCTTGGCGGTGAGTCGCCGAGCGGTTCGCCGCTGGAATGGCAATGGCGCCTGAACGGCGGGATTTGGCGCCCATTCTCAACGGACGCCCATCCTGTCCTGCAGGATCCAGCATTCGCGATCCAAGGACGCTACGAGATCGAAGTGCGCGCGCGCGCCGTCGGCGACTTCCGAAGCTTCGACACGACGCCGACCAAGCTCCAAGTGGTCATCGATTCGGTGCCGCCGAAGATCCTGGGGGACCGAGCGGCTCTTCAGGGTACGGACTACGTTGTCCCAGCGATGGACCTAGTGACCGAGGACGCGAATCTCGAGCATGCCTTTGCGCCCGATGACGACAGCGCGCCCACGGAATGGGCAAGAAATGGCGGCCGCATTTCCCGTGACGCATTGCGCGCGCTCCTCGACGCGGCAGGTAGCGACCACGTGCGCGTGCTCGTTCGAGACGAGCAAGGCAACACCTCGGAGGCACGTCTCAAGGTCGGGCCAACGGTGGGTTACCATGGACGGGCGCCCACCAGCGGGGATGGGTGTGGCTGCGCGGTCGCTCGCAGGACAAGCTCAGCGCCCACGGGAGCCGGCTTGTTGCTGAGCGTCTTCGCCGCCTGCTCGCTTGTCGGTCGAAGGGTACGCAAGTTCCCCTGGCCCGGCGTTCGCCACACCATCGTCGGGCGATATCTTTCGTTTCTCGGACTCTTTCTCGTCGCCGGATTCTCTCCCGGGTGCGACTGCGCTTCCAACACCGCTGGGCAAAGGGAATGTGAGGTGGACAGCGACTGCCTCTCCCGATGCACAACCGGGACCGTTCCCGTGTGCTTCGACAGCACGTGCGTGTGTGAAGACGACATTGAGCATGGGAACATTGGCACGCACTCGGACCTGGGCGTGGCACCTGACGGGCGCACCTGGGTATCGGCATACAACGCCAAGTATGGCGACCTCATGGTGGCCGAAGTGAAGGGGCCGGGGCGCATTCCGATTCCGGACTGGGAATTCGTCGATGGCGTCCCGGACGGCCCGGTGGTGCTCCCACTTTCCAAGATACGCGGCGGAATCAAGGAGCTCGGAGACGACGTGGGGATGTTCACGTCTCTCTGCGTCACGCCGCTCTCCGATCCGATGATTTCGTACTATGACAAGACGAATGCCGCGCTTCGCTTCGCGACCAAGAGGGGCGGCCAGTGGCTTTCGATGCCCGTCGATGAGGGCAAGCCAATGACTGAGGAGTTCGGGGGCTCGGATGTTGGACGTTACTCGTCTCTCACCGTATCGAAAGAAGACGACCGACCGGGCATCGCCTACCATGCCTTCGTTGACGAGGGAGGGGTTCTACGGACTGAAGTCCGGTATGCGCGAGCGAAAGTGGCGAGCCCCTCGTCGAAACTCGACTGGGAAACGATGCTCATTGATCAGGCCGCCCTCCCCGAGCAGGAGAAGCCGAGCAACGACATCCCCGAGGGGATCGGTCTTTTCCTCGCCACAGCGCGAGCCAAGGACGGATCGCCGGTCGTGGCCTATTACGATCATCTAAACGGTGACTTGAAGGTGGCCACGTGGAACAAGGAAGCGGGCAGGTTCAACGCGCCCGAGGTATTGGACGGCGCGGATGGCTCTGATGTCGGCTGGTTTCCCTCGATCGTCGTTACCGACGACGACGTGGTACACGTCACCTATGTCGACGCCAAGAGGGATAACCTCCTCTACGTCAACCTCAAGGACCGGGTACCCGAGGTCGTGGACGACGGGTACCGCATCGACGGCATGACGTCCGACGGCGTACCGCGTCCCGTGTTCCACCTGGTCGGGGACGATAGCGGCCTAGTCACGGTCGGCGGGACTCTGGCTGTCGCGTACCAAGACGCTACGACGCATGAGCTTCTCCTGGCCACGCGTGATCAGCTTGGAAAATGGTCGTACAAGGCAATTGCGGGCGATGAGGACCCCTTTGCCGGTGCCTATGGCTTCTACGCGTCTGCGGAAGCGACCGAGGATGGGGTCGTCATGTCTTCCTACGTGCTCCACTTGAAGGAGAAGAAGAGCTGGGTCGAGGTGTTCTTCGCCAAGCTGATCGTGGAGTGAGAGGCTCCCCGAGATCCCTCTGATCCAGCGCCACACCCTACTCTGGCTTCTGTACCCGGATGGTTGGTAGCTCCCGGCGAACCGCATCTTCAAAAGCCCTCGGGTCGGTACGCGGGTCAATGCCGCTTCGCACTCCCGCCTCGAGCGCCCTGGCATATGTCATGAGTCGGACGTGCTCGTAAACGGGGCACTCCTCTGAGCCGACATTGCAGGCTTCGAGTGCTTTCTGTGCCCATTCATGGGCTGGTGAGATCTCCCAGCGCTCGACGTGTGCGGCGCTGACCGCCAGGCTCGCGCGCCACCGATCGCGTGCGTCATCGCGAGCGGCCACGTCGGCAGCCGCGCGAATGGCCCAGTCGCTTTGACCCGCCATGACGAGAAGCCCGGCGAGTCGCTCGACGGTAGCGCCACGTTGCGGCCCACGCGCCAGGTCGGCCTGAGCAGTCGCGATCTCCTCTGCGAGCGCCGATTCCGCTGCGAAGATCTGCTCGATCTTTTGATCCGGTGCGGGGAGGAGGATCGCCACGAGAACCACGCCCGCAGCTCCGATGTCGATGAGCCCCACGCGAAGTGCCATTGTCTCTTCGTACCGCGGTCTCCCACGCGGCACAAGGGCCGGAAACGCCGGGGCAATGTGCCACAAGACGTCCCGTGTTGCCTCAGAACCAAAGACTCCAACTCGGCGCTACCAACGTAATGTTCGGCAGTTAGGTTCCTGGTCTCGATCTTGAAATGCAGCCTGGTGACCAAATCTGGGACGACACTTCCGAACGAGGAGGCAGGCGACGTCATGGGAGCTCTGAAAGTCATCTCCGAAATGTTCCACAAGGGTGATTGGGGCATGTGGCCGATCCTGGCGTGCCTCATCTTTATCCTCGCAATCATCATCGAGCGGGCCGTCTACCTCTTCAAGTCGACCGTAGACAAAGACAAGCTCCTCTCCCTTCTCAAGGCTCAAGTCATGAGCGGCAACGTCCAGGGCGCCATTAAGGTGTGCTCTGGAAACCCGACTCCTCTCACGAGAATTGTCCAGGCTGGGCTCATGAAGTTCAACAAGAGCGACCACGAGGTCCAGGCCGCGATGGACGAAGCGGCGCTTCGTGAGCTCCCGCGGATCAACAAGCGCACGCCTTACCTGGCCATGCTCGCCAACCTGGCGACGCTGTGCGGTCTCCTCGGAACCATTGCGGGCATGATCAAGTCATTCGGTGCCGCAGCAGGGGCTGACGCCAGCCGCAAGGCCGCGTTGCTGGCCGCCGGTATTTCGGAGGCCATGAATTGCACCCTATTTGGGATTTTCAGCGCGATCGTAGGCCTCGTTGGTTACGCAGTTCTGCAGGGCAAGACCCAGGCGGTGACGGACGATGTCAACGAAGTTACCGTTCAAGTGGTCAACCTGGTGACTTCGCACCGTCAGGCGATGAAGCAAGGCCAGGCTGCTTAGTTCTGCTAACCCGGCGAGCCCTAGGAGGCGCAGATGGGTGTTTCAGTACCAGGCGGTGGCGGAGGCGGACGCTCTGTCGACGTCGATCTCAACCTGGTTCCGTTTATTGACCTGATGAGCTGCCTGGTCGCGTTCTTGCTCATTACGGCAGCTTGGACCAACCTCGCCCAGATCAAGACCGAACCGAAAGGCTTGGGCAAGGACACGGAACAGGCAATCCCCCCGGATCCACCAATCAACATCTCCGTTCTTGTGGCGCAGGACTCCCACTGGATCGGCCTGACGACGGGGGACCGCCGACAAGTGAAGAAGAACGGGGACGATTACGACTTCTCTTCGCTCGAGGCGCTCATTGGTGAGTACAAGGCCAACGCGATATTTGCGGATCGAAAGGATATCGAAGTCGCGGCCGAGGACGGAGTGACATACCAGACGATCATCTCGACCATGGACGCCGCGATCGCGAAGGGGTTTTCTGACATCGGATTCGTGGATCCAAACTCGCTGTCGGTCCGCTTCAAGCAGTAAGGCTGAGGACCCGGAGGAGAGCACGCCATGCCCATTCATGCACCGGGCCCAGAGCTTGGGCAGTCGATTCCGTTCAAGCACCTAGGTGGCAAGGGGAAACACGGCCGAAAAGACGTCAACGCGACCCTGAACCTCACGGCCTTTGTCGACATGATGACGATGCTCGTCGTCTTTCTCCTCATGACCTTTTCGGCAACCGGCGAGATCTTGATGACCCAAAAAGGCCTCGAACTGCCGAGCGCCATCAACAAGGAAGAGCTCAAGCGTGCACCTATCGTGACCATTTCGGCCGACGCCATCACGTTCAACGGCGAGCCCATGGCCGATCCGCGCACGATCCTGTCCGACACCTCCATGGAGTGGAAAATCATCGAGCTGTACGAGCGGCTCAAGGTGGAACATGCTCAGTTTGAGCTTCAGCCGATGGAAGAGGAAAAGAAAAAAGAGATCCGCGGAACCGTTATCCTGCAGGCCGATAAAGGCGTTGACGCGAAGATCCTGAACCGTGTCATGAAGACGGCGTATGCGGCTGAATACCCGAACGTGATGTTCGCGATCAACCAACGCGCCCGGGGGAAATAGCTCCCCAATTCCAGCCACAGGAGATCCGATGCTCGCACTCGCCTCCTCGCGCCGCGGGCGGTCCCCTCTCGAGGGGTGCCGGCGGCAGATCTGTGCCTTCCTCGTTCCTTTTCTCGCGGCAATTCTCCTGGCATCCTGCGAAAAAGATCCTCACGATCCAGAAACGTGGGTGCCCAAGCTCAACGACGTGGCTGACTGGCGTGAGGCAGTCCGCAACCTCGAGCGCCTGAAGGAGCCGGGGACTATCAAGCCGCTAAGCGCGGCTTGGAAGAAGCGGAACCGGGATTCGCAGATCCTGCGTACGATCATCGCGATTGCGGGGAATCCAAGCGAAAAGGGGGGGAAGACCCACTACGACTTGGCGCTTCCTGTGCTTCTCGAAGCAGTGGAACGCTTCGATCCTACCGACGGCCGTTCTATCGACGACGCGGTGGTGGCGTGCGAAGCGCTCGGCAAGGCCCGGGATTCCCAGGCTGTGCCCGTGCTGCTCGGTGCGGCGCAGAAGGCTGTCCCGCGCCTGTCTCAAGCCAACAACGTGCGCATCGCGGCAATCCGTGCGCTCGGCAAGTTCAGAGATCCCAAGGTCGTCGACGCGCTCATCAAGGTGCTCGGGGCTAACCCGAAGGACCAGGTGCTCAAGCTCCACGCGGCTGCGGCACTGGCACTGGCTGAGACCGGTGATCCAAAGGCTCTGCCCACCCTCACGCAGGCGATGTTTATTGGCGCCATCTTCAAGCAGGTGCGCGCGGGCGTCACCCGAATCGGCAAGCAGGCCACGCCAGCCATGATTGCCTTATTCCAAGAGAAGGACCCCGCGATACAGGAGCTCGCTAAGACCAAGAACTACGAGAAGGTCGCGCCTGGGATTCAGATCTACAACGGCGCCCTCATTCTCGGCGATCTCCGGGCCAAGGAGGCTGTCCCTGCCCTGATCGCAGGCCTAAAGGCTCCTCCCCGCGTGTCCTTCTACGACGAGAGAAGCGGTGCGCCGGGACCGTCGACCCACATGGCGATCCTCGAGGCTCTCCAGGCCATCGGCGATCCAGGTGCTGGCCCTGCAGTGTGGGCCTATGCGACCGATCCAAGAACAGACGATTTCGTCCGCCCACGAGCCATCGACGTCTATTCGTGGTTGGCGCAAGATGGGAGCGCCCTTCCTCATCTCCTCAAGAACGTCAGGAGCGACCAGGAGGAGGAGCAGATTCGCTTTGTCTCTGTCATTGCCTACGGGCGGATCGCTCGCTTAGCGGAAGATCTCAAGCCGATTGAGGAGCTCATCAAGTCCTATGAAACCAAGATCACCGCGGCGGAAAAGAAAGTAAAGACGGCCGCCTCGCCCTCGGACAAGGAAGCCGCTTCCGAAGAGGTCGACATGGCCACCACGTGGCGGAACATCCTCACCGAAACCCGCCACCGCATCGAGATCGCGATCCAGTGCAAGTCCGACGCGACTTGTTTTGGCAACACGCTCAGCGCCAGGGACATTGCGATTGGAAGGCCGGGCCTGCCAAAGGCTGAACGGGCTTTGCTCGAGCTCTACCGCATGGGCGAAAAAGGACGGCCAGCTCTGGATATCCTTCTCAAGAGCGCCGAATCGTCGGAGCGCATCGTGCGCGAGGGGATCCACTTGGCACTTCCTCGAATTGCGCCTATTCCGTGCAAGCCATGCGCAGAGCGGCTCGAGGAAGTCATGAAGAAACAAGAGAGCCAGACCACCTTGGATGCCCTGAACTACGCCACGCGCCTCGTGTACAACTACTTTGCCTGGGCGGGGACGTAGTTCGATCCGCGGGAGTTTGAGGTCCGGAAAAAGGAAAACGGCGCCGAAAGGCGCCGTTTTTTTTGGGGTGAGCGAAGGGGCTCGAACCCTCAACCCCCAGGGCCACAACCTGGTGCTCTGCCTATTGAGCTACGCCCACCAAAACCTGTTTTCAACCTGCTTGGTGAGGCAGGAGGGATTCGAACCCCCGTCCCTCGGCTTAGAAGGCCGATGCTCTTTCCACCTGAGCTACTGCCCCATCCGAGCCCCGAAGATATGCCGCGCCCGGGGCCGGATGGTCAAGGGGTTTCGAGGGTTCTGCTGGTGCCGGGCAGGAGCTACATGGCGGGGAAGGTGATGATGCCGCAGCGGACCCAGGTGCCGG
>JACQUZ010000118.1 GCA_016210055.1 Deltaproteobacteria bacterium | reverse complement strand
GTTCAAAGAGAAGCGTTTTGGATCCGATCCACCGCCACTTCCCCGGAGGCTCTGGGGTGATCCTGACCGGTCGCGGCAGCTTGGCGAGCTCGTCGACGCTGGTGACCGGCACCATGGGCTGCGAGAAAGTCACTGAAAGATGGGGAGCGAGCGGAACCTTTCCCTCGGGGGCACGGCGAAGCACGGTGAGAGGGCCAGCTTCCTTGGGCGGGGCGGCCGGTCCGGGCGTAGGGCTCGGGAATGTCTCTTTGAGGGTCTTCCCGGCGCGCGGTGGCGGGAGGGACTTGTCGCGCAGGGCGAAATCCCTTTCGTCGCCTGGAGCTTTGGCAAGCGGAGCCAGGCGCGAAAGGATTTTTTGGGATTCCTCGTCAGACAGTGGTGTTGCCGGCGCCAGGGGCGCGGTCTCCGCGGGTTCCGCAGTGGCGCTCCCCTCGCTGAGTCTCATGGTGAGGCCGGGTTTCTCGACCGGTTCGAGGGGCGAAGCCCCAGGAGTGCTCGTGGGCGCTCCCCCGGTAGACACGGGCTTGGGGCCCTTGCAGCTCAAGGAAACGACCAAAATCGTGAAAACAACCAGACCTATAGGGCGGCGCATGATGTCCTCCAGCAGGGAGAAACAACGCTTTGAGAGGTGGAACGGCCTATGGATTGCCGCTCAATCCCGCGTTCAAGGGTTCAACCCTGGAATCCGCTCGTGGACCACGACCAATTTTCTCTTGATCTGTAACCAATTTTCCCGTACCCATTTTTCTCTATATTCTCGGAGCGGTAACTGTGTACACCGACCTTTCAAAACTAAGAAACATCGGTATTTCGGCGCATATCGACAGCGGAAAAACCACGCTCACCGAGCGTATCCTCTTCTACACCAAGCGAATCCACGCGATTCACGAGGTCAAGGGGAAGGATGGAGTCGGCGCCAAGATGGACTCCATGGAGCTTGAACGCGAGCGTGGCATTACGATTGCTTCTGCCGCGACCCACTGCTCCTGGCAAAACCACCATATCAACATCATCGATACCCCCGGTCACGTGGACTTTACCATCGAGGTGGAGCGTTCGCTCCGTGTTCTCGATGGCGCCATCCTTGTCCTCTGCTCGGTAGCTGGTGTCCAAAGCCAATCGATCACCGTGGATCGACAGATGCGGCGGTACAAGGTCCCGCGTCTCGCGTTCGTCAACAAGTGCGACCGAACCGGCGCCAATCCACTCCGGGTCCGCGATCAGATTCGCGAGAAGCTCGGGCTAAATCCCGTGCTCCTTCAGCTTCCGATTGGCCTGGAAGATCGATTCGACGGGGTGGTCGATCTCATAGAGATGAAGTCGTACTGCTTCAGCGGACCCAATGGAGAGACGATTGCCGAAGGGCCGGTGCCGGAGGACATGGCCGAGCAGGCCAAGGCCGCGCGCGAGGAAATGCTCGACGCTCTGTCGATGTTCTCGGACGAGTTGACCGAGGCCATCCTCGAGGACAAGGTTTCATCGGATCTCATCCACCGCGCGATTCGCAAGTCGACGATCGCGCTTCAAGTCGTCCCCGTGCTCATGGGTTCGGCGTACAAGAACAAGGCGGTCCAGAGGCTCCTCGACGCCGTTGTCAGCTACCTCCCAGACCCGAGGGAGGTCGTCAACGAAGCGGTCGACCTCGACAAGAACGAAGAGAAGCTCGTGCTCCCCTGTGAGCCGTCGAAGCCCCTCGTGGCGCTCGCCTTTAAGCTCGAGGACGGGCGGTACGGACAGCTCACGTACTTGCGGGTTTATCAGGGAGCCCTTCGGCGCGACGATTTCATCACCAACACCCGGTCTGGAAAGAAGCACAAGGTGGGGCGGCTCGCCCGCATGCACGCGGACGAGATGGAGGATATCCAGGCCGCGGGCGCCGGTGACATCGTCGCCATGTTCGGTATCGACTGCAATTCGGGCGACACATTTGCCGATGGGTCGCTGAATGTGGCCATGACGTCGATGTTCGTGCCCGATCCAGTCATCTCGCTCTCCATCAAGCCTTCTGACTCCAAGTCCGAAATCAACATGTCCAAGGCCCTCCGCCGCTTCAGCAAGGAGGACCCCACCTTCCGGGTCGGGGTGGACGAGGAGTCGGGAGAGACCATCATCAGCGGCATGGGCGAGCTGCACCTCGAGGTGTACGTCGAGCGCATGAAGCGCGAGTACAACGCCCTTGTGGTGACGTCGCCGCCCCAAGTTGCGTATCGGGAGACGGTCTCGCAACGAGCCGCCTTCAACTACACGCACAAGAAGCAAACCGGCGGAGCGGGCCAGTACGGACGCGTGGCCGGGTACCTCGAGCCCTACAGCGAAGGCGATTATGAATTTGTGGACGAGGTCGTGGGCGGCGCTATTCCACGACAGTTCATTTCGTCGGTCGAAAAGGGTTTTCGATCGATGCTTGCCAAGGGGCGAAAGATCGGCTACCCGGTGGTCAACGTGCGAGTCGTCATCAACGACGGCCAATCCCACGCAGTGGACTCCTCGGACATCGCGTTCCAAGAGGCCGCCCGAGGCGCATGGCGCGAGGTCTACGAGAAGGCCAAGCCCAAGATCCTCGAGCCCATCATGCGCGTGGCGTGCGAGGGGCCGGCTGACTTCTCTGGCAATATCCTGGCCACGCTCATGCAGCGGCGCGGGATGATCATCGGTTCTCAGGAAGACGGCGGTTTTGCCCGCATCGAGGCCGAGGTACCCCTTGCCGAGATGTTTGGCTACGCGACGACACTTCGGTCGGCGACCCAAGGGAAAGCCGAGTTCACCATGGAGTTCTCTCGGTACCTGCCCGTGCCAGCGAACATTGCTGAGGAGCTGGTGGCTAAGTTTCAAGAGCAGCAAAAAGCACAAGCGGGCAAGAAATAGGAGAGGTCATGTACCGAAAGGAAGTCAACGAACAGAGCCCGCTGCGGATCCTCGAGCAATCGATCCACGGAGGGCTGGGAAAAGGGAACCTGGGCGTGGTCATGTCGCGAGCCGGGGTGGGCAAGACAGCTTGCCTCATTCAGGTGGGGCTCGACGACCTTCTCCGGGACCGTGACGTCTTTCACGTCGCGCTCGGTCAGACCCTGGAGCACGTGCAGTCGTGGTACGACGCGCTCTTTGACGACCTCGCCACGCGCACTCAGCTCGACGAGCGGGAAAGCGTGCGCGCCGCGGCATGGCAGCACCGCGTGATCAAGGCCTTCGCCGATCACCAGATAACGCCAAGCCGCCTCGAAAAGGCCATCGGCATGTTCGAGGAGCACATGAAGTTCCGTCCCTCTGCGATCCTCATCGACGGATTTCACTGGGAGGGGCCGGACGACGAGACGAGAAGCGCCCTCAAGGCGTTCCGGGCGCAGGCGAAGCGACTCGGTGCCGAGCTCTGGATTTCGGCGCAGACCCATCGCGCCACCACGGGCGAGCACCCGACCCAGGTGACTCCACCGTGTGAGGCCTTCGCAGATCTCATTGACGTGGCCATTTTCCTCGAGCCCCATGGCGATCATGTCGACATTCGGCTCCTCAAGGATCACGGCGACGCAGTGCCGCCGGTGACGCATCTCCACTTCCACCCCGACACCATGCGCCTGGTGACGGACGAGGAAGAGCACTCGCTTCCCAAGCTTCCGATAAGCGCATACTCGCTCCTTTCGGGAGGAGCTGCCGGAGCGGAGGCCGAGTTCGGCGCGTGTGCCGAGCGATGGAGGATCGGGGAGGTGAACTTTTCGTTCGAAGGACGTGCGGTCGAGCGTACCAGGGGCCTGGTCCCCCTAGGGGAAGCCGAGCTCCGGCAGGGGGACGTGAGCTCCGCCTACCTCACGGCGCACATGCACCGCACGTACCCAGAAACGCCCCTCTTTCGCAAGATACTTCAGTCCATCTGGCACCAGGTCAACTCGGCCGGTGAGGTCTTTGCGGTGGGGCAGATTCTGCCCGACAACACGGTCAAGGGTGGGACCGGCTGGGCCGTGGAGCTCGCTCGCCACTGGGAGAAGCCGGTGCACGTGTTCGACCAGGAACGGAAGGGTTGGTTCTCCTGGAAGGGCGGGAAATGGGTAGACGTCGTCGACCCGGTGATTTCCCGGACTCGGTTCACCGGAACGGGTACACGCTTCCTGACCGCCGAGGGGCGCGCAGCCATTCGGGCCCTGTTCACCCGCTCCTTTGGCCCACCACTTTCGGAAGCCTGATCCCACCGAGCCCTGACTCCAGTGCGGGCCGCCCATCCCAAAGATCAGGATTCAAGGCATCCGCTTGGATTCTGGGCCAAGCCTGGGACCGACGAAACCTGTGGCGGCTGCGCCTGGCGGTATCAGACCAAGACCGGCCGATCCCGATGCAGGCAAGCAGGCGGGGCCGTCCTCGACCCAACGTGGGGAGCGTGCGATAGGTGGGAACCTCTGCCCGATTGCCAAGACTGCGCGGCGTGCTGCCGCGCGGCGTATGACTCGGTAACCATATCGCCGAGGGATCGGATTGCGAGGACGCATCCGGAACTGGTAGTCAAGCGAGGGACGTATCTCGAGCTCGAGCGGGAAGGGAACCGCTGCGCTGCGCTGGTCGGCGGATCCGCTGTCGGAGAGCCTCACTCCTGCACCGTGTACGAGGATCGTCCTCGAACTTGTCGGGAGTTCGAACGCGGGGGAAGTCATTGCCTGACAGCTCGAAGAAGACTAGGCCTCTCCCGTTGACGTTGGCTCTGCGATAAAATCATTGCGGTCCTAATGAGCCAGCCTTCCTCCTTGCGCCCGAGGATTCACTCGCGATACCCGGCCTGTTACACGGTCCTGGTCGACGTGGAAGGGAACAGGCTATTCGCGACCCTCTACGAGGTGTCGTTCGGCGGGGCGTTCGTGCACTTGGACTTTCGGTTGCCTTGTGGAACCAGGATTACCGTCATCGCCAGGGGCTCCCAAGGGCAGGTGTTCGCGCTTCCGGCCTATGTTCGCTATTCCTGCGACGACGCGTCCAGCCCGAGGGAAACGCGTGGAATGGGGATCGCGTGGGGAGAGCTGAGCTTCGAGGAGCGCGCGTTTGTCATGCGCCTGGTGGAGCGCGCCAAGCAGGGCAAGTCGCTCCGAACCATGAGCTGATAGGAGCAGAGAGGGACATCTAGGACCAATCCTCTCGTGGAGCGGGCTCCTTGGGGGGGGGCTGGTGTATGCTGCGCCCCATGCGGATGCGGCCCTTGTACCCCATCATCGTGCCCGCCCTCGCTGGGGCCCTTGTCGGCTGCGGGAGCGGGGACGGCACGACGCTCGACGACTTCCTTCCGCCGGTCCCAAAGCCCACTGGGGAAGCCCAGGACGTGCTTGCCGGAAGGATTACGCAGGAGAAGGCCGGAGAGCTCATCGACGGTCCTGCGAAGTCCGGCCTGGTGGGGGACTACTACATCCGCAACTCAAGGGTGCGTTTCGTCATCCAGCAGGCGGCGCGATTCATTGGCGTGGTCCCTTGGGGCGGTAACGTGGTGGATGCGGCGCTCTTGGACGAAAGCGGCAAGGACGTGGCTCCCGACCACTTCGGTGAGATCGCGCTCATGTACGTAGCCGGGCGGACGTGTGCCCACGAGAGCGTGGAGGTGCTCCTCGACGGATCCCGAGGCGGCCCAGCGGTCATCTTGGCGCGGGGCCGGGCGGCGCTCGACGACTTCATAAACCTGAAAGGCATGGCGGTCTTCGACATTCCGCCAGACATCGATCCCACGCTGGAGGATGGGGTGAAATGCGCGACCACGTACACGCTGTGGCCGGGCAAGACGACGCTCGAGGTGGCCTGGACCCTGTTCAACGACGGGGATGCCCCAATCCGGGGTCCGCTGGGCGCGCTCGGGGACTCGGGCGGGAACGTCTATTCGTTTTCTCCTGGCCACGGATTTCGCTATTTCACCGTCGATAACTTGAATGCCGCCGCCGAGCCTGCCCCAGCGCCCTATCAGGTCATCCAAGGTCCCGGCGTCGCCTACGGGTACTGGCCGCGCCACGATGATCCCGCCACGCCAAATGCGGTCGTCACCGTGGCTGGCGCCTCGTTCGTCATCATGCATGCCGAGGGGCTCCTGGATTTCCTCGACGAGGAGACCTGGAAGCTCCAGCTCAAGCCGGGCGAGGGCGTGACCAAGAGGATGGACATCATCGTGGGGCGTGACGGTGGCGACATCGATGCGGCGGTGCAGGAGGCGTCGGGAAAGAAGGTACAGCCGATCGGCGGTACGGTGCGCTTTGCCCCGTCGGGCAAGCCGGGCGCCGGAGCGCGCGTGGGATTCTTCCTGGATCGAAACGGCAATGGCGCGATCGACGAAAAGGATCCGATCCAGACGTACTTCCATGTCAAGGCCGATGGGAGCTTCGCCGGGAAGCTTGCCCAAGGCTCGTATTTGGTTAGGGCGGACATCCCCGACGTAGCCCGTTCTGCGGTGCTCAAGCTCACAGTTGGCAGCGATGCGGCGGTGGGGCCGCTTGCCATCGAGTTCCCCGATCCAGCGCGCTACGAATTCAGCGTCGTCGAAGACGAAACGGGAGACCCGATCCCCGCCAAGCTCACGGTGATCGGGCGGCATCCAGTGACGCTCGACGAGCGGCTGCAACCCGCCTTCGACCGTCGCTTCGGCGTTGTCCGGATTCTTCACGCGGCCCACGGGGCGAGCGTGGGACCGGAAGAAGCGCTTTCCGACGGGCCACTCCTTCTCCCGGCAGGCGGGCCATACCGCGTGCACGCCTCCCGAGGACCGGAGTGGTCGGTCGGTGAACAGGTCGTGACCGCAGCCCCGGGCGCGTCGTCGAAGCTCGAGTTTCGACTTCGCCGAGTGGTCGATACCACCGGGTACGTGGCGACGGAATTCCACCAACACGCCCTTGGTTCTCCCGATTCGTTCGTGTCGCTCGAGGATCGGGTGAAGACGTTGGTCGCCGAGGGGGTCGAGTTCTTTGCCTCTTCCGATCATGACTACCTGTCTGATTACGCCCCTTTCATCGACCAGCTCAAGTTGCGGCCGTTCATCGACAGCACGATTGGCGTGGAGTCGACCCCCTTTGCGTGGGGCCACTTCATTGCGTGGCCTCTCGTCCCCGATGAGGCAGACCCGTCCCGCGGCGCTCCAGACTGGGCGCTGGGCGCCCGCGAGGGGTTCGACATGCTCCCGGTGGAGCTGTGGAAGTCGCTCCGGGACCGCGGTGCGCGCGTTGTGCAGGTGAACCATCCGCGAATCGGTGGGATGGGGAACTTCATGGCGTACTTCGACCGCTGCGGGCTCACCTTCGACTTTGCCAACCGGACATTCTACGGAACGCCCGGGGAGCCAGTTCCCTCGAGCTGGCTGCGCATGCCGGAGAACATGGACATCTTTAGCGACGAGTTCGATACGCTCGAGGTGTGGAATCGCTTCGTCGTCAGCGATAGCGACAAGGACGGCGTGCGTGAGATATCCTCACTCGATCGAATCCTGCGCGACTGGATGAACTTCCTTTCCTTTGGCAGGCTATTTACTCCCATGGGTAACTCGGACAGCCACACCCTGGAAAAGGACCCTGCCGGATTGCCGCGGACACTCGTGCGCGTCGCCGATGATTCGGCGGAATCGCTTCACGCCGGGATCGAGGACGACATCGTGGCGACGCTCCTCGGGGCCAAGGGAGCACCGAGGGACGTGGTGGTGACCAATGGGCCGATGGTGCGGGTCCTCGACGCGCCTGGCTCTTCGGCGGTGGGCAAGACCATCACAGCGACCGCGGGGAAAGCAAGCCTCACGGTCGAGGTTCAGAGCGCCGAGTGGGTGACCTACGACACGGTCGAGGTATTTGCCAACACCACCTTTGAACCCGCGGATACGGGACCTACCGCGCTCGTGCCGCTTCTTTGCTTCACGAGTCGGGACCTGGACTCGCTCACCGCTTCCGATCCGTGCAAGCTCGCTCCACTTGGTGCCAAGCCCCTGGTCGTTCGCCATGAGAAGGATCGCTATGAGTCTGTAGTCAAGGTCGAGCTAGCCGAAGGCGACGTGGTCGCGCGTGCTGGGGCGCGCGGCAAGGACGCGTGGATCGTCGTGCGCGTCCGTGGGCAGAGGGCGCTCTACCCGGTGCTGCTCCATGAGACCTTGGACGAAGCGAGCTTGGATAAGGTCGTGAGCGCGAAAGACGACGCCGAGCTAGAAGCAGCTCTTGGAAAGAAGGGCATCCCAGCCGTGGCTTTCACGGCACCCGTGCTCGTGGACTTCGATGGAAATGGGTTCCTGGCGCCCTTTGCGCCTTGATTTCCGCTCCGTCGCCTCGCATAACCTTTGCCGGAGGCGCCTCCGCGCATGAACATCTCTCTTTGGGAAGCCATCAAGATCGGCGGGGTCACCATGTGGGTGATCCTCGGATGTTCGGTCGTTTCGTTGGCGGTCACGCTGGAGCGACTGGTAGCGCTTTGGTCCTACCTCGACCGGGCGCGGGGACTTGCCGAGACCGTGAACCGATGCCTGTTTCGAGGCGCCATCGCCGAGGCACGGGCTGCATGCGAGAGATCCCATTCGCCCCTAGCCGACGTGTTCCTGGTGGGCTTTGAGCGACTCGGCCGTGGTTCGACAGAGGCCCTCGTTGGCGCTGTCGACCGGGAGCGGCATCGAGTGACTCTCGACCTCAAGTCCCGTCTCTGGATCTTGGGTACGGTTGGCGCAGCGTCGCCGTTTATCGGGCTCTTTGGCACGGTGGTGGGGATCATGGGCGCCTCCCACTCCATCTCGCAGCAGCAGGCCGGGGCCTTCTCGGTGGTGTACCGGGGGATTTCCGAGGCGCTCATTGCCACGGCTGCCGGCATCTTGGTCGCCGTGGTGGCGGTGGTCTTATATAACTACTTCATGCAGCGCCTCGCCCGTATTGCGGTGGAGCTCAAGCTCCTTGTGGACGAGTTCCTCGAGGTGCTCAAGGAGAAGGGGCAGGATGGGGCTCGGCAAGCTACCGGATGATGATCCGTCGTCGGCTGAAGGCGCCATCTTCGCCGAGATTAACATCACGCCGCTGACTGACATCTTCCTCGTCCTGCTGATCATTTTCATGATCACGTCGAGCGTGATGGTGGAGACCGCGTCGCGCCAGGGGCTCAAGGTGAACCTGCCCAAGGGCGCTACGAAGGAAATCGATCCTGGCGCAAAGTCGCTGGTCGTATCGGTCTTGCCATCGGGCCAGGTGATGGTTCAGGGGCAAGCCGTCACGCCCTCAGACCTGGACAAGGTGTTCCGGTCCGCGTTTGCCAAGGACCCGCAGACCCAGGTCATCATCGAAGCCGATGAGGGGGTCAAGCACGGGATGGTGGTCGGCATCATGAACAATGCCAAGCAAGTCGGCCTGTCCCGCCTGGCCATCGCGACCAAGTAGCGGGGAAAAACATCCTTTGATTTTGCTTGGTTGAGTAGAGGGAGCGTGATCCCTCAAGGGTGGGGTCGTGGCTGCCGATCAGAGAGGTGCATGGTGGCGGTGCGAAAAGACGCCTCTGGTGTAAGGAGCGTCGCGACGTTGCTCTTCGTGGGCGTTCCCCCGGAACGGGCGAGTGCACTACTGGGAGCGCTCCCCCAAGGTCACGTCGCGGACCTGCCGCGCTCGATTGACGAGGCGAGGGCGCATCTCGGCGAGAAAGCGTACGACGCCGTGTTTCTTCCCGAGGAGGCACTGGGCGGTGACCCAGAGGCCCTCCTTGAGGAGCTCCGAGGTGCGTGCCCTGCCGCAGTGTTCACCGTTCTGCCTGCCTCCCCAGCAGCGGCCTTGGCGAGCGTGAAGGAATGCGTGCGCCTTTTGGGCGAGAAGCGCCGCCTGGCCGAAGAGCTGGGCCGCACGTGCCAGCTCCTCATGCGCCGCGAGCGGCTGGCAGCCGTTGGCTGGCTCCTCCCCGGGCTTTGCCATGAGTTCAACAATCCCCTCTCGTTTGTCCTTTCCAACGTCGAAAACCTGGCCGAGTATGCCGCCGACGTGCGCCTCGTGCTTCAAGCCTATCGCGAGCGCTTGCAAGCCGCTGGGCTCCACGACGAGCAGCTCAGGATGCTCGAAAGGGAGGTCGATTTCGAGTTCATCTTGGGAGACAGCGAGCGAGCGGCGTGCGACGCGGCGAGCGGCGCGCGGCGCCTGCGTGACCTGGTCACGGCTCTCCGCTCGTGCGCCGGGTATGAAGTGGAGCGCGGCCCCATGGACCTGGCGCGCGCCGTGATGCAGGCCACGTCCATCGTCGGCAAGTCGGCACGTTCGCGCGCCAGCTTGGAGGTGGACGTCGCGCCGGGCCTCACGGTGGTGGGCAGCATGAGCGCCGTGGGCCAGGTCCTGGTTGCGCTAGTGACCCACGCGCTCGAGTCGTTCCAGGAGCGCAAGCCTGCCGAGAATTGGGTGCGGGTCACCGCCGAGAGGCGTGGAGATGCCGTCGCTCTCCTCGTCGCGAGCAATGGGCCCGAGGTGCCTCCCGAAATCCAAGCCAAGATGCTCGACCTTCAGGCGGCCGTCACTTCGGACGGAGAAATCGGCCTCGGCCCCGCAGTAGCCAGCGGCATCGCCAAGGACATGGGCGGAGAGGTCATCATCGAGCCCGCCGAGACGGGAACACGCTTTGCGCTGCTCCTGCCGCTGGTGAAGTGACGATCGACTTTAGAGCCCAAACTTGGCCAGTTTCTTGTGGAGCCCCTCTCGGGTGATCCCCAGGGTCTCGGCCGTCTTCGTCTTGTTGCCGCCGTGCTCTCGGAGTGCCTCCTGGAGCAGCCAGCGCTCGACTTCATCGACCATGTCCTTGAGGGTCCCCTTCTTGGGGGCAATGCGCGCGAGCGTGCCCCCGACCTTGCGCACCTGTGGAGACAAGTGCTCCGGCTCGATGAACACGTCGGGGTCACTCTGAATGACGAGCCTTTGGACCTCGTTCTCGAGCTCGCGGATATTTCCCGGCCACGCATAGCCGCACAGGGCATCCAGGGCCGCCTTGGAGAAGCCCGCCACGGACTTCCGGTATTCCTGGGTGTAGCGGCGAAAGAAGTGCTCGCAGAGGAGTGGGATGTCTTCCCGCCGCTCGCGCAAGGGTGGCAGGCGGATCGGGAAGACCATCAGGCGGTAAAAGAGATCCTGCCGGAACGCTCCCTTTTCTACCTCCGCCGCCAGGTTGCGGTTCGTCGCGCAGATGATGCGCACGTCAACTTGCCGCTCCTGCGGCGAGCCAACCGGGCGAATCATCCCTTCCTGCAAGGCGCGCAGGAGCTTCGCTTGAAGACCAAGGGACATCTCGCCGATTTCATCCAGGAAGAGGGTGCCTCCATCGGCGAGCTCGAAAAGCCCTTTCTTGTCGTGATCGGCCCCTGTGAAGGCGCCCTTCTTGTGCCCAAAGAGCTCGCTCTCGAGGAGATTCTCGGGCACCGCCGCGCAGTTCTGGGGCACGAAGAGCTTTTCCCGGCGCTTGCCTTGGTAATGAATCGCCGAGGCGACGAGCTCCTTTCCCGTTCCCGTCTCCCCTTCAATGCAGACGGTCGCCCGCGTGTCGATGACCTTCTCGAGCTGGGAGAAGACCGCGCGCATGGTCGGCGCGTTGCCGATGATGTTGGCAAACCGACGGCGTTCCTCACGGTGCTTGAGATAACGGTTCTCACCCCGCAGGCGTTCCTCCGCGACGCGGAGGCGCGAGACGAGCAGGGCGTTCTCAATGGCGAGCGCCGCCTGCGCGCCGAGGACCATCATCATTTCGAGGTCCTGCTCCCGGAACATGCCGGCGGACGCCCGGTTGTCCGCTTGGATGACACCCCGAAGCTTGTCGCCATGCCAGAGGGGAACCGCCAGGGTCGACATGATGCGTCCGCCCATGATCGACTCGGACCCTCCGAGCTCCTCGGCGGCGTTGGCGACGAGCACGGCCGCTCTCTGCGACAACACGCGGCGAAGCACCGCCCGACTCGCATGGACCGGGTGTGACGACGCGGTGGGTTGGGTGCGGTTCCGCTCGCGCGAGCCAGCGACGGTAAAGCGTTCTTCGTCGGCCTCGCTTCGCATGAAGATCGCCACGTGGGTGGCCCGCGGCACGATCTCGAACACCGACTCCATGACGGCCTCGAGGGTGTCTGCGAGCTCCAGCGGTCCGCTGAGCCGCTTGGCGGCGTGATAGAGGGCGAGGGCGCCGTTGGGATCCTTTTCGATTTTACCCGCGACCTGCGGAAGCTCCGCGAGCGCGCGGCTCGCGACCACCCGGTCGCGCTCACCATCGAGCGACGTGGCCGGGCCAGGGTGCAGCCGCACCGCCAAGACGACCGGAGAGGCCGGATCACCCAATAGGAGCCGATCTCCGTCATGTATGGTGATCTCATACTGGCAGGACGCGTCTACGACGATGCGCCGTTCGCCACGTTCGATCGAAGAGCCGTTGGTCGACCGAAGATCGCGATAGATGAACTGGTCGTCCTCCAGGAAGAGCTGTCCGTGCTCTCCAGAGAGGTGATAATCCGGCAGCACGACGTGGTTGCAATTCGCTCGTCCGATGGAAACTTGGGGCTGGGCCAGGTCAAACACGCGACCTTGCTCACTCCCTTGAACTATTTCGAGATGGATCACAGCCGCTAACCTGCCCGGCAGTATATCCGAAAAAAGCTAACGCAGAGAAGGAGAGGGCAAGCTATACTGCCTGCGTTTCCTTCATCATGTCGCGCATTTCTCGTGTCATCGTAGTAGACGACGATAATCAGAGCCGTGCCACGCTCGCCTTTGGCTTCGAGCGGGAGGGCGTGGCAGTGCACAAGGCCGCAGGTATCGAAGCCGCGCTTGGGCTCCTCGAGGAAAAAAAGGGAGAGGCGGTCGTGGCGAGCCTCGATGGTACCGCGGGGTGCTTGCTCACCAAGCAAGTACGCGCACGTCGAGCGGGCTCAAAGCTCCCGGTTCTCGTTCTCGGGAGCGCACCGATGCGCCGAGCGGTTCTGGAAGCCGGCGCCAGCGACTTTCTGCACAAGCCCGCGTTCGTGCAGGACGTGATCACCTTGATTCGCCTGCTGTGCCTGAAGAAACCCGACGGGGCAGGGAGCTCGACCTCTCCAGTGACGTGGCTTGGTGAGCTGCGGGAGTTCCCGAGCTTGTTTCACCTGGTGCGTGCCCTGAGCGCCGCGCAGCGAACCGGCGTGATGACGCTCGTTCGAGGGCTTCGAAGGGGGGAGCTACGCTTCTTTGAGGGGGAGGTCACGTCCGCCCAGGTGGGGATGCTCCATGGGATGGCGGCGCTTCATCAGCTGTTGCTTTGGCCGGAAGCCCGCTTTGAGCTCCGGTCTGAGAGTGTCGTGCGGAGGCAACAGATCCCTCTTCCCACTTGGGAGATCTTGGAGGAGGCTGGACGGTTCCTCTGCGATTTCGAGGAGATCGCGCGGGGGCTTGCTCCAGGGTCGGTCTTCGAGCAGGACCTGCGTCGGGTCGCCGAATGTGCAGGGAAGATCCCACGCGAAGTAGGTCCGGTGTTGCGCCTTTTCGATGGCGTGCGCACGCTCGCGGATATCATCGAGGACAGCCCGTTCCGAATCAACGAAACGGTCACGATCGCGCACCGCCTCCTCGAGCTGGGAGCCATCAAGCGGGCTTCTTTGCCTCGCCCCAAGGCTGGGGCACGTGCGGCCCTTTCGGTGATTGACGATTGGCTCGTAGGTGGAGCGCCTCAAGCGCCGATGCGCGGTCGCCAGGAAAGCGGACGTGTCGGCCCTCTTCCCGGGCAGCCTGCGGCACCTCCTCCTCTGAAGCATGATGAGCGTCATGGCGTTGGCTCGTCGGACAAGACGAGCTCGCCCGTGGTAGGCCGTGAAATGAGCGGCGCTGCCAGCATGGGGGCCGTACTTGCGTCCCCGGAGATGCCGCCAGTCACTGCGGGAGTTCCCGTTCCACTTCCCGACCAAGCCCGTTCGGCAGCGGTGGATTGGACTGGCCTCACCAGTGCGCTCGGGGCCCCATCACCCAAGGAGGCGGCAGGGTTTTCGCAGGTGATTCCGTCGCGAGTGGTGGCAGGGGAGATCCAGGTTGGTGCAGGGGCCGCGGGAGTCGTGGCTGGCTCGATCGAAGTGAAGAGCGTGGTCCCGCAAAAGCCCGAAGGGCTGCTCATGGGCGCCACTCGGGACCCACTCGAGAAGGTGCTCGCCCAGCAGGACGCCCAGCTTCGGATTGCTTCCAACCCGAAGAGCGTCGTTGGACCGCCCGCGGGCCTGGAATCCCTAAAAGCAAGAAAGACGACAGAAGACAATGGGCGGGCAAGCGTTTCGGCACCCTTGCCGGTGACCGAGGTCCTTGCCCCAGTTGCACCAACGCCGATTTCTCCACCGGCCCCCAACGTGGCGAGTCCCGCCGAGCAGGTGGTGGTCGCTCCCTCGGACACTGCCGTGGCAGAAACGCCCGTCCCAAGGGCGACATCCGACAACGGGCAAGCCACTCATGCGCTTGCGCTGCCGCAACTAGACACCGTCACACCGATAGGTAGTCAAGCTGCGGAGGTAGCGCGCGGCAGGGGGGAGGCGCCGAAGGCTTTGCCCGAGGAGGGGGGGCGGACGCCTTCCTTGCGCGCAAAGCGCGAGGCGATCCAGCGGGGTGCTGGGGAACGTCCCCCCCTGATAGAGGCTACACAGGGTCGCGTTGGAAATGTTCCAACGCAACCCTTTGTGGAGTCAAAGCCAGGGCCTGCGCCTGGCTTGGTGCCTTCGCCCGACCTCTCGACGGTGGCGGCTGCCCCCAACCCGGAGACGCCCAAGGTCCTCGCGTCGCAGTCGCCGACAAGGGCACCCGAGAATTCGACTTCCGTCGGCGACTTGGCTCAGTCCGTTCGTGCTGGTGGGCTCTTCAACGAAATTGAAGAGGAGTTCTTCCGCAAGGAAACGGAATTTGAGAAGGCGACCGCTCGCCCTGCCGAGAGCTTTGAAGACCTCGATGCTGGAGCCTCACCGGCCCCGAGCTTCTGGCAGCGATTGTTTGGGGTCAAGCCGCGACCGTTCGGACGCCAATCGAGCCCACGTCCTTCTGAGGACAAGCCTTCCGTCGAGCTGCCGAAGATCTCGCTTCCATCCTCGGTCTCGGCGTCCATTCACACCACGCTCGCCACGCGTCAGCCCAAGAGCGGGACAAAAGGGCTCCCGCCGAAGCGCAAGAAGAAGTAGTAGCAGAGGGAGTGGAAAAAGGGCGGGGTATCGCTCCTAAGGACCCCACGTCAGCTCGACGGCACCGAGAGAGCTCCCAATTTTCAATTTCAGCCGTGACGACGCTCCAAGAAGGGGCGTGCCGTCTGGCGCCGCCTTGGGAAACACGACGACATAGGCCCGGTGAAACGGCGAGAGGTCTCGATACCAAGTGGCGATCTCGCCTCGCGGGCGACGATCCTCCTTGACCGAAAGCGGCGTCACCTCGCGGCCGTCTTCTCCCACGAGGGTCACGCGCCAGATCGAACGCTGCTCTCGGGCGAAGTCATTCCACGCGTAGTGGTACGTCGCTGCCAGAAGCTCCACCTCAAAGGACCTTTGTTCCGCTTCCCGTTCACGGGCTTCGAGCTCCGCGTGCGCGGCTTGGTCGAGGCGAGCACGCCGCGCCATTTCGGCGACCATGGCAGCCCGAAAATCGCCCGACTTGAGCGTCGCATGCACGTCGAGGACTTGGTCGGCTTCGCGCTGAATCGTACCGTGGCGGGTGAAGCGACGGCTCGCATCAGCGTACGACTCCGCGGATCCCGGCCACTCGTCCTTAACGCGCGCGCTCCTTGGACCGCCGCACGATGAAACAAGCAGCACCACCGACAGCATCACGAGGACGAGGGCAGAGCGGACGCCGTGCGACATGGCTACTCCTTTCCTGGTCCCATGAAGTCCCGGCGCGTAAACAGAGCCGTGACTCTCGCCTCGCGCTCCACCGCCTCTCGCCCGCTTTCCTCCTCGCGGTCCACGAGCGCGAGCACGTGCACCACCTCGAGGGAATGGAGGCGCGCCCGCTCGATCGCTCGCAGCGTCGATGCGCCGGTCGTGATCACGTCTTCCACGATCACGACCGGCGTGCCCTGAGGCAAGTTCTTGACGCCTTCGATCCACTGCGCAGTCCCATGCTCTTTGGGCTCTTTTCGCACGTAGAACGCCGCGCGTGGCCGACCGGCGAGGTAGCTGACGAGCGACGTGGCGCTTGCGAGCGGGTCAGCACCCATCGTGAGCCCACCCACCGCCAACGCCTGCGGCGCGTGTCTTTCTAGGAGCGAATAGAAAAGCTGTCCGACGAGGAAGTGTCCTTCCGCGGTCAAGACAGATTGCTTCGAATCGATGTAGAAGTCCGAAGACTTGCCTGACGACAGGATCACCTGTCGTCGCTCGAAGGAGAGCGAGCGCATGAGGTCGAAAAGGCGCGAGCGCTGCCTTTGATAGGCTTCTTCGAGAGGTGAAACGACCGAGCTCATGGCGCCGAACGTAGCGCAAAAACCGGGAGGAGTCAGCGGGATCAGCCATGAGCGCTGAAGATGGCCACGCCTCACCGCTCCCGCGGCGGGCGGAGCGCGTTGAGCCCGTAGATCGCGATCTTGGAGACGAGCGTGCGCCGGGAAATGCCGAGCTGGGACGCGGCACGCGTCTGGTTCCACGCGCAGGCCTCCAGCGCCTCGACGATGCGGGCCCGCTCGAGATCCTTCATCTCGCCGCGCACGTCTTCGAAGCGCCTAACCGGGCTCGTTCCGCCTTCCGCGATCGGCAAGACCGGCCTCGGGTCGGTTCCAATGGGATGCTCCCTATTTCTTCCCTGCGAAGACCCCAGCGATGGCGAGAGGCGGACCCGATCGGGCAGGTGCTCGGGGAGGAGGACCTCCCCATGGCACAGGAGAACGGCGCGCTCGATGGCGTTGCGCAGCTCTCGCACGTTGCCGGGCCACGAGTAGCGAAGGAGGATCTCCTCGGTCTCCGGGGCCATGGCAATCGGACGACACGCCGGGCCTTCTTGGCCATGAACGTGCGCGAAATGCCTCGCCAGGGCGAGGAGGTCTTCCGCGCGCTCCCTCAAGGGGGGGAGGGGTATTGTGGTGCCGCTGAGGCGAAAGTAGAGGTCAGCTCGGAACTGGCCGGAAGACGACGACAGCTCGATGTCTCGGTTGGTCGCCGCCACGAGCCGGACGTCCACCCTCCGATCCTTGAGGCCTCCCACCCTGCGGATCGTCCCGTCCTCGAGGACACGGAGCAACTTGGCTTGCTGCCCTGCCGGAAGCTCGCCGACCTCGTCGAGGAGGAGAGTTCCCCCGTCTGCCATCTCGAACAGCCCTTGCTTGGGCTGGATCGCTCCCGTGAACGCTCCTCTCTCGTACCCGAAGAGCTCGGCTTCGAGCAGGGCCTCGGGGAGCGCCGCACAGTTGATGCGCACCAACGGCTTGTGGGCGCGTGGGGACCAGCGGTGGATGGCTTCGGCGATCACTTCTTTTCCGGTCCCCGTCTCGCCGAGGATGAGCACGGGAATGCGACCTGCGGCCACTCGGCGTGAGAGGTCCACGACCCGGCGCATCCGGGGTGAACCCGCTACGAGAGTCGGTTCCGCGTCGGTGGTACTGGGACGCAATGCACGGCGTGCGGCGAGGGTGAGCTCGTCAACAGAGGAGCCACCCTCGGGGAAGAGCGCGGCGCCCACCGACGCGACAACCCCCTCGCGGGCAAGGGCCTCCTTGACCGAGAGCGCACGCGAGACCGGATCACACCCGAGTTGTGCCTGCGTGAGGGCCTCCAGGTGCGAGGTCGCGTGGGCGCCAAAAAGGGTATCTTCTCCCAAGAGCTCACGGAGCGAGGGCACGAGCGATTCAGCCTGAGCCGTGGCCTCGACGAGGAAGAGAATCAAGGGTTCCCCACGAGTGCGCGCCTCGCCCAGGCGCGAGGCCGAGCGCGCCTCGAACTCCGCATGGGTGAGGAGCCCTGCCTGGCGCTTGGCCTCTGTCGCATCGCCAAGCATGATCGCCACGGTCCCGAGCTGCGCGACCTCGCCCGGCTGCATCGGGGTCGACGCCACGATGGGCTTCCCCCCGATGCGCGTGCCATTCCGGCTCCCCAGGTCCTTGGCGATAACGCTCGGCCCATGAACCAGGAGCTCGGCATGACGCCTGGACACGCTCTCGTGGGAGAGAACTACGTCTACGTCGGGAGAACGGCCGAGGACGACGCGGCCTTTGACCGGAAGATCGATGGCACGGGCGGCCCCACCTTCAAAAATGAGCAGGTATCTTCGGCTCGAACCCTGGTCATCACGGGTGAACGTAGCCGTAGGACGTGTCCCCTTGCGTGACGTCATTGGAGGAGGCTTGTCCAGAATATCATGCCGGGTTGGGAGTGAGATCCCATCTTCCTTTTGCGGATCCGGAACCTTTCTCTGCTACGCTCATCTGTTCCATGGCAGAGAGCGCCGAACGACCCATCGGGAGCGTGGATGAGCTCGCCGCATATTTCTCGGCGGCGGCGAAACCCCGTCACGCCTGGAGGGTGGGGACCGAGCACGAGAAGATCGGCATTCTCTTGGACAGTGGTGCGGCCGTGCCCCATGCAGGCGAGCGGAGCATCCTGGCCTTATTCCATGACCTCATGCAGAGCAAGGCGTGGGCACCCATGCTCGAAGGCGACGACATCATCGCCCTGTCCCGCGGCTCGGCGCGGATCACCCTGGAACCGGGTGGACAGCTCGAGCTATCGGGCGCGCCTCATGCTCGCCTCGCCGAGACAAGAGAGGAGATAAGCGGGCACTTGGCAGAGCTTGCCGAGGGCTCCAGGCGATTGGGTATCGCGTGGCTGGCGCTCGGGTTCCGACCGCTTGGCACCCTCGAAGAGGTCCCATGGGTCCCCAAGGGGCGGTACAAGATCATGCGCGAGTACCTGCCCACCCGCGGCCGCCTTTCGCTCGAGATGATGAAGCGCACGGCCACGGTTCAGGCGAACATCGACTTCTCTGACGAGGAGGACGCCGCCCGAAAACTCGAGGCAGCCATGAGCGTGACGTCGGTCGTGACCGCGCTCCTGGCCAACTCCCCCATCGTCGACGGGAAGGACTCTGGTTACGCGTCCTACCGGGCGCGCGCTTGGATCGAGACCGATCCCGACCGATGCGGGCTGGTCCCTTTTGTATTTGAGGCTGGCGGAGACATCTTCCGTCGGTATGTCGAATGGGCGTTGGATGTGCCCATGTTCTTCGTCTACCGCGGGCGTTACATTCCTGCTCGGGGCATGACCTTTCGCCGCTTTCTTCGCGAGGGATTTGCTGGTGAGCGGGCAACCATGGCCGACTGGGAACTGCACGTCTCGACCCTCTTTCCAGAAGTCCGCTTGAAGCAATACATCGAGCTCCGTGGTGCCGACACGGGACCACTCCCGTTCGTGTACGCCCTCCCTGCCCTTTGGAAGGGACTCTTGTACGACGACGACGCGTGTCGAGGTGCGACGTCTCTCCTTGCGCACCTGAGCTTCGACCAGCGCCTTGCGCTGCGCGAGGCCGTGCCGCTCGAGGGGCTCAGGGCGCGGGTCCCGAAGTGGGGCTCCGTGCGCGACGTGGCGCGAGAGCTCTTGGTGCTAGCGCATCAGGGTCTTGCTCGCGTGGCGAAAGATGAGGAGAGCGCACTGACACCGCTCGACGAGGTGGTCGAGAGTGGCCTGGCCCCCGCCGATCGCGTGCGGGATGCGTTCCACGCCGCCAAGGGTCACCTGGGCCAGTTCATCGAGGCGGTTCGATATTGATCGAGTGCGCTACTTGCGGAACAGCTTCTTGAAGAAGCCCTTCTTTTCCGCGTGAGATCCGTCGTCCTCCGGACCGAGGGCAGGCTCTTCTTCGCCGGCGGCCCCGAGAGATGGAGGCTCGTCCCAGCCACGCCCCGGCGAGGTGGGCTCACAGGGGTCATCTTCGTCGTCGATCTTGAGCTCGAGCGAATCGTCTAGGGCAGTCGCTACCTCCTCGGAGGCTACCGGCACGAGGGGGATTGCCTTGACGACGGGCTCCCCGTCGAGAGCCATGCTAGCGCCATCTTCCCCTTGGATCACCATGTCGACAATCGCCGACGGAGAAATGGGGGCCCTGGGGGGAGGATCCAAGGGCGTGAACGTCGGGGTCGGATCGGTGACCTCCGGCGTCACCGAGAGCGGCACCGCCGTCTCCCGCTCGACGTTCTCTTGGATTGCTTGGACTTTGCCGGTTTCTCGAGCTTCCCCCCGCGGCGTTGCCTGGCCCGCGCCGGCCATGGCCGCAAGGCCAGCGACGGCTTCGTCCAGGCCGACGGTCTCGATCGGCGCTTTCACGAGGAGCTGCTCCAAGTCGCCCTCCAAGCTCGCGCCCGAACCTTGGCCCCCCTTGGGGATCAGGCTTCCACGGGCGAGGGCACGAGCGCGCGCAACCACCTTGTCCAGGTCCGGCGGGCTCGCGGCCAAGAGAGCATCCAGGTCGCCGGCATCACTGGCCGACGGGCTCCTCGGAACACCGAGTGACTGGACAATTGCCTTGGACGCTGGTGGCCCAGGCTCAGAAAGAAGTCCGGGGGTCACGGAGGGGCTCGTTGCCAAGGGAGGGCTTGAAAGGGCCACGGGTGGGGGGCCGAGAATCGTTCCACGCACTGGGGTCGATGTCCTTTTCCTGGGTTCTGGTGGGCGCTCAGGACCTGTCGATAAATCGCCAGCTCTTGACTCGATCGGGGGGGTAACTGTCCCGGCACCCCGCTGGGACGACTCGCGCTCCACGCGCAAGGAAGGCGTGCTCTCCCCCTCGTCGGGCAGAGACCCACGAGCCTCCTCTGATCGCGCGTTGGGCCGCGCGTTGCTCGCGCGATGTTCAGCCGGTGGGATCGTCTGCAGCCCGTCCTTGAGCACGGCCACCGGGCCACTCTCCGTCATGACCATGGGCGCGGGCACGGCCGACTCGTCCTTCACTCCCTTCTCTCGCTTCACCTGAAGGATTCGGTCAACCACCTTGCGGCTGTCGGCGTCCAGCTTCGAGAACTTGATCCCCATGCCGTGGGCGCGCTCGGGTACCTTCGGGTCGAACTCGCGCACCCAGGCCACCGTTCCTTCCCCCTTGAGAAGCTTCAGCTTTCCGTCCACTGCGAGGAGCTCGAATCGAATGGTCGTGCCAACGGGTTTCGGTGTCCGGCTCGCCAGGAAGAAGCCCCCCCGGTTCACGTTGGGCGCGAATTTCTCGACGAACGTGTCGATGTCGGCGTACTTCAGCTTGACCCGCAGGAACGCAGGCGGGTCACTGGCACTTGGTGGATCCGTCGACACGAATAACCCCCGAGAGTACGAGTATCCGCGGGCTGCAAATGGTCGTCAAGCCTGCGGGGGCTTGCCGGGAGCACAAGGGGCCCGCAGGCCGCGCCCATGGACAAATCTCGGCATGGGCGGTGCCGCACTTGGGCCCACGCGCCCCGCTCAGGCACCTGATGGGTCCGAAAGCACGCGCTTTTTCACTGTGGTTCAAAAATTGCTGGATGCCTGCATGTCGCCCGGAGGCAAGCATCATGCATGGTTCGCCGTGGATACCGCTCGTTTTGGTGACCTTCGGCTGGAGCCTCCTCGGAAGGAAGCTCTCCTCGGCCTTGCTCCTCTTCTTCTTCCTCTATTCCGCAACGGCCTGGGGCATGGTGGTTCACCTACCCACCGACAAGTTCGACCACCTTGGCAACCGCCTGGTCTGCCTTGGACGGATCAGTGCCCCCGGCTTGAGCCATGTCCGGGCGTCCGCCGCCGCGGCCGCCGACGATCTCAGCGAGCGCAGTGGCGATCTTTCCGGCATGAAAGCGGTCTGTCAGGTCCTTGGTGACCATGCTGAGGATCGACACCTTTCCCTCGCCAACCCCAAGGAGAACGATGACTCCAGAGCCGAGACGGTCCCGAAGCTTGTCCCCCATTTCTCTGAGGGCCTTGGGATCGGCCACTTCGGTCTTGGTCGCCAGAACCTGGACGCCTCCCACGTTTTTCACGTCGGACAGGATGTCTCTTGCTCCCCCGGCGAGGAGTTTCTGCTTGAGCGTGGCAATCTCCTTGTCCCTGCCACGCAGCTCCTGGAGGAGCTTCTCGACGCGCGTCGCAACCTCGAAAGGCGTGCCCTTGAGCTTTTCGGCTGCGGCCGCAAGCTCCTCGTCCAGGCGGCGGAGGTACTCGATCGCGCCGACTCCGGTCACTGCTTCGATCCGGCGCACGCCTTGGGCAATCCCGGTCTCGCTTACGATCTTGAAGAAGCCGATGTCACCGGTTCGACGCACGTGGGTGCCGCCGCAGAACTCCAGCGACTCCCCGCCAATGCGCACCACGCGGACCGTGTTGCCATACTTCTCGCCGAACATGTGGACGGCACCACGCTTCTTCGCCTCCTCCATCGAGAGGACGTCGGTCGCCGAGTCGAGGTTCCTGCGGATTTCCGCATTGACGAGATCCTCGACCTTCCGCTCCTGCTCCTTGGTAAGCGGGGCGAAGTGGGAGAAGTCGAAGCGCAGCCGGTCCGCGGTGACGAGTGAGCCCTTCTGCACCGCGTGGTCACCCAGGACTTTCTTGAGTGCCAAGTGCAAGAGGTGCGTCGCCGAGTGGTTGGCCCGGATCATCTCGCGACGATCGAAATCCACCTGAAGCTCGACCTCGTCCCCCTCATGGACCTCGCCCGATACCACCTCCCCGAGGTGCACGATCATGTCGCCGACGGGCTTGATCGTGTCGGTCACGCGCATGCGCCCTCCGTGCGACGTGATTTCCCCCGTGTCACCGATCTGGCCACCCGATGCACCGTAAAAGGGCGTGCGGTCGCAGGTTATGGCCACCCTTTGCCCCGCCTCTGCCGACGAGGTGCGGGTCCCATTGACGAGGATCGCGCGGATGGTCCCCTTGCCGAAGGTCCCCATTCCTTCATAACCGAGGAACGCCGTGGCGGGGAGTGACGACGCGAGCTGCTTGTACACGTCGGCGACCGCTTCGTCTTGACCCTTGAACTCGCTCCGTTCCTGGGCGGCCTTCATTTCGCGCTCGAAGCCGGTCGTATCGACGCCGAGCCCTCTCTCGGCGGCGATCACCGCGGTGAGATCTGCCGGGAATCCATACGTGTCGTAGAGCTGGAACACCTTCTCGCCGGGGACGATCTTTTCCCCCTGGCGTTCCATCCGCTCGAACTCCTCCTCGAGGAGCCGGAGCCCTCGATCGAGGGTCTTGCGGAACCGGATCTCCTCTTCGAGGGAAACCTGTTCGATGACTTTCCTCCGCTCGACGAGCTCCGGATAGACGTCGCCCATTTGTTCGATCACCGCTCCGCAAGCCACGTGCATGAACGGCTCCTCGATCCCTAGGCGCTTGCCGTGGCGCACCGCACGGCGAAAGATCCGCCGTAGGACGTACTCGCGGCCGGTCTTGTCCGGGAACACGCCGTCGGCAACTAGGAAGGCCGTCGCCCGTGCATGGTCGGCGATCACGCGCATCGACGCATCGTCGCGCGGGTCTTGTCCGTAACGCCTCTTGGCCAGGTTGGAAGTCATGGCGAGGAGCGGCTGGAACAGGTCGGTGTCGTAGTTGGAGCGCTTGCCTTGGATCACTGCGGTCATGCGCTCGAGACCAGCGCCAGTGTCTACCGACGGAGCCGGCAGCCTACCGAGCGGTCCATCCTTCTCCTTCCGCTCGTACTGCATGAACACGAGGTTCCAGATCTCCAGCCAGCGATCGCAGTCGCACGCCGGACCCTTGCACGTGGGCTCCGGGCAGGGAATATCGTCCCCCTGGTGGAAGTGGATTTCGGAGCACGGGCCCATGGGTCCCACGTCCCCCATTTGCCAGAAGTTGTCCTTGGCACTAAGGCCCATCACCTGGTCGTTCGAGACACCGGCGACCTTTCGCCAGAGCTCGCGCGCCTCGTCGTCCGCAGGCACGCCGGCGAGCGATGCATCGCCGCCAAAGACGGTGAACATCATCCGCCCGGGATCGAGACCCAGCTCCTTGACGAGGAGCTGATAGGCCCAGGCGATTGCGTCGGACTTGAAGTAGTCACCAAACGAGAAGTTGCCCAGCATCTCGAAGAACGTGTGGTGCCTGGCCGTGAACCCCACGTTTTCCAGGTCGTTGTGCTTGCCTCCGGCGCGCACGCATTTTTGCGAGGAGGTTGCCCGCCTGCATGGGCGTATCTCCTTTCCGGTAAACACGTCCTTGAACTGATTCATCCCCGCGTTTGCAAAAAGGAGCGTCGGGTCATTGGCGAGGACGAGCGGCGAGGAGCGGACGATTTCGTGGCCGTTTCGGGCAAAGAAGTCTAGGAATGCCTTGCGGACGGACTTCGAGTTCATGGAGGAGGATATGTATCAGAAAACATACCCCGCGACGAGATAGCCCCCCATGTAGCGGTCCACGGCGCCGCCGACGTCCTGCTCGGGGTCTGTGTCGCGGTTGGTCGACTTGGTTCCGGTTCCATCGAAGTCATAGGCGAAGCGGGTGATCCGGAAACCACACCTTAGGCCGAGCTTGGGGGTGAGCGCGTACTCGAGCCCGACGTCCGCGTTCAGGCCACTGACGCCAGCGCCACCGTAGTTCTCCTTCTTCTCCATGTCGCCGGTGGACATGACCAAGAGGTAGCGCACGTCTGTCGATGCGGCGAACTTCTTACCGAACGGCCAGCGCAGGCCCCCTCCCACGGCTAGTGAATCGTAGGTCACGTTGGGCAAGTCCACCTCTTCTCCATTGCCGTCGATGGCGAACGAGATCCGTTCCCATCCTGTCCCGAGCTTGACCGTGGGGCCATTCTCACCCTTGCCGAAGTTCCAACGGTAAAGGAGGCCGCCGCCGAACCTGGAAAGGCTGGTGTCGAGCTCCTTGTCTCCCAGCTTGGACTTGATGGCGACCACCTTGTCGGCGGTGAATTCGAGGCCGAAAGCCGACATCCAGCCGGTACGCTTGCCGAAGGCCATGGGATAAACCTCGGCTGCCACGACGACGCCTGCGACCGGCAGGTCGTTTCGGTAACCCCACGGCTTGGTCGTCACGCTGGACTGATAGTTGAAATTCATGTTGCGTCCAACCAGGGATACGCCTGCCCTGAGCTCGGCGGCTGCGGTCCGGCGAGTCCGCGTGGTTGCCGAGAGCCCGGCTTCAGTGCCGGCGGATTCCGAGTCCTCGCTCTCGGTTGAATCCTCGTCAGGCTCCGGAGTAGGGTCGCTCTCTTCGGAGGTGGGGTCACTGCTGGGCGACGCGGGCTCTTCGGCAATCGCCACCACGGTTTCAATGGCCGCATGGATCTTGGAAAGCTGCCGCGCCGCCGCCTTGTCGACCGCCTTGGATGGCGGCAGCGTCACCGTGATGGTGTCGATGGTTCTTCCGCTCAACCCCTCTCTCACCACCACCGTCAGCGCCCAGCGCTTGCCTTTCTTCTTTAGGCTACCTTCCACCACCGCGTCCGCCTTGAGCTCGGCGCAGGTTCGGGCCACGTCGCGGTCGGAGGACGACTTTATGCCCAGTCGTTTCTTGGCTCCCAAGTAATCGGCGCCCGGCACCAGCTCGTGAGAGCTCTCGATGAGCTGCTGGACCGCGCTTTCTGCCTTGTCCGGTGACGGACCGGAGAAGCCAAGGACGACGACCCGCTTCTTGGCCCAAGCAGTGCTCGAGAACAACAACAGGACGAGGGCTCCCACAAGGTGGGCACGGCATAGAGAAGTTATTTTCATGGGGTCAGTCCTTTTTGAATCGCTCGATTTCGAACTCCATGGGGTTCACTTGTCCAGGGGGCGACGTCTGGGGCACCCTTCTCGTGGGCCCCGACGCATTTCCCATGTTCTGGCGCAGCATCTGCTCTTGTTGCCATGCGTCCCCGGCGCTCGTCGCTGAGACACCGCGGAAGAGGAGCGCAAAATCGTCGGGCGTCGAGGAATGACGAAGCGCCTCTTCGTAGGTGACCAGCTGTCTTTGCACGAGCTCCGCCAAGGATTGGTCGAACGACACCATGCCATAGGGTTCGCGTCCCTGTGCAATGGCATCGTGTAACTCCCGGGTGCGCTGCTGGTCTTCAATGAGCTCGCGAACCCTCGCCGTGCCGACGAGAATCTCGACGGCGGGGACCATCCCCTTTCCATCTGCCCGTGGAATCAGCCTCTGGGACACCACACCCTTGAGGACCACCGCCAGCTGGAGGCGAATTTGCACCTGCTGGTGCGGCGGGAAGATGGACACGATGCGGTTCACGGTCTCCGTCGCGTCGACCGTGTGCAGGGTCGAGAGCACGAGGTGCCCAGTCTCGGCAGCGACGAGAGCGATCTCGGCGGTCTCTAGATCGCGCATTTCTCCGACGAGGATTACATCGGGATCCTGTCGGAGGGCAGCCCTGAGCGCCTTGGAGAAGCTCCTGGTGTCGAACCCCAGCTCGCGCTGGTTGACGATGGAGCGCTTGTCGCGAAACGCGTACTCGATCGGATCCTCGATGGTGACGATGTGGCAGGCCTGCCGCGAGTTGATGTAGTCGATGAGAGCCGCCAAGGTGGTGGACTTGCCCGACCCGGTAATTCCCGTGACGAGGATCATCCCCCGCATCTCGTCGGCCAGCCTCAGCACGGCGGGCGGAAGATTGAGTCGTTCGAAAGGCGGAACTTCGGGTGGGATGAGGCGCATCACCAACCCCACGGCTCCTCGCTGCTGGAACACGTTTACGCGATAGCGAACCCCGTCGGGAGTGCCGTAAGCCAGGTCGACGTCGAAGGTCGTCTCGAACTCGGCCCGCTGCCTCTCGTTCATCATGTTCATCGCGAACGTGGCAATCACATCCTTCGTGAGCGGTGGCACGTCGCGCACGGTGCGGAGCTCTCCCTTGATGCGGAAGATCGGAGGGAGACCCGCCTTCAGGTGCACGTCCGATGCCCCAAGCTGCCGAGCCGCTGCGAGCACGCGGTCGAGGATCTGGTTCACCATTGATAGGCTATCACACGTTAGTCGACAGTTGACAGCTGGATGGTCGACAGCTCGACAGCAGCAGGGCCGGACCAGCGGAATCGACCGAGTAGTGCTACGCTGCGCCCAAGGTGGCAAGCGATCTGGAAAGTCAGGTCATTTCGGGCGCGCGCGAGCTAATCGGGCACGAAGTGCTCCTCATTGACGGGGATGTGAACGTGCAGAAAGGTCTCATCCAGCTTCTGGCCCCTCTCGGGTTGCAGGTCACCACGTTGACGAACCTCGATCGGGCGGGCGAGCTCCTTGCGACCAAGTTCTTTGCCGTGGTCATCATTGACCTGGACACGCCCTCGGCGAACGCGGGGGTGGCGGCGGTGAAGAAAACACATGAGCACTGCCCCACATCGACCGTGCTCGTCCTGTCGCCGCGCAAGTCGTTCGACGCGGCCGTGACCGCATTTCGAGCAGGCGCCCACGACGTCATCGTGAAGGCGCCCGACCAGGTGGAGTATCTCAAGCAGCGCATTCTCACCGCGACCACGGAGCTCAGCGAAAAGGGACGGACCGACTCGCTTCTCTCCGACGTGCGCGAAGCCATGGACGATTTCCTCAAGCGGTTCATGGCCGCAGAGCGTCGGGCCCTCGACCTGGAGAACAAGGACACTGCCGGTGACTCGCCGGCTGATGAATCCCACGAAGAGCTCCGTATCCTCGTGGTCGACGTCAGCGAAGCCCTCTTCCAAGCACTCGAGCGTCTTGGCCCCGAATGTCCCGGTCGTTATTGCTTTGCCCTCGCCCAGACGGGCGGCGAGGCTTTGGACCGGGTGACGAGCTCGCCATTTCACGTGGCCTTGGTGGCGGACACGCTCCCCGATCTACCCGGTTCGCTCGTGGTCAAGGCGCTCAAGTCCCAGGCGCCTGAGCTGACGGTGCTCTCTTACCGGCACGGCGGACCCCTTGAGATTGTCGAGATGACCCGCAAGGTTCGGATTATCGACCGATTTACCGAGCCCGCGCAGCTTGCATCACACCTCGGGGACCTCACCCGAGCCCACCGCGCACGGGAGCGGGAGCGTCGCTACCTGCGAGCGTTCCGGGAGCGCCACTATGAGTTCCTGCGGCGATTTTCGGAGCTCAAGAGGCGGCTCGAGAAGGCGGGGACGAGTCTTGGTTAGCGCGGAATTGCTAGAAGTGGCACGACCTGGACACAAGCACGGCTCTTGACCGCGAGTCATGGAACGTGTTTGCTCCGGTTCCTTTGGGGACATCCATTTCTCTCACCAGGAGAGGTACGTCCATGTCGAGCGCGGCCTCATCGAGTAAGTCGTCTGGCACCCTTTCGCCCGCTTCTGCACCAGCAGGGCATCCTCCGCACGAGCATGCCCACTCCGCCGGGCTCCTTCAGCTGACCGAGGAACAGATCCGCACGTGGACGCTCGAACAGAAGGATCGCTGGTGGCTGAAAAACGTGTTTCGTGGGGACATGCCCCAGCTGACCCTCCGCTCGGGGCTCACTGGCATGATCATCGGCGGGTTCCTCTCGCTGACCAATCTTTACGTTGGGGCCAAGACTGGTTGGACGCTCGGAGTGGGGATCACCTCGGTGATCCTGGCCTTTGCCATGTTCAAGCTGCTCAGCAGCTTGGGGTTGGCCAAGGAGTTCACGCTTCTCGAGAACAACTGCATGCAATCCATTGCCACTTCGGCGGGCTACATGACGGCGCCCTTGGTCTCCAGCTTGGCGGCCTACATGATGGTGACCAACAACGTCGTGCCAATGAGTGCCACCATGATCTGGATCGTGGCGGTCGGGATCTTGGGCGTGCTCTTTGCTTTCCCCCTCAAGCGGCGCTTCATCAACGACGAGCAGATGCCTTTCCCCGAAGGGCGCGCTGCGGGCGTGGTGATGGAAGCTTTGCACCATGGAGACGCCAAGGCGGGGCTGCTCAAGGCCAAGCTCCTGGTCTTCACCGCGGGCGGAGCGGCGGTTCTCAAGGTGCTGCAGAGCGAGAAGATCGTCCACGCCATCAAGGCTCCCTTCCTGATGATCCCGGAGTTTGTCGACGAGTTCCTATACAAGTTCGTGACGCCCAAGATCATGGGCACTGACCTTCGCCAACTCACCATTCGCTTGGACACCGATTTTGTCATGATGGCCGCCGGCGGCCTGATGGGCATTCGCACCGGCGTCTCTATCCTCGCAGGCGCCGTCCTGAACTACTTCGTACTCGCCCCTTGGATGATCAGCCGTGGCGACATCCACGGAAAGGTGGTGGACGGCGCTACGGTCTATGGCTTCAAGCCCATCACCATGTGGGCGCTTTGGTGTGGCGTGGCCATGATGACCACTGCATCGCTCTTTGCCTTCTTCAGCAAGCCGCAGGTGATCATGAGCGCATTCTCGAGCCTGTTCGGGAAGAAGCAGGCCATGAAGGAAGATCCGCTCAAGCACATCGAGCTGCCCATGTCCGTGTTCGCGCTCGGCATTCCGATAGTGGGCTTGGCGACGGTGATCCTCGCCAACCTCTTCTTCGGCGTCAGCTTCTGGATGGGCGTGATCGCCGTCCCGCTGGTATTCGTATTCACGCTCATCGCCGTAAACTCCACTGGCCTTACCTCGATCACGCCCACCGGTGCCCTGGGCAAGCTCACGCAGCTCACCTACGGAGCGCTGGCGCCCGGTAACATCACCACGAACCTCATGACCGCGGGCATCACCGGCGAGGTGGCCAGCAGCGCCTCCAACCTCCTCATGGACATCAAGCCGGGCTACATGCTGGGCGGAAAGCCGCGGCACCAGGCCGTAGGTCACGTGCTCGGGATCTTCGCCGGTGCGCTGGCGGCGGTGCCTGTTTTCTACCTGATCTTCATGAGCAACGGGCCGGCCCACCTCACCAGCGACGCCTACCCTTTCCCAGGCGCCATCGTGTGGAAGGCGGTCGCCGAGGTTCTCACCAAGGGGCTCTCCAACCTGGAGTCTTCGGCGCGCTGGGCAGCCTTGTTCGGTGCGGTGCTGGGCATCGTGCTCGAGGCCATCAAGGTCGGTACCAAGGGTCGGTTCTGGCTCTCTGCGGTGGGGATGGGCCTGGCCTTCGTGATCCCCTTCAACACCTGCCTGGCGATGTTCTTGGGCAGCGCCATTTTCTGGGGTGCCGGGAAGATCTTCAAGAAGCCGGAGACCCTTGGGCACAAGGTGATGGTGCAGAACCAGGAGCCTGTCGCGGCGGGGACCATCGCCGGCGGGGCGCTGGTGGGCATCTTGGTGGTTATTTTGGAGAACTTCGTGCTGTAGCCGTCAGCCCCACAAGCGCCGAATGCTGGTTCGTCGAACGCAAGCTGGTTCGCGGGCAAGAGCGCAGGGATTCTTGCTAGCCTAAGTCTGCATGAGCGGTCGACGCAGAGCCATAGTCGTCCTCGCCATGACCACCCTGGCGTTCACGCTTTGTTTCGCCCTGTGGGTCATGAACGGCGTGCTTGTGACATTCCTCGTCGACAACCGCGTCTTCAACTTCGATAGGGCCCAGGTCGGCTGGTTGCTCGGTATTCCGGTCCTCACTGGCTCGATCCTTCGCCTACCCGCGGGCATGGCGACGGATCGCTGGGGTGGCCGGGTGGTCATGCCGGCTGTCATGCTGATTGGCGCTGCTGGAGCCATGCTCGCGAGCTTTGCGACGAGCTTCGGATCTTTCGTTGTGGCAAGTCTCCTGTTTGGCGTGGCTGGAGCTGGGTTCGCCGTAGGCATTGCCTACACCTCCCTCTGGTTTCCACCCTCACAGCAAGGCACGGCGCTCGGCGTCTTTGGCATGGGTAACGCTGGCGCCGCGATTACCAGCATGGCGGCGCCGTTCCTTCTAAGGAAACTGACCGGCAATGGCCTGGATGTCGAAGCCTGGCGTCAGATGCCCCGGATCTACGCAGCCGTGCTCGCGGGCATGGCGGTCCTATTCGTGCTCACGACCCATGCTCGCACCGCCCCGGGCACAAGGTCCAGAAGCCTCGCCACGCAGCTTCGCCCGCTCGGTGATGTTCGGGTTTGGCGGTTCGGACTCTACTATTTTCTCGTATTTGGCGGGTTCGTGGCGTTGGCCCAGTGGCTCATTCCGTACTACCTCAACGTGTATGACGTCTCGTTGCCAGTAGCCGGGCTCCTGGCATCCATTTTTACCCTTCCATCAGGGGTCATCCGTGCCCTGGGCGGCTGGCTCTCGGATAGGCTGGGAGCGCGAACGGTCATGTACTGGACGCTCAGCTCCTGTGCGATCGGCTGCTTGCTCTTGATTGTTCCCCGCATGGATATTACTTCGCCTGGCGAAGGGATCTTGGCGATCGGCAAGGGCGTAGTGACAGCGGTCTCGGACCAAGAGATCGTGGTGGACCAGACCAGGTACCCTCTTCGCGCTCGAGCTCACGAGACCACTCGAGACAGCCAGGCGCTCGTCCTGCCCGAAGCACGCTTCTGGAACGAGCCCGTGGTCAAAGTCGGTGACCAGGTGGCGAAGAAGCAGCTCCTCGCCCGCGGGGTTACCCATATCTACTTTCAGGCCAACATGTGGATCTTCACGGTCCTCGTGTTCCTGGTGGGCATCGCCATGGGCATCGGAAAGGCCGCCGTGTACAAGCATATCCCTGTCTACTTTCCAAGCGAGGTAGGCGTGGTCGGTGGAATCGTGGGGGTGATTGGGGGCCTTGGGGGATTCGTAAGCCCCATCCTCTTTGGGTACCTTCTAAGGGCCACCGGACTTTGGACAACCACTTGGATGTTCCTCTTCGTGCTGTCCGTCGTGTGCCTCGTCTGGATGCACTTGGTGATTCGCAAGATGATGAAGCGAAAAGCACCCGAGTTGGCGGAAATGATGGAACGCGAGCGTGCCCAGTTATCGTAGGGTGCGTCATAACCCTTATCGAAGTCGATCCACGGCGACTTCCCCAATCCTCCCGACCCGCTCGAGACGCTTTTCCGGGGCCGCTCGCGCGAACCATCGCTCGATGGTTTCGACGGGAACCAGGAACGAGAAGAACTCCGAGAACTTCACCGCCCGACGTCCCGCCCGGGCCTTGTGCTCCCCGTAGGTAAGGATCCGGGTTTCTGGAAGGTCGCCTTCATTGAGGGGCGTGATGAGCCAGAAGCACCGTTCCCGGTCGAGCTGGCGATCGGGGCCGTACACCAGGCAGAACTCGTAGCAGCGGTCTCCCACATCTCGGTGGACCAGAGGCTGCGCTGTGAGATCTGGCATGAGCCAGGTCAGAATGGTTCAATCCGCGTGCCCTTCCACGACGCCGATAAAGGGCACGTTCCTGAAGCGCTGGGCGAAGTCGAGTCCGTAGCCGACAACGAACTGGTCGGGGATGGTGAACCCAAGGTAGTCGATGGGAACCTTGACAATGGTGCGCTCGGGCTTGGAAAGTAGGGCGCAGACCTTCACCGAGCGTGGCTGGCGGGTCTTCAGGTTCTCGAGGAGATACGAGACCGTTAGGCCGGTATCGATGATGTCTTCGACGACGACGACGTCCTTCCCCTCGATCGAATTGGAGAGATCGCTGGTGATCTTGACGACCCCGGAAGACTTGGCCTCGTCGCCATAGCTGGCGATTCCGATGAGGTCGATCATGCAAGGGAGGGCGATTTTTCGGCAGAGGTCGGATAGGAATATCACCGATCCCTTCATCACCCCGACGAGGACGAGGTTGCGGCCGCTTTCTTGATAGTCGCGGGTTAGGGCGTGCCCAAGCTCGGTGACTCGGTCGGCAATAGACTCGGCAGAGATAAGCTCGCGGAGGCGTTTTCCGTCCATTTCATGCATGGCTTATCCTCGGGATTTCTGGGGGGCAAGACAAGGATTTTGAGGTGGGGCGTTGGACTGCGGCGCGGCGGGGCCTGGCGCGGACGTGAATGCTCCGCCGGCGCTAGGTCCTCGCGCACCGCGCCTTGGCGCGCGTCGGTGGTCCGGATCTCACCGCTCGTTTTCTACTCGGTGGCTTCGATTACGGCGCTGCGGAATCGCGCCGGCGGAGCATTCACGTCCGCGCCACCCGCCGCTTGGCAGCAACGCGCTAGCGTGAGGCTTTCCTTGTCGGGGGTTCCCGGGTAACGTGGTGGGAGTGGTACGAGTTGGCGACCTCCTTGCCGACCGCTTTGAGCTGATCCAGGTGGCTGGCTTGGGGATGACAGGGAGAGTCTTCCGAGCCCGGGATCGCCACACGGGTGCCAACGTGGCAGTGAAGATTCTCTCGCGTGGACGGGCGCGGGACGTGGAGCGATTCGCCCGCGAGGGGCGTCTCTTGGCGGAGCTCTCCCACCCCTCGATCGTGAGGTATGTCGCCCACGGGGTCACGATAACTGGAAGCCACTACCTCGCCATGGAGTGGCTCGAGGGCGGTGACCTCGCGGACTACCTTGCCCGCGTGAGGATGACCATCGATGGCGCGCTGGGGCTTTGCCTTCGGGCGGCCCAGGGGTTGGCGGTCGCCCACGCCCGAGGGGTGGTCCACAGGGATATCAAGCCCAGTAACCTGTTTCTCGTCGGCGGCTCGCCGGAGCGGGTCAAGATCCTCGACTTTGGCACCGCCCGGGTGCGAAAAGGCGTGGCGACCACCACGCGAACGGGCGTCCGCCTGGGGACTCCCAGCTTCATGGCACCCGAGCAGGTCCGTGGAGAGCGTCGGGTGGACGCGCGCGCCGACGTTTTTTCCCTGGGCTGCGTCCTTTTCTGGTGCTTGACGGGGTTCCCGGCGTTTGCCGGGAAGAACGACATGGCCGTCCTGGCCAAGATCCTCCTCGAGGAGCCTCCGCGGGTCAGGGAGCTCAGTGGCGAGGTGCCTTGGACTCTCGACGAACTTGTCGGTCGCATGCTCTCCAAGGAGCCCGATGACCGGCCGCGTGACGGTGCAGAGGTGGCGGACGCCATCACGGCGATCCTCGCGGGGAGAGACCCCTCGGGGCGGGGCGACCGCACGCTCACCAAAATTGCCGACGGAGAGCAGAGGCTCCTGTCGGTCATCATGGCAGGGGGGACGAGCGCCCGCGCGCGGGTAGTCCAGATTGTCAGCAAGCATGGAGCCCACCTGGAGCGGCTTCCGGACGGGGTCTTGGTCATCACCCTGACGAGCGGAGGGAGCGCGACAGACCTGGTAGGCCAGGCGGCGCGTTGCGCGCTCTCCATCCGAGCCCTTCTAGGCCACGCGCCCATCGCCCTCGGCACAGGGAGAGGGGTCGTGCGCGGCCGCTTCCCGGTTGGCGAGGTGATCGATCGCGTCTCTCACGCATGGCACGGAATCGCCCAGGGGATGCCAGGGATCGCCTGCGACGAGCTCACTGCAGGTCTTCTCCGGGAGAAGTTCGTCGTGAGGCGTGGGGTCGAGGGCTTCGAGCTCCTTCGAGAGACCGAGCCACAGGAAACCGCCCCCACGCTCCTCGGTAAGGCCTCGCCGTTCGTTGGGCGCGACCGGGAGCTGTCGGTGCTCTCGTCGGTCCTCGAGGAATGCATCGCCGAGCCGGTGGCCCGCGCGGTGCTCGTCACGGCACCGGCGGGTCTTGGGAAGTCTCGCCTGGCGCACGAGTTCTTTCGCTCGCTCGCAAGCCGGACGGATTCCGTCGAGGCTTGGTTCGGCTGTGGTGATCCCGTGTCCGCCGGGAGCCCTTTCGGCCTCACGGCGTCAGTGCTCAGGCAAGCGTGCGGGATGACCGGGGGTGAGCCCCTGGAATCACGGAAGGAGAAGCTGCGGGCGCGCATCGGGCGATACCTTGGAGAAGGGGAAAGGGTGCGAGTCACCGAATTCCTCGGTGAGGTGGTGGGGATCTCGCTGCCCGTGCAGAGCGCCGAGTACCGGGCCGCGCGCAAGGAGCCCATGCTCATGGGGGATCAGATCCTCCGCGCTTGGCTCGACTGGCTATCCGCCGAGTGCGCGGCCCATCCCCTGCTAATCCTCGTGGACGACCTTCACTGGGCCGACCTCCCATCTATCAAGCTCTTGGACGCTGCCCAAAGGAGTCTCCGCGACCATCCGTTCATGGTGCTCGCGCTCGCGCGCCCGGAAGTGGACGAGCGGTTTCCCAAGCTGTGGGAGGGGCGAGCCGTGACCGTGATGCAGCTTCACCAGCTCACCCGGAAGGCATCGGGGCGACTGATCGTCGAGATCCTCAAGGACAGGGCGGGGGAGGAGCTCATCGCCGAGATGGCGCAGCGCTCGGCGGGGAACCCGCTCTACCTAGAAGAGCTGATTCGCGCCGAAGCAGAAGGGAAGGGGAACGAGCTTCCCGACACCGTCCTCGCGATGGTGCAAGCGCGGCTCGAGAGACTCCCTGCGGAGGCACGGCGGCTGCTCCGGGCGGCGAGCGTGTTCGGTACGATCTTTCCGCGTGGGGGCGTTCATGCCCTTCTCGGCGGGGAGTGCGCGGGGGAGTGGGACGACTGGCTTTCGGAGCTCTTGGATCGCGAGGTGATCCACCGCTGCGTCGATGCGAAATTCCCTGGCGAGACCGATTATGCATTTCGCCACCCGCTTTTTCGAGACGCGGCGCAGGCCATGCTCACCACAGCAGATCGCCTGGCCGCTCATCGCCTTGCGGCGGAGTACTTGGAGAAAATGGGGGAGGGGGAGGCCATCGTGGTCGCAGAGCACCTGGAGCAGGGAGCTTTGCCAGGGCGAGCGGTCGCGTGGTACCTGCGCGCGGCAGAGCAGGCCCTGGAAGGGAATGACTTCGCTCAGGTGATTACCCGAGCCCAGAGGGGCATCCAGTGTGGGGCCGAGGGGGAGCTCCTCGGGGCCTTGATGCTGCTCCAAGCCGAGGCCCACAAGTGGCGGGGCGAGACCGAGGACGCAGAGCGATCGAGCTTGGAGGCCGTGAGCTGGCTCGGCAGAGGGAGCGCGCGTTGGTGCAGCGCCGTCGGGGAGCTGGCGACGGCGTCGAGCCGCCTTGGGAACAGGCACCGCCTGGCGCTCCTCGGGGATCTCCTCGTTGGCGTGGCTCAGGCAGAAGCACTCTCGCCGCCCGAGCAGGTGGCGTGCGCAAGAACCGCGCAGGCGCTCTTGCTTCTCGGTCTTCACGAAAATGCCGATCGCCTGTACGAGAGCCTAGCTCACGCGCCTGCGGACGACATGGAGCCGGTCCATGCGGCGCCGATTCTCTCGTCGAAGGCCGTGCGCGCGGCTCAGCGTGGGGAGCCCGTTGAGTTCTTGCGTCTTCTGGAGCGAGCCATTTCAAAGTTCGAGGAGGCGGGGAACTTGCGCGGAACCTTGGGGCCGCGGGTCAACGTCGGATTCGGGTACATGGAGGTCGGCGCCTACGAGCGCGCGGCCTCGGTCCTGCGCGACGCCGCCGCCGTTGCCGAGCGGTTCGGGGTATTTCACCAGCACGCCGCCAAGCAGAACCTAGGGCTCGCGCTCGCACGACTTGGTCGTCTTGACGAAGCGATTCGTGTACAGGAGGAGGCCCTGGCGCAGCTCGAGGCCCAGGGGGACAAGCGGCTCATGGGGTTGTCGCGCATCTACTTGAGCATCAGCCTGCTTCTGGCCAATCGGCCAAGGGAGGCCGAGGCCGCGGCGCGGGACGCGGAGTCGAGTCTTGTTTCGGCGCCGCCTGTCAGGGCGCACGCCCTGTCACAGCTCGCAGCGACCCTCCTTGCGCAAGGGCGCAAAGAAGAAGCCCGCGCTGCCGCGCAAGAGGCGCACGGGATCCTAGAGTCCCTGGGGAGCGTGCCAGAGGGGGAATCTCTCGTACGGCTCATGCACGCGGAGACCCTTCTATCTATCGGTGCGGGCGCCGAGGAGCAAAGCGCAATCCTCGCGGCGCGCGATCGGCTCCTCGAACGTGCCAAGAGGATCCATGACCCAGAGCTCCGAGCGAGCTTTTGCATGAACGTGCCCGAGAATGCCCGGACGCTGGAATTGGCCGAGGAAGTGAGGAAGTGATGTGGTAGTGCGAGCCCTACTTGTCCAGAACGAACGCGAAGTACCTGTCAAACAGCTCGTCGAACGACATCGTGGAATTGCACGAATCGCAAGATAGGGTGGGCTTTCTTCCGCTC
>JACQUZ010000019.1 GCA_016210055.1 Deltaproteobacteria bacterium | reverse complement strand
GAGATCAACAATCCCCTCACAGGAGTCCTGGGTGCGGCGCAGATCCTTGCCATGGACCTTCCCCCGTCGTCGGATGGATACGCCCTTGCCCAGGAAATCGAGGCCCAGGCCCAGCGCATCCGCAAGATCGTGACCAACCTGCACCGCCTTGCCCAGAAAGAAACCGGGCAGGAGCTCGCCACCGTCGACTTGAACAGGATCATCGAGGACGCCGTGGAGCTCGTCGGTTTCGAAGAGCTCCGCAAGGGGAACGTGGTCGTGGACCGGCAATACCACCAGCCGCCGCCGGCCCTCCGTGGTGCTCCGGTCCGCCTGCAGGAGGCGGTCGTCGAGCTTATCACCAACGCCCGTCGCGCGATGCCAGAGGGCGGACGCTTGATGCTTTCGACGTTCGTGCCGGATCCACGCCTGGTGGCGCTCCGCGTGGCCGACACCGGGCGGGGAATCGCTCCCGAAATCATCGACAAGATCTTTGATCCCTTCTTCACCACCAAGCACAATTGGACATCGCTCGGCATGGGGCTCACGCTGGTGCACAAGATCGTTGAGGATCATCGAGGAACCATCTTGGTCGATTCAAGAGTCGGCCAAGGTGCGAGCTTCACCGTGACCTTCCCGGTCCCGAGCGGACCTTCGCACCTGGAATGAACATGAAGCGGGCCTTGGTGCTAGTCGGCGCGTGTTTCGTGGTCTTGGGCTTGGCGTGGCTTTCGTACCGCAAGTTCCTGATGCCCGCGCCAGCCGTACCCGCACCTGCGCCCGCCGCAGTCGTCTCGGCGGCCAAAGTGCCCACCGTTCCGACGCCCGCACCCGTCAAGGAGCCGCTCCCTATTTCCTTTGAAATGACCGAAGTCGCCGGCCAGGTGGAAATCAAGAGGACGGACACCTGGACGGCTGCGACCAAGGGGGATCGCCTTGGCACCGACCAGTCCATCCGGACCGGCCCCGACGGTCGGGCCATCCTGCGGGCCGAAACAGGCGACGAGCTCGCCCTGAGGGAACGCGTCGAGCTCGAGGTCGATAAGCTCGAGAAGACCGTCACGGAGCTCACCCTGACCCGCGGCAAGGTGCGGGCAGCGGCCGCGCCCGGAACGGAGCGATTGCAGATCAGCTCCCAAGGAGCGCAAGCCGTTGGGGCCGGTGGAGGTCGTTTCACCGTGTACACGGACCAGAAAGGGGCGGTGACCGTGGCTTCTGAGACCGGAGCGGTGAAGGTCCTCGCCCAAGGGAACACCGTGACGGTCCCAGAGCGTACCCAGGCGCACGTGCCGCTCGGAGGGAAGCCGAGCGATCCCGTGCCGATTCCCGACGACGTGTTCTTGCGGGTGGCTTGGCCCACCGACGAGGTCGTCTCGGTCAAAGCCAACCTTCGCGGGAAGGCGACCCCGGGAACCCAGGTTCTCGTCAATGGCCAACTCGCCCTCGTGAAGGACGACGGCACTTTTGAAGCCCAGATCGTCCTGCGCGAAGGGGACAACCGAGTGGCGGTCCTCGCCGAAGGAATCGACGGCAAGACCCGCGAGCTCAAGGGTCAGATCCTCGTCAACACGAAGGGCCCGCCCCTCGACGCAGACGCAACGCGCATGTTTGACCCCATGGGCAGCGAGGGCGATGACAAGCGGCCGCGGAAGAAGAGGAATCCATGAGGGCCTGGAGGGAGCTCCTCGACCGGTTGGATGAGGCGGTGAGGGAACAGCCGCCCTCGGAAGACCTCTTGGCCCTGTCGCATGCCATCAGCAAGGAGTTCAAGGAGCTCGACGAGGAGACGGCGCGGCTTCGGGAGCTCGCGGTGGCCACGTCGAAGCTCGCCGAAATCGGTCGGGCGTCGTCCAAGCTCAATCACGAGCTCCGTCAGCCCGTGCTCGCCATCAAGGCGCTCGCCGAGTTCATCCGGGATGGGGCGAGCGATCCGCAAGCTGTCGCGGAGCAGGCCATCCTGATACAAGAGCAGGCCGAGCGCATGGCACGATTGTTCACGACGTTTCGCGGTGGGGCGGTGCTCCCACCAGGGAACGAAGACTCGGCGGACATTGGACGCGCCGCCCGGCAAGTGACCGCCCTCGTTGGATATCGGCTCGGCCCACGGGTCTCCTTGGACTTGGAGATTCCTGCCCCCCTGCCGCGCGTGCGGGTACCTCCCGATACCTTGGAGCAGATTCTTCTCAATCTGGTAGTCAACGCCATTGATGCCGTGGAAGAACGAGGCCATCCGGGCGGGGTTGTGGTCCGAGCCGTCCTGGAAGACGCTTTGGTCAGGCTTTACGTCGGTGACGAGGGCAAAGGGGTCCCGAAGGAGGTCCGCGCCAAGTTGTTTCAGCCATACTTCTCGACCAAGGGGCTCGCTCGTGGAACTGGACTGGGCCTGGTGATCGTGCGGGAACTGGCCCGCGCGGTAGACGGATGCGTGGAGCTGTGCGACGAGGAGCAGGTCGAGCGGCTCGCGCCCTGGCCACGGCCGATTAGGACGGCCTTCTGCGTGACGCTTCAGGCAACGAGGAACCCAGGGGAATAGCGTGAAAGCCGGTCTTCTCGTACTCCTCTTGCTCGGAGCGCGGCTCGCGTGGGCCGAGGATGGCGCCAAGAAAGCGGCGACCCTCGTGCCGGCGGTGGTCGAGGTCGACTCATCGGTCCTTTTCCTCGACGGCACGGCGACCACGCCCATCCGTGCACGGCCCGCTACGGGCCATGCGTCGGGGCCCGCGCGGTTCTTGACCCAGCTCGGCGGGACGACTTCCGGTATTTACTCGTCGCAAGGTCGCAGGTCGCCTGGAGTGGCCATTGTCGCGGCCGTGGTTCCACTCGAGGGCGGAGGCGAGGCGCGGGGGCATGCGGTCATCATCCTCGTTGGGCGAGGCGTGCTCCCCACCCAGACGTCGAAAGGTGCCGCGGTGACCGTGGAGATCGGGAACAAGCAGTTCGGCCCCGTGGTGGCAGATTCGCAGGGGAAAGCGCAAGTTCCCGTCGAGGTCCCCCCCGGAGTGGCCACAGCGATGGTCCATGCAGTGGACCACAAGGGGCGTCGCACCACGAGGGAGTTGCCGCTCCCCAAGTCCGGGTTTGCCACGTCGCTGGTCATCGCCCCGTCCACGCTTCTCGCGGGGAATAGCGCGACGATCTCCCTCTTTGCGATCCGCCCCGACGGCACGCCCCGCGATCCGGCCGAGCGTCTCGAAGCGCGCGTGGGCGGAGCACCTCTCGAGGTGAGGCAGGTAAAGGCCGTCGGAGGAGGGCGCTGGGACGTGCACGCGTGGGCGCCGCTCGGCTCGCAAGGCAATGCGCACGTAACCCTCGCGTCCGGAGAAGAGGTCCTCGGCGAAACCACCATCGTTCTCGAGGCGCCGCGCCTTGCTCCGCCCCCGCCCCCACCGATTCTCGAGAGACGCCATCCCCTTCTGGGCATGCGGCCATCCCTCGGCATCCGGGCGGGCCTGGCCACGGCGATGGGCCCGGCCAAGTCGGCGCTCTTGGCCAGCCATTACATGCTCCCCATCAAGAAGGGTGGAGGCATGCTGGGCCTGGCCTTCGAGCTCACCACTTTGCTCGGACGGGCGGGTGAGTATCGAAACAAGACCGTCTCCGCAACCTTGTTCCAGCTCTCGGCGGCGGCGGCGGTGCGCTTGCGGTTCCCCTTCGGCGAGCGTCTCGCCGTCGATGCGGGCGTGGGCATCGGCGCGGTGCACGCGATCTCTTGGTTTGAGCAGGCCGAAAACCGGCGCAGGGCATCGGCGACGGCGCCCGTGCTTCAGGCAGGAGCTGGAGTTGTCCTCGGGCGAGATCAAGGCGAGTGGCTCGCGGATGTGCGTTACATGGACGCTCGCCTGGATCCAGCCACCCGCGTGGAAGGGAACGCGCTCGGTTTTGTCGTCACCCTGGGCTACCGCTTGCGCCTGTAGAATCCCCGCCTCCGATGTCGCGCCGCTCCCTTCCATGGCTCCTTCTGCTCTTCGTGCTCTTCGCGCTCTACGCGCTCTCCGCGCCCGCCGTCATCAATGGCGATGGTGTCGGGTACGTCCGCGCCGCGCGCGCCGACTCGGCGCCAGTTCCAGGGCACCTTCTGTACCTGCCGCTGCTGAAGCTCTTGATGTACCTATGCCCCCGCCATCTCGTCGAGGCTGCCCGCTTGGTCAACGCGCTCGCGGGCGCCCTGGGCGTCCTCTGCGTGTACCTTGCCATGGGCATGCTCATCAGCGACAAGCGGAGCGCCCTTTTCGGCTCATTGGGGCTCGCCCTATCCCATGGCTACTGGGTGCAGGCGGCAGACGTGGAAACCTACGCCCTGGCGGCGCTCGGGGTTTATTCCACGTTCCTCGCCTTGTGCGCGTTCCGCGCGAGGCCCGCTCTGGCCCGCCTGGCGTGGATCGTCCTCCTCGCCACCGCGAGCGCATTCGTTCACGTGACCAACCTCCTATTTCTCGCTTGCGTGGCGGTCGGCGTCGGATGGCCCAGCAAGGGAGTCGCGATCGCTCTCCGCAGGCGCCTTGCCATGGCGACGGTCGCATGCGTCGTGCCGCTCCTCGTCGTCGTCATGGCGCACGCGTGGGTCGCCATGGTGAAAAACGGGCAGTCACCGCCTGAAGCGTGGGCCTGGTTTCGGGGCGCTGGACACGGATTCGTCTACCTCTTTCGCCCCTACAACTTGACCAGTGCGATCCATGGATTCGCCAAGGCCCTCGTGTTCGCTCCCAACGTCCACGAAGCGGACATCTCCGTCACCCTCGGGCAGTTTCTCTTCGGCCTCGTTCCTCTCGGGATTGGGTGCGGCCTCGTGGCGTTTCGCGCGCGCTCCCTGCCCAGGCTCCCGCTCGCGATGCTCATCGCTTGGGCGGCACCTTACATCGTCATCGGAATCCTGTTCTTTGGCGACGACTCCGAGCGATGGATCTTCGTCCTCCCTGTCTTCTGGCTGCTCGTCGCCGCTGCTCTCCAGGCGAGTCGCCCCACGCGCATGGGCATGCATCTCGTCGCGTACCTTGCGATCGTCAACCTCGTCACCGCCGTCATCCCGGGGAAGGCAGAGATCACCGCACGCTGGAAGGCGCGGGCGGTCGACGGGCTCGTGTCGAGCGGGGACCTCGTCGTCTTCCCAGGGCACGACTGGGACGAGTACATCGGCTTCTACGACGAGCGGGACATCAGCGTGTTCCCGCTGGCGTTCCACGTCGGCTCGCGAGGAAAAGACAACGCCCTGTCGTACCTCGAGGATCAGGTACGCTGGACTCGAGGTCGTGACGGGCAAGTGTTCGTCGTCCGCGTCCTCGACGACGATCCAGGGCCCCGCGGGTGGGACGAGCTCCACCTCCTCGGTTTCCCCAGGAAGGAAGCCGCTGCCTACTTTCGCGACCACCATGATCCCGTGCGCCTGGAGCCCGTTCGCGGCG
>JACQUZ010000112.1 GCA_016210055.1 Deltaproteobacteria bacterium | reverse complement strand
TAGGTCGGCGGCGGCCCGCGACGCCGCTCGCGAATCGCCAGGGTCTGACCCGCGAGCGGGTGGAGAGGGTAGAAAATCCGCACGTGCCGAGAATCTGTAGTCTGTCGATGGCTGGCACCAACCGAGTCGACGACCCGGTTTTTTTTTGCGGCTCTTGAAGGCGACCGGTTGGGACCTGTGCCTGTTCGGGACCTCGGCCAGCGCTTCACCGCGCGCGCGTAGCCGGGCCTGCGTCGGTCGTGAGCGATGGCCAGGAATTGGATGGTGCTTCGGCCGCGCGGTCGAAAAAGGGGGAACCGGCGGAGAGGCAGCCTGCGAGTTGCCAGGAAAGAAGCAGGCCTGGGGCCTAGAGCCTGCGTCCAGCGCCCAGGACTTGGGGCCTAATCGATCAGGCCCCAAGTCGTTGGCAGAGCGTCTTACTGCTGGAAGAAACGCTCGGCATCCGGCGTAATCCAGCCGAACCCGCTGCGCACCCGCGGGACGAGCTGGCCGCGCTCCCGGTCCGGCTTACCGCGCTCGTGCAGAGAGGTTCAAGTCGACCGCTCGAGTTGCCTTTCTGTTGCCATCCCCATATACGTCGACCCATGACGCGGACACCCTGGCTTACCCTTGCCGTCGTCACGGCGGCCTGGACCACCGTGCCAACACGAGCGCAGGCGCAGCCTCCGAAGGTCGTCGCTACCGTGCCGACGGATGGGGCGCAGGTTGACCCATCGATGCAAGAGATCCGGGTCACCTTCGACCAGGACATGGATCCGTCTTCGTACTCCTGGACGGGAGGTGGACCTACCTTCCCCCGCGTGCGAGGCAAGCCGCGCTGGGACGGTGCCCGCGAGTGCGTGCTGCCTGTGCACCTCGAGCCTGGTCACGACTACCGTGTCGGCATCAACGGCCCGAACCACCGTAACTTCAAGAGCAAGACGGGGGCGCCGGCTGCACCGTATCTTATCCGCTTTCGAACATTGTCGTCGGGAACGCGGGGCAAGCGCGATGGAGGGGGAGCGGGCACGAGAAAGGAGCAAAACCCCGCGGCGACCGCACGCATCGCCGCACGGCTTCTCGGCCATGCACGTGACGTTCACATCTGGCTCGAGGCTGAGGGAGAACGCATTGCCACGCACAGCGCGGCGATCACGGCGAATTATGACGGGGCAACCCGACGTCGCCTCCTTTCGGAGGCCAAGGAGCGCGGCCCATGCCTTTCAACCGGGCGATTCGGCGCTGGCTTGGGATACCTCGAAGTTCGAAGCTTCGACAAGCACGCTTGCGTGGGTTTCGATAAGTCGCTCCATGAGGCTTTCGACGACCTGAAAGGCATGGACCGTCTTGTGATCGACGTGCGATCGAACAGAGGCGGCGACGAGAGGCTGGCCCGCAGCGTAGCCGCGCATTTCATCTCCCGGCCCGTGGTCTACGCGAAGCATGTCGTTCGCGATGCGACAGCTCCTTTGGGGTTCTCGGGGCCGCACAGTCGAGCCCTGGAACCTGCGTCGCCGGGGAGCAGCTATTCAGGAAAGGTCGTGGTCTTGATGGGGCCCGCCAACATGAGCAGCGCCGAAGCGTTCCTCCTCATGATGAGGGCAGCGGGGGCCAAGCTCGTCGGCGCCAGGTCGCGCGGCGCCTCCGGGAACCCTCAACCGGTCGACCTGGGCAATGGCGTTGTCGTGTACTTGCCGTCGTGGAAAGCCATGCGGGCCGATGGTTCCCCTCTGGAGGGAGAAGGAATACTGCCCGATGTCGAGGTCAACGCATCGCATTTCAAGCGTCGAGATCCGGTGGTTGCGGCAGCGATGAAAATCCTGGGGCAGTAGGAGTCACCGAGCAGTACTTGAGAACGCCTGGTCCAGAGACCTCGCGAAGAGGGGGGAGGGTCGCCGGAGACGCGGCCGAACTGCGAGGTAAGTGCGAGAAATCAATGATCCTCCCCGCGGGACCAGGATGGCTCACCGGTTGCAGCTCGACCAGGTGATGGCCGGATCCCCGAGCGCACGCAGCCTCGTTCTTGCCCTGGTCGTCGTCCTTTGCGCCTCGGTTCCTGCTGGCCTTCAGCTAGCATGCTCCAACCAAGCCGACGCTATTCCAGACGGTGACTTGGACGTCGATATCCCGGATGGAGCCAGGGCTAGCGATGGCGCTGCAGACGGTGGCGCGGACGCCAGGACCGGAGACGCGGGCCGCAACGACGCAGGCGGGCCGATCTGCGACCAGGGTCAGAAGCAATGCGGGGCATCGGGCTGCAGGGACCTGCAGAACGACCGGGACCATTGTGGAGAATGCGGCAACGCGTGCGGGCCGGGTGCGATCTGCTGCGCCGGGAAATGCGAGGCCAACGTGACGGGCACTGCTCCTCCCCTCGCCACCCTCGGCGCCTGTGGACAGCTTCGCTACGGCCTGTACGCGAATCGAGACCAGCGGAATGCGGTCAATGTCCTGCCGGACTTCTCGCATGCCGGGTACCGCGGTGGAGGCGTTGCGATCCCCGACGTTCCGGTCGTGCACACGGTAAGCCCGGGGGACGGTGACGATCGGGCGCGCCTGCAGGCTGCGATCGACGAGGTGGCGGCGCGCCCGGTCGGGCCGCATGGGTTCCGGGGCGCCGTGTTGCTCAAGGCAGGCAAGTACGAGGTGGGCGACACCCTTTACATCCGCGCCAGCGGCGTGGTGCTCCGTGGCGAGGGGCAGGGTGCAGGAGGTTCTGTGCTCGTGGCCACGGCAGCCAAGCAGTACGCCCTGCTTGAAGTAACCGGCACCGGCTCGGGCTTGGGCGAGGTGAGCGGTACCCGTACCCGCATCACCACCAAGTTCGTGGCCGTCGGGTCGCGAACCTTCGATGTGCAATCGGCATCCAAGTTCGCCGTCGGTGACGCGGTCGTTGTCGTAAGGACGCCGAACCAGTCTTGGATCGACGCACTCGGCATGGGGCAGTGGGGTTGGACGACCTCCAGCTACACCATCGGCCACGAGCGCCGCATCACCGCCATTTCCGGGAACACCCTCACGGTGGACATTCCGCTCGTAGACACGATCGAGGACCAATACGGCGGTGGGGCCGTCACCAAGGCCCAAGTGACCGGCCGCATCAACCAGTGCGGGGTGGAAGACCTCCGTCTCGAGTCGGTTTTCAAGAGTGAGACCGACGAGAACCACGCGTGGACGGGGATCCGCCTGTCGCGCGTCACCGACTCATGGGTCCGGCGCGTCACCACGCGGTACTTCGGCAACAACGCGGTTGTGATTGAGGGCCAGGCGAGCTTCAACACTGTCGAGGAAGTCGCGTGCTTGGACCCCAAGTCCGAGATCACGGGCGGCCGCCGCTATCCTTTCGCGGTGAACGGTGGTGTTGGCAACCTGTTCCAGCGCTGCTTTGCTCGGCATGGCCGGCACAACTTCGTGACCGGTGCGCGCGTCACCGGCCCACACGCGTGGCTCGACTCCCTGGCGGTCGAGAACCATGCCGACGATGGTCCGCATCACCGGTGGGCGACTGGCCTTCTGTTCGACAACATCCAAGCCGGGAGCCTGAAAGTTCAGAACCGCGAAGACTCGGGGAGTGGCCACGGGTGGGCCGGCGCCCAGACGCTGTTCTGGAACGCCGTCGCCAGCGAAATCATCGCCGACGCACCGACCGGGGCAATGAACTACGCCGTGGGCTGTGTCGGCAAGCGTGCGGAAGGAAACTGGGCACCCGATGAGCCGTTCGGCCTTTGGGAGTCGCACGGCACGTCCGTCATGCCGAGGAGCCTTTACTTGCAGCAGCTCAAGGACAGGCTCGGACCGGCTGCCGTGGAAAACGTCACGGTGCCGGCGCAGCGCACTGGCCGGATCTGGACGGCCCTTGAGCGCTGGGCAGGAGAGGGCAGGCTTGCCGATTACTTGTGAGAGACTCAGGGACAATAGGAGGCGCACTGCTGAGTGCAGTACGGACCACTCCCACAGACGTTGCAGGGGCTGCAGCAGACCTGACCGTCAGAGCAATGATTGGTCCCACAATCGACCGGATTGCCGCAGTTGTCTCTCCAGACCTCGTACTCATTCCCGCCGCAGTAGCTCGCGCTGTAGCACCTGCCTTGGCAGGTCACCGAGAGTGGCTGCGGCTTGCAGCCGCACTTGTTCGGGACGCCGCCCCCGCCGCAAGTCTCACCGGTCCCGGTGCACTGCGAGGTTCCGCAATCCACGTCCTTCCCGCAGTTGTTCTTCGCCACGCCACACTTCCCGGCGCAGGTGGTTGAGCTTGGCTCGGACGTGCAGCCGCACTCGTTGGCGACCCCGCCGCCCCCACACGTCACCCCGGTTCCCGTGCAGGTCACTCCACCGTTGGCGCTGGTGCAGTTGACCTTCACACCGCAGTTATCGACGACGTCACCGCACTTCCCTTGGCACGTCGCGTTTTCGTCGTGTCGGGTGCAGCCGCACGCATTGGGGATCCCGCCTCCGCCGCAGGTCTCGAACTGGGAGCACGAGATGCCACCGTTTTGGGCGGAGCATTCCACCTTGCGTCCGCAGTTGTCGAACACCTCTCCACACCGACGGCTGCACGTCGTGGCCTCGGGCTGCGGGACGCAGCCTACGTCGAGCCCGTGGGCGTCAGGCACCTCCGAATCCGGTGACTTGGAGTCGATGTCCAAGCCTGAATCATGAATGCTCGCATCGGGGAGGCTCGAATCGAAGAAAACCGAAGCGTCCATGCTCTTCTGCTCCGTCGAGACCGAGCCGCAGCCGGCCAGGACCACCAGCGCGAGTAGGATAGGCCTTTTCATCTTTTTCCCTCACAAGCGTTTTTCGAAGGGGCCAGGCTATCATGGAGCCGTTCCTCGCCATGCCGGGCGAGGCCGACGTGGACGTGCGTCGCAAGTAGGCCTGCGCCCGTCAAGAGTGGGGGTGCCGACCCCATTTCTCGGTTTCCATAGGCGTCATTTCAATGGTTTAGGCGCGGCATCCCCATTGCAACCAAGGCCCAGCCATGGCGATTCCCTGTCGGACGCTTTTCTCTGCCTTAGAGCGGATCCCAGAATCCCTGACCGAGCCAGGCGCCAGCGAGCAGCCCGGCTCGCAAGGCACGACGAGGGAGTGGGCTCAATGTCCACGACCGAGGGAGCTTTCCGAATTTCTCTTGCCCGCCGGCGATAGCCGGCGAGTGACGGGTCGGGCTGGCGCGCAGCCAGCGTGGCGACGGGAGGGGGGTTGGGTTCCGCTCTTGGCCCTTGGCCTCGCTCTCACAGCGGGTTGTGTGGGGGAGCTTTCCCCGGGCCGCGGTGGGGCGAATGGGAAGGGTGCAACCGACGGTGGCCTTGCGGTCGATGCTCGAAGCACGGCGGATGCCCGGAGCGTGGCAGATGCCAGCGGACGAGCCGACGCCAGCGAAAGAGCCGATGCAGGCGGAAGCCCAGACGCGGCAGGCCGAGCCGACGCCGGCGGCCGTGTCGACGCCGGCGGCAATGACAACCTCCTCTACCGAAAGGCAAACCTCACGAACTACACTTCCTACCCCGACCCTGGCAGCGAAGAATGCGTGAAGTACAACGGGTGCCAATGGGCCGGCCAGTTCGCGTTCGTGGACGGCAAGCAGACCGAGGAGTGGGTCAAGAGCCACAACATCGCAGCTGTGCACTCGAAAGATGCCGACAAGTACAAGCTCAAGACCTTGCGCCTTCGCCAAGGATCAAAGCAGATCGACGTGACGGTTTATGACATGTGTTCCGATTCCGATTGCGATGGCTGTTGCACGGAAAACAGCGGGGAAACCGGGTTCCTGATCGACATCGAGAAATACACGATGGAGCGCTTTGGAACCGGAGACGGCATCGTCGAGTGGGCGTGCCTCGACTGCGGTGAATAGGCTCAGGAGCTCGGAATACACGCGCCGGTGTCGGCTCCCTCGGCCATGGAGCACACCATGCCAGCCCCGCATGCCTTGGCAGGGGCTACGCCCGGTCCACTCACGAACTCGTGCGTCCACGGATCGGGATTAGATTGACCGACTGTTCAGGAGTCGGTGTGGCAGGCCGCTGAAGCGCAACATCTATCGGTCGAAAATCGCCGTCCAGTAATTGTTGTACATGCCCACGCCGATTTCACGCTGGCCAGCGGTGAACATGATGGCGTTGTGCCCGGGGCTTCCAATCCAGCCGTCCACTGCGGCCCGCGGCGTTCCGTGACCGCAGGCGACGATCTCGCCCGACCAGCCGCTGCCATTGCACGCGGCGACCCGGTCACCGGGGCCCGTGCCATCACTCCCGGTGTGGGTGCACTTGCGGATCGTTCCGACGTCGTGCGAGTGGCGCTTGGCCGCGCAGATGAGGTCCTCGCGCAGGACGACCCGTCCAAGACCGCGCGCGACGCGCTCTTGGTTGATTAGATCGAAGAGCTCCTGCTCTACAGGCGAGAGTCCATTGGGTGGAGGCGGGGG
>JACQUZ010000117.1 GCA_016210055.1 Deltaproteobacteria bacterium | reverse complement strand
TCCATGTCCAGTAGGAACCACGGATCGCCGGTCGGTCCAACTTTCTCGACGAGAAAACCGCTAAGTGATCGAAATGATCCAGCTTTCTTCGCGACGGTATTCAGCCCCTCGGCAGCTGATCATGCGGTTGACGCAGTAGTGTTAGTCGTTCGTTGCGACGACGCGATAGCGCTTGAGAAGCGCGGTCAGGTGATTCCGGTTCATCTTGGCCGTGCGTGCCGCCCGCGACACGTTGCCGCCGTTGCGTCGAATCAGCTCGCGTAGGTAGCCGCGCTCCCAGCTCTCGACCACCTTGCTCTTTGCTTCGCGGAAGGACAGGGCCTTTTCGTATCGTTCGCCGCTCGCGGGGAAATCGCCGAGGAGCATGGCGCGCTCCACCGTGCAGCGCAGCTCGCGGACATTCCCGGGCCACTCGGAGCGAGGAATGGCGGCCAAGAGATTGGCGAGCGGAACGCGATCCGCTTTGGGATTGAGCCTTGGGTAGAAATGGGCGACGAGCAACGGGATGTCTTCCAGTCGCTCGCGCAGGGGCGGAATTCGCAGGTTCACGGTGTTCAGGCGGTGGTACAGGTCGGCACGGAACGTACCCTTTTGAACTTCCTCGCGGAGATTGCGGCTCGTAGCGGCAATCACGCGGAGGTCGATCGCGAGCTTCCGCTTGTCGAGGACCCGGAGTAACTTTGGCTGCAGCTCCAGGGGAAGCTCGCCGATTTCGTCTAGAAATACGGTCCCGCCCCGAGCAGCCTCGAAGACCTGCCCGAAAAGCTCGACCTCCATCAGGTTCTTTGGCATGGCACCCAGATCGGCCACCACAAAGGGAGCGTCCGCGCGTGGCCCGTGCTGGTGGATTGCCTCCGCCACGAGCCCCTTGCCGGTGCCCGTCTCGCCCTCGACGAGCACCGTGCAATCGCAGGCAGCCAGCCTGGGAAGCAGACCGAGGATGCGCCGCATGGCTGGGCTTTGGCCGACCACGTCTCCAAAGCGGTCGCTCACGAGAGCCGGCTCCTCTTGCACTTCGGCGAGGACCTCAAAGTAGATGGAGCTTCCCCCCACCGCCATGACGGCCCCCGAAGAGATGTACGCGCTTTCCACCCGCACGTTGCCGATCTCAGTCCCCCTAGAACTGCCGAGGTCACGGACCAAGAAACCCTTGGGGGTCACCATGATGGCGCAGTGATGCGGGGAGACCGCCGGATCGGTCAACCGAAGGTGACTCCCTTCCGCTGATCCGATCAGGAACAGGTCGCTCGCCGCCGAGATTTCTACGCCGTGGTCGGGACCCTCTAGAACTCTGAACTTGAACCGCAAGCAGAGCAGGAAAAAGCAGGCTCCATGCCATTGAAATGCGATGGAAACACGGAACCTTGGCGTGGTCCGCCCGGGGCCCCAGGCTCCAGGAGGACTGGTGACTACCCCACAAGTGGCGCTGGAGTGGACATGAGCAGGGACTTCCCCATCAGGTACTCGTCCACGGCCCTTGCCGCTTCGCGACCTTCCCAAATTGCCCAGACGACCAGCGATTGCCCACGCCGCATGTCTCCAGCGGCAAAAACGCCGGGCACGCTGGTCATGAAGCCTGAAGTGGTCACGTTTCCACGCGCATCCAAGGCCACCCCGAGCTCCCTAATCATGCCGTTCTGTTCGGGCCCGAGGAAACCCATGGCCAGGAGAACCAGGTCGACGTCCAACTCGAATTCGCTGCCCGGGACCTCACGCATCACAGGCCGGGAATCCTTGCGCTCCCACTCCACCTGGATCGCATGGAGCTTCTTGACCACCCCGTCTTCGCCCGAGAAGGTCTTCGTCAACACGCCGTAGCGCCTTTCTACCCCCTCCTCCTGCGACGACGACGTGCGGAGGATCATCGGATAGTTGGGCCAAGGCATCTCATCGGTCCGTCTGTCGGGGGGGCGAGCGAGCAACTCCCACTGATGCACCGAGGCCGCTCCCTGGCGGTTGGCGGTTCCCACGCAGTCCGAGCCCGTATCCCCACCACCAAGCACCACCACCCGCTTGCCCGTCGCTGTGATGCTCGTCAGCGGGTCGATGGAGTCGCCGGCGACCCGTCGGTTCTGCTGCTCGAGGAACTCCATGGCGAAATGGATCCCTTGGAGCTCGCGCCCCGGTACCGGGAGATCCCTTGGTCTAGTCGATCCCCCCGTGAGGACCACAGCGTCGAATTGCCTGCGGAGCGCTCCTAAAGGGGTGTCCGATCCTACGTGGGTGTTCACCTGGAACGTCACCCCCTCGGCGGTCATGAGGTCCAGGCGGCGGTCCAGTTGGGACTTCTGGAGCTTGAAGTCGGGAATCCCGTAGCGCAGGAGCCCTCCAGGTCGGTCAGCGCGCTCGAAAACCGTTACCAGGTGGCCTGCGCGGTTGAGCTGTTGCGCGCAAGCGAGGCCGGAAGGTCCGGAACCTATGACGGCCACTCGCTTTCCAGAGCGTTGCGTGGGGCCCATCGGTCCGACCAGCCCCTCGCTGAATGCCTGGTCAATGATGTTCTTCTCGATCAGCTTAATGGCGACCGGGTCATTGTTGATGTTCAGGACACAGGCTTCCTCACAAGGGGCAGGGCACACCCTTCCGGTGAATTCCGGGAAGTTGTTGGTCGCCTGAAGTCGCTGGAACGCCTCGCGCCATTTCCCCCGATACACCAGGTCGTTCCAGTCGGGGATATGGTTCCCCAGCGGGCACCCGGAATGACAGAACGGTACCCCACAGTCCATGCAGCGAGCCCCTTGCTCCTGCAGCTTGGCGATGGGGAGCTTCCCCTCGAACTCACACCAATCCTTGAGGCGCTCCTCGACTGGCCTTGCGGCTGGGGTTTCGCGAGGGATTTCCAAGAAACCGGTGATCTTTCCCATGGCCTAGCCCACCGCCCTCTTGGGCGCGCTCTCGTCGCGCTGCTCGCGCTGCTTTTCGAGGACCAAGCGATACTCGGTCGGAAAGACCTTGACGAACTTGCCCAGCCAGCGGTCAGGCTCCCCGAGGATGCGCCGCGCTACGTTGCTACCGGTGTACTCGGCATGCCTTGCGATGAGCGCCTCGAGCGCCTCGAGGTCTTCTTGTTCGTTCACCGGAAAGAGGTCCACCATGGTTGTGTTGCAGCGGACCCTAAAATCGCCGCTCGCATCCAAAACGTAGGCGATTCCTCCACTCATGCCGGCCGCGAAGTTTCGTCCTGTTTCCCCGAGCACCACCACGAGCCCCTTCGTCATGTACTCACAGCCGTGGGCGCCAATCCCCTCGACCACGGCCGTGGCGCCGCTGTTTCTCACCGCAAATCGCTCCCCTGCAACCCCGCGGATGAAGACTTCCCCTTCGGTGGCGCCATAGAGCGCTACGTTGCCGACGACCACGTTTTCTTCCGCCCGGAACAGCGATTCCTTGGGGGGGAACACGACAATCCGCCCGCCAGAAAGCCCCTTGGCAAGGTAGTCGTTGGCGTCCCCTTCGAGGCGGAAGCTCACGCCATGCGCCAAGAACGCGCCAAAGCTCTGCCCTGCAGAGCCCCTGAAATGCACCTGAACGGTGTCTGGGGCGAGCCCCGCGTTGCCGTAACGCCGAGCGATCTCACTCGACAGCATGGTGCCGACCGTGCGGTGGACGTTCCGAATGGGCAGGGAGAGCTCGGTCTTGCGCCCGCTCTCCATCGCGTCCTTCGTCAGCGCAATGAGCTCATGGTCGAGCGCCTTTTCAATCCCGTGGTCCTGGGTCAGGGTGCACCGCAGGGGGGTGCCGTCCACGGGTTCAGGCTTGTAGAGGATCCGGGCAAGATCGATACCCGAGGCCTTCCAGTGGTCCACGGCTCGGCGGACGTCGAGCATGTCCACGCGCCCGACCATTTCTTCCATGGTGCGGAACCCGAGCTGGGCCATGAGCTCCCGCACCTCTTCAGCGACGAAGAACATGAAGTTGATCACGTGCTCCGGCTTGCCGGCGAACTTCTTTCGGAGCACCGGATCCTGCGTGGCGATCCCTACCGGACAGGTGTTCAGGTGGCACTTGCGCATCATGATGCAGCCCATCGCGACGAGGGGCGCGGTGGCAAAGCCGAACTCCTCGGCGCCGAGCAAGGTAGCGATCACCACGTCTCGGCCTGTCTTGAGCTGCCCGTCCACCTCAATGCTGATCCGCCCGCGGAGGCCGTTCATGACGAGAACCTGCTGTGCCTCGGCCAAGCCGAGCTCCCACGGCGTTCCCGCATGCTTGATTGAGGTGAGGGGCGAGGCGCCGGTACCACCGTCGTGACCACTGATGAGGACGAGGTCGGCCTTTGCCTTGGCCACGCCAGCGGCCACGGTTCCCACCCCCATCTCAGCCACGAGCTTCACGGTCACGCGGGCGCGAGGATTGGCGTTCTTGAGGTCGTGGATCAGCTGCGCCAGGTCCTCGATGGAGTAGATGTCGTGGTGCGGCGGTGGCGAGATGAGCCCGACCCCTTTCGTGGAGTGCCTGACCCGGGCAATGGTCTCGTCTACCTTGTGCCCGGGAAGCTGCCCCCCTTCGCCCGGCTTGGCCCCTTGGGCAATCTTGATTTGCAGCTCGTCCGCATTGACGAGGTATTCAATCGTCACGCCGAATCGGCCAGAGGCCACCTGCTTGATGGCGCTCCGACGACTGTCCCCATTGGGCAGGGGGGCATATCTCTCTGGGTCTTCCCCCCCCTCGCCGCTATTCGACTTGCCACCCACTCTGTTCATGGCGATCGCCATCGTTTCGTGGGCTTCACGGCTAATGGAGCCGAACGACATCGCGCCGGTCTTGAAGCGCCTGACGATGCTCGCGGCGGGCTCCACCTGGTCGAGCGGAACCGGGGTGGTTTCCTTAAACGTGAGAAGGCCTCGTAATGTTGCCAGGCGAGCGCTCTGATCATTAATGACCTGGGAATACTCCTTGAACGTCGAGTAACTCGACCTCCGCACGGAATCCTGCAGCTTCGCGACGGTGTTCGGATTAAGCAGGTGATGCTCCCCTTGACGCCGCCACTGGTATTGCCCCCCGATGTCCAGATCCTGGCCGAGCTCGGGCGAGACCTCGAACGCATGGCGGTGCCGCGCGGTCACCTCGCGGGCCACCACATCGAGGCCCGCCCCCTCTACCTGGGACGGGGTACCCGTGAAGTACTTCTCTACGAGGCTCGAGCAAAGTCCGATCGCTTCAAAGATCTGCGCGCCGCGATAGCTGTGGAGGGTGGACACCCCCATCTTGGAGATGACCTTGAGGATCCCCTTTTCCACCGCCTTGATGTAGTTCTTCACGGCCTTGTGGGGGTCGGTGTCCTTGAGCTCCTTGTCCCGAGCGAGCTTCTTCACCGTGTCCAGCGCCAGGTACGGGTTGATGGCGCCCGCGCCATAGCCGAGGAGAAGGCAGAAATGCATGATCTCCCGCGGCTCGCCTGTTTCCACCACGATGCCGCAGCGGGTACGTGTCCCCTGTCGAATCAAGTGGTGGTGCACGGCCGAAGTCGCGAGGAGCGACGGAATTGGGCCGAGCTCGGGGCTCGTTCCGCGGTCCGACAGGATCAGGAGGGCCGCGCCGCCCGCAATGGCCTGGGATGCTTCGGCGCACAGGCGATCCAGCGCTTTCTCGAGCCCACGCCCGCCGTCCGCCACGGGGTAAAGCATGGACAGCGAATGGGCACGCAGCCCCGGGAGGCCATTGTCTCGAATGGCGGCCAGCTCCCCGTTGGAAAGGATCGGGGACTTGAGCTGCACCTGGCGGCAGTGGTCCGGGCTCTCGGCAAAGAGGTTCTTCTCCGATCCGATGGTGGTCACGAGAGACATGACCAGCTCCTCCCGGATCGGATCGATGGGCGGGTTGGTCACCTGGGCGAAGAGCTGCTTGAAATAGTGGAATAGGAGCTGGGGCCGGCTCGACAGCACCGCGAGCGGCGTGTCGGTACCCATCGAGCCGATGGCCTCCTGTGCCGTGAGGGCCATCGGTGCCATGACTACCCGTAGGTCTTCAATCGTGTATCCGAATGTCTTTTGCAGGGTAAGCACACCCTCGGCTGAAAGCTCGTCCGCCTGGCCCACCGCGCCCGGAAGGGCCTCGAGAGGCACGAGCGATTCGTTCAGCCACTGCCGATAAGGCTTCCGGGCCGCGATCCGCTCCTTCGTCTCCTCATCTCCGACGATGCGCTTCTCCTCGAGATCGATCAGGAACATCCGCCCCGGACGGAGGCGCCCTTTCTGCTTGACGCTCTCCGGTGGGATCTCGAGCACGCCCACCTCTGAGGCGAGCACCACCAGCCCGTCGTGCGTGACCACGTATCGAGACGGGCGGAGCCCGTTCCGGTCGAGCACGGCGCCCACGACCCGCCCATCGGTGAAGGCGATGCTGGCAGGCCCATCCCACGGCTCCATGAGCGACGAGTGGAACTCATAGAACGCCTTCTTGGCGTCGCTCATCGTCGCGTGGTTCTGCCACGCCTCAGGTATGAGCATCATCATCGCGTGGGGGAGCGAGCGCCCGGTATGGACGAGGAGCTCCAGGACGTTGTCGAGCATGGCCGAGTCGCTCCCCCCCGGGGCAATGATGGGGAAGAGCTTCTCCACGTCGTCGCCGAAGAGCTCGGACCGAAGCAACGTCTCGCGGGCGTGCATCCAGTTGATGTTCCCGCGCAAGGTGTTGATCTCGCCGTTGTGGGCGAGGAACCGGTATGGATGGGCCCGATCCCACGACGGGAAGGTGTTCGTCGAGAACCTCTGGTGCACCAGCGCCAACGCCGTTGTCAAACCCGGGTCGCCAAGATCCCGAAAGAACTGTGGAATCTGCTCCGGCAGGAGGAGCCCCTTGTACACGAGGGTGCGGCTTGAGAGCGAGGGGATATAGAACCCGTCGGCGGGCGCCACCCCCGACTCGCGGGCGAGGCGCTCGATCTTCTTCCGCACGACGTAGAGCTTCCGCTCGAGGCAATCCTCGTCGGCCGCGTCGGGGCAGGCGTCGCCACGCCCCACGAATACCTGGCGAATCGCAGGCATCACAGCGCGCGAGCTCGGACCGCAGGCCTGAGGGTTCACCGGCACGTCACGCCATCCGATGAGGCGCATGCCTTCTTCGAGGATCACCCTTTCGGTCAGCGCTACGCAGGCTTCCTGACCCTTCGCCGCGACGGGGAGGAACATCATCCCCACGCCATACTCACCCCCTTTCGGGAGGTTGAACCCAAGCTTGGCGCATTCCGCGGCCAAGAACAGGTGCGGCACCTGGATGAGGATTCCCGCCCCATCCCCTGTCTCGGGGTCAGCACCGCAGGCGCCCCGGTGGGCCAGGTTCTCGAGGATCTTGAGCCCTTTTTCGACGATGTCATGGGAGCGGGTTCCGTCAATTCGAACCACGAACCCCACGCCACAGGCGTCGTGCTCGTTCTCCTCGCGGTAAAGGCCGCGCGCCTGCGTGCGAGCCCGTTCCGCCCACCGGTCCACCCCCCCTGCGTCCATCGATCCGCTCCCCTTGTTCATGCTCGCCTCGCCGGTTTCACCAGCCCCGTCGCCCGACCGCCCTTCCTTCGCCCCGTTGCACTTGGATGCGCGATCGGGACCTGACTCCGCTCGACCTGTGTCGAAAGCACCACCATCGTTTCGGTACGGGTGACCCCCTTGATGCATCGAATCTGTGTAATCACCTGCTCCAGGGAGGAGGTGTTCCGGGTCTTCATCTTGAGGAGGAGGGTCCATTCCCCAGTGACATGGTGGATTTCCTGCACCGCGTCCAGGCTGGAGACCGCGAGGGCGCAATCCTCGATGAACGTGGGGTGGTCGACGGTGACACCGACGAACGCGGTCACGTCGAGACCCAGCTGCCTCCCATCCAGATGCGCGTGGTAGCCGCGGATGATCCCCACCTCCTCGAGTTTCTTGACGCGATCGAGGACCGATGGGGGGGACAGTCTCACCTGCTGGCCGATCTGCGCGAGGGAGACCTTGCAGTCCCGCTGCAGGATATCGAGTATCTGCCAATCGATCGCATCGAGTTCTAGCTCTTCGTCGTCACCTAATTTCATTAGGCGCTCCTGCCTGATGACCCTACAAATATAAAACGCTGACGCCTTGTGTCAATCGTTCTTTCGATAGACATTCGATTGCCGACGGAGGGCCCGCTTGTTAGACTCCCTCCCTCGATGCCTTTGCACCCCACCCCCCCAGAGCCACCCCCTCCGCCGGAACAGTGGAGCAGCGTGACTGCTCGCTTCCGCTACGAGGACGTCACCCAGGATGGACGGGCCATCTTGACCGCGCTCCCCCTCGGGGTGAGTCTCACGGCGTGGGAGCAGCTCATCCTCCCCGACCCTCGGTGGAAGACCCTCCTCGGGCGGGGGGTCCTCCCGATCCTCCACAGGCTCGTCATCGAGGGGGGTGACAGTCCGGTCTCGGTGGGGAGGCCCTTTGAGGTGCGGGGGTGCTATCAGCTCGCCCACACCGTCGATGGGGGAGGGGAGGTGAATCGCCTCCTCTTGAACATCTGGTGCGAGACCACCGCTCCCATCGGGCGGACGTACGGCCCCCCTCCGCCGAACGCCGGGGAGATTACGGTGGTGGGGAGAGTACGTGCTGAGCACGTGATCACGCGGCCGCTCGGAGCGAAGGACCAGAGGAAGGTGCTGCGTCTCGACGTGGAGGGGTTGCCCGCGGTTCCACCTACCCGGATGACCGTCGCCCCCGCCGAGCAGCTCATTTCCATTCCGCGGGGGGCGGAGCTGATCGACGAGACTCTGCTCCCCGACGAGGCGCCGCTCCTCTTCGGGCTCGTTCACACGGACTCCAACCAGCATGTCAACTCATTGGTCTTTCTTCGTAGCTTCGAGGAGGCGGCACTTCGCCGCCTGGCGGCTCACGGCCGAGCGACCAAGTTGCTCGCTCGGCGGGCGGAGATCGCCTTCCGGAAGCCGTTCTTCGCCGGGGAGCGGGCGCGGATCCATCTCCAGGCGTTTTCGCTCGAGGGGCGGCTCGGGGCCCTGGGCACGTTCACGGGTGAACCACCCGCCAGCCCCCACTCCTTTGTGCGGATGATGTTCGGGTAGCTACTCGACCGGCAGCGTGTAGCTCAGGCGGACCAGCAACTCCCTCCCGAGCCCGGGCAACGGGGCGTGGCCCGCCGCGTAAGGCTGGATGAAGGCGAAGTCCTCGTCGAGGATATTGTAGATTCCCGCCCCTACGTTGAGACCGTGGTCTTTTTCGCTCTGATAGTAGAGGAACAGGTTGAGGAGCAGGGTAGACTCGGTGCTCGACATCTTCGCGACCCCGTTCTCGTCTGCCGAGAGGTACCCAATCCTGGAGCTCAAGAAAACGGCGGATGGGCTGATGCCGAAATGGTTGAGAAATGAGAAGTTCTCGCTAAACGTCACCTTGTGCCCAGGGAACCCCAGAAGTCGGCTTTCCGACGACGTCACGTACGGCTGGACATGATTCTTCCCGGCGGCGGAGTAGTACGAGTACCCAAAGACGACGTATCCGCGCTCGTGCCTCAGGCGGAAGTCCAGCTCCGCCCCTCGGGTCCCCGTGGCCCCCTCGTTGGAATAGACGTCCCCCCCATCGTATCCGTAAACGATAGCGTCCCTAATCGTGATATCGAATACGTTGAGGTTCAATTGCATGTGCTCGCTGATTTCATAGCCGGCCTCGGCCTCGAGCACGGTGGTGGTCTCCGGCTTGATCTTGCCATCACCGGCGTTGATGTTTTCGATCCCGGGGGCGCGGAAGGCTTGGCTGAAGAGGAGCTTTCCATGAATGGACCCGAACGCCTTGGTGAGCGCCAGGCGCGGGACAAGTGACCTGCCGAACTCCTCATGGTACTCCGCGCGAACGCCAGCCGTGACATTGGCAAGCGCGCTCTTGTAGAGGACTTGGGCGAAGGACGCGAGGTTGAAATACCTCACCGATTCCTTGTCGCCAAATAGCGTTTGGATACCGACGATTTCGAGGTCGTTCAGGCGTGCGTAGTCGATGAACCCCTCGAGCCCCCCGATGAGGTTCACCGACTCGATCGGCGTGTAATCCACCGACAAGCTCGCCAAGTAGCGCTCGGCGGTCTTGTCGTAATAAATGTCGTTCTTGCTCAATACCTGCCACGGCTTTTGGTGCTTGTAATTGAGCCGTGGCGTCAGGGTGAGCTTGTCGTTGATCTTGAGCTGGACCTGGGCATCGGCGATATAGGTGATGAAGCGGAAGCGCGCAGCCTGGGGGAGTGCCGCATCGAACGCGTCACGCGTGCTGTTCCTGTAGTTCTCCGCCATGAACCGGAGGTGCAGGTCCTTGTAGTCAAGGCCCACGTTCCCCTGCATCGGGTTTACATCCGCGTTCCCGGCCAAGGAGAATTGACCGTCCTCTGTTCCGGAGAGGTCGAGGTATTTCTTGTCGCTGCGGTCCCCGTCGCCGTAAAAGCCTGAGAGGCTCACGTGCAGGTCGTTCGCGAACCCCTGCTGGTACGAGAGGCTAACGTTCCGTCGCCCTATGGAATCCCCCAGGTCGCTGATTACCAAGCTCCCCTGCAGTGCCCCGCTCGGATCGCGATGATTTGTAATGACGTTGATCACCGCGAGCTCCGCGTAGCCTCCGTACACGACGGAGCCCGGGCCACGGATGATCTCTACCCGCTGGATCTGATCGATAGGGAAGCGGTTCCCCCATTGCGTGGTCGAGTAAAGGGTCTCGTTCATCTCTTGCCCGTCTACCAGCAAGAGCACCTTCCCTTCATGCCCCCAGTTTCCACGGACGCCCACCCCCACAACGTTCCAGACGTCCACCCCGAACGAGAAGCCGGGGACTAGGAGAAGCACGTCGAGCAGATCCCTGGCACCCGAGCGGATGATCTCTTCTCGTGAGATCACCGTGACCACGCTGGGTGTTTCCCGAGTACTCTCCGCTTTTCTCGACGAGACCGACTCGGTCGGCTTGAGGAACTCGTCGACCGATACGACGCGAAGGTTACCCCGCGAAACCGGTAGTTCAAACGGGAGTCCCTGACCCCATGCCAGGGACCAAGGTAGGACCAACGAGCAGAGAAGGGCGAGACGAAGGAGACCCACGCTCCGATATCGTAACCGTGTTACGAACGATTAGGCAATACCCTGGAATGAATACCCTAGAATGAATAGTTGAGAGCGAGCAAGAGACCGCTAATTGATTGATTGTAGGTACCGGCGGGGTCCGGATTGCGGGACGGGAGCGAGTCGGTGATCGACTCACCCGTGTCGTGCCTCTGGCGTGGGTTGGTCGTCCTCTCGAAGTAGAAGGCGTGCAGCATCGAGGCCTCGAGGGCCAACGCGCGGCCCATCAGCGTGCGGAAACCAAAGGTCCCCCAAATCTTCGGCATGTCATAGAAGGTGGGGTCCAATGTCGCATCGGGAATCGCATTCCCGTCGTATCCAATCCCACCCATGATCTCCAGCCCTCGCGACATCCAGTACGAGCCGCCAAGCCGAAAACCCATGGCGTCATGCCACTTGCGCTGGATGTTGACCACCACTCCCGCGCCGCCTCGCGCCGTGTCCTCGGCGCCGTTCGCATCGAGGATGCAGGCGCGGCTTGGCGTATTGTTCTCCAGGAGGCACTGCTTGTCCATCACGCTCCAGCGCACGTAGTCGGCCGAGAGCCGAACCTCCATCTTCGAAGTCGGTCGCACGCGTACCCCAGCCCTGTACACGTCGGGGAGCGAATAGACCATCTCGACCCCGATCGGGCTTACTGGCGCGGCGCCGAGCTTGTTCGTGAGCATTCCTGGGAGGGTGAGCTCGCCGAATCCAGGTTGGCTCTGGTAAGAGGCGCCAACCCAAACATTGTCGAGCGGTTGCCAAATAATCCCGGCGCTCGCGCTGAAGGTGGTTCCTTCGGCCACGAGAAGGCTTCGCCCCTCCTGCAACGTGCCGAGCCCCGTCATAAGGTCATCTCGACCGCTCGAGTTGCGCGCGCGTACGGTATCGACCTCGTTCTTGACGTAGTTGAGTCCAATTCCGAGGCTGAGCTTGGGACCCGTAAAACGATAGGCACCCGCCAAGGTGACATAGACCGCCCGAGTGCTCCCTTCGATGCTGAACCAGCGCTGGGAGCCATCAACGGCGCCCGGATACGTGCCTTTATCCAAGCTCGTCGGCGCCCTGTCCCAAGTCGCCGCGCCGCCAAAGGGCACGTAGAACCCAAGCCCAAGCCCAAGGTTCGGTCTACCCAAGTCAGTCACCACGGATGCAAAGGGAGCGGCGACGGGGTTCCCGAGGGTGGACTTTCCAGAATTCGCCGAGACGGCCTCGGCGGGCGTACCCCCACCGGTCTCACTCGGACTCACAATCCGGTCAATGGCTTCGGGGGGGCGCGTGTAGCTCGCCGTCCGATAAAGGACGTCCCCCTCGAGGTACACGCGCGTCCCGGACATCAGCGCGAGCCCTGCTGGGTTGTAATAAATCGCCGTCGGGTGGTCCTGCATGGGAGCTCCATGCTCGCCCCCAAAGCGTGCGGAGACAAAGCCGCTCGCCAGCGCAGCATGAGGAAGAAGCACCCAGCCCCAGAAGATCGCTGTCGTTGAGATGCGCTTCACGACTTGGCCACTCTTGACAAGGATCCCGAAACTCGCGATTGGTAGACCATGCGCAGTCGTGAGATTAGAGTTCGCCGTGGATGCGTGTCAAGCACCTCGCTGGTGCTTCTCTTCCTGGCGGGCTGCCCCGATCCCAAGGGGAGGTTCAACGAGTTCTCGGCTCGAATACCCGACGCAGCGATTAAGAACAATACGGCGGACGCAGGGGGGAGCGTGCCTGACGTGAACGGCACGTTCTACATGGGGTTTGCCGCGTCGCTCGATTATGACCGGCCTATTCGGCTCATTTGTGAAAACGAGCTCAAGCCCAAGGATGAAAAGAGCTGGACTCTCTCCCTCCATTGCACGCCGCTCACCAAGGACAAGTTTCTTCCGGTAGGGGATACCGTGCACGCCCTGGACGGCGTGGTGGACGAAACGGGTCATTTCAAGTCTGATTTCGGCGAGGTCAACATCAAAGGAGCCGCCAATCCATTCAGCAGTAACGACATCGTGGGGAACCTCAAGGTGGATGGGACGATCCGCTCGAAGGATCGCCTTTGTGGTGACGGCGATGGGGCTCTCATTAGGCCGTTTGAGTTCAACTTGGCCGGATCGAAGTTCAGCATGATCCGCGTTCCCAAGGGGACCGAGGGGGCCGCGCTCCCCCCTATCGAGACCTCATGTCCAAAAGAGGAGATCGACGCCGGCCCCACGCCCGAGGCTGACGCCTCCATCGATGCGGCTGCGGAGCAGAGCGACGCCAGCACCTTCGACGCGGCCGCCGACGAGGTCGACGCAGCACAATCGGACGCCAATTAGTACGGGGTGCCAAGCTGGTCCAGCTGGTCAATCACGGCGCTCGTCATCTCTTCGAGCCTCGCCTTGAGCCCCGTCGCCTCTGCAGGGAGAAAGCTCACCACGTCGGTAAACCACGCTCTCACCGTGCCGTCGGCGCTCGCCGTGGCGAGGAGCTTGCCGTCGGGAGAGAAGTCGATCGCCCAGACTTCATCCTCGTGGCCCATCAGGGGGATGCTGTCCCCAGTGGCCACGTCCCACATCCACGCGTTCTTGTCCTCGCAGGCTCCTGCGAGGATCCGGCCCGTGGGTGAAAACGAAAGGGCGCGCACGAGGTGCGGTGGCACGTGGAGCGGGCGGCTCGCTTTGACGCGCCCTTGTTCTAGGGACCAGAGCATCAGGGTCTGGTCCGCCCCCACTGACGCCAGGACCTTCCCGTCGGGAGAAAAGGCGAGGGCGGACGTGCTGCCCGTGTGGCCGTGAAGCGCCTGGCTGGTACCCCCCCGCAGGTCCCAAAGTCGGATCGTCTGGTCGTTGCTCGACGAGGCGAGGAGCATGCCGTCCGGCGAGAAAGCAATTTCCCCGATCCAGCCCGCGTGCCCCTTGAGCACCCGCGGGGTGTCCGTGACCATGTCCCAGAGCCAAATCTCGTTCCCGCTCGCCGACGCGAGAGATTTTCCGTCGGGGGAGAACACGAGGAAGTGGACGTCCTCGTTGTACCCCACGAGCGATCGCGTGGTCTTGCCTTGCACCTCGTGCACGCGCAAGGACCGGGGCGTGTCGGTAAACGCCAGGCGAGCCCCGTCGGGGGAGTAAACCACGTCGCCGAACGCGCCCGGAAACCCCCCGATGACCTCGCCCTTACCCGAACGGGAATCCCACAGCCGCACGGTCCCATCGTCGCTCGCCGTGGCGAAATGGCGATCGTCTCGGGCATGGACGATATAGAGGACCCTGGCTTCATGAGTGCCTAGCACGCGGCCGTTCGCAGCGCTTACGTCCCAGGCGCGAACCGAGCCATCTTCGCCGCCTGTGACGAGGCGGTTCCCGTCGAGAAAACGGGCCGCGCGCACGGCTCCCTCATGCCCCATGAGAAGCCGGCTCGATCTCGGCCCCATGGCCCAGATGCGTACGGTCCCATCCTCGCTGCTCGAGGCGAGGAAATGCCCGCTCGGCGAAAACGCGACCCCCCACGCATAGCTTTGGTGTCCGAGGAGCTCGCGCGCCTCACCGGTGGCGATGTCCCACAGCCGAACGACCTTGTCGCGGCTCGCCGACGCGATCGTCTCTCCGTCGGGAGAGAAGGCCACTCCCCACACGCGGCTCTTGTGACGGAACACGCGACGCTCTCCGCTTTCGAGGTCCCAGAGCGCCACGGTCTTGTCTTCGCTGCCGCTGGCGAGCAGGCGTCCGTCGGGGGAGAAGGCGACCCCGGCGACGGAACCTTCGTGGCCGAGGAGCAACCGTTGCTCCCCGGTCGCCAGGTTCCAGATACGAACCACCGAATCACTTCCCGTGGACGCGAGCGAAAGGCCATCTGGCGAGAACGCGATGAGATGCAGCATGGGCTGACCCTCCGCCAGGATGCGGCTCTGCCCGCTCTCCAAGTCCCACAACCGAATGGTTTCGTCAAAACTCCCCGACGCCAAGGTCTTCCCGTCGGGTGAGAACGCCACCGCCGCCACGCCGCTTTCGTGACCGCCCAAGACCCTTGCGGACCCGGTCCGCACGTCCCATAGCCGAATGACCCGGTCATCGCCCGCCGACGCGAGCAGCGCCCCATCTGGAGAAAAGGCCACGCTGTTGACCTCGCCGTCGTGAACGCCGAGCACGCGCGACTTCGCGGTCTTCTCGTCCCACAGCCTGACGGTGCGATCGGCGCTGGCCGATGCAATGGAGCTCCCGTCTGGCGAAACCGCCACGCTCCAGATGCTCCCCGTGTGGCCGCGCAAGACGTGGCGTGCCACGCCGCGACTTCTCGCGTCGGCGGCCACCTGGCGCGCCCTTTCCCAGGAGGGAGCGGTCGCGGGATATTGCTTGAGCCACGCAATGGCAGCCGTGGGGTCCTGATCCAGGAGGTGGCTCGCCTGCATGAGGATGAGCTCACTCGCCCGTGCGTCGGCCTGCTTCTTGGCACGCTCTGCAACGGCACGCTGCTTTTGCGAGTGGTCGCGCTCCCGCACGATGCGGGCCACGCTCACCGCAGCGCTCGCCAGCACGATGGCCAGCGCCACCAAGGCTACCATCATGGGCGCCTTGTGCCTGCGGAACCAGCGTTCCATGAGCTCGAGCGTGGAGTAGTCGTGCACGTTGACGAGCTGGCCGTGTTGGAACCGCTTGAGGTCATCCGCCAGCTCGGCTGCATTGGGATATCGATCCATTGGCTCGCGGGCCATGGCCTTGTTCACGATCGTGAGGAGATCGCGAGGCACTCCGGGCTGCCTGGACGAAAGAGGCTTGGGTGGACCGGTAATGACCCGGCTGAGGATATCCCCGGATTGCGTGCCGGAGTGCTGCGACCCCGAGTAGGGGGGCATCCCCGCAAGCACGTGGTAAAGGATCGCGCCCAGCGCGTAGACGTCGGCCCTCTCGTCGACGCGGTGCCCCCGGGCTTGCTCTGGGGGCATGTACGAAGGGGTTCCCATGACCATGCCCACGGCGGTCATCCCCTCCTCACCCGCGGGCGAGGGCGGAATCGTCGGGTCGGGCGAGTTGATTTCAGCCAGGGTCTTGGCAATCCCCCAGTCAATGACCACGGTCTCGCCAAACGAGCCGATAAGGATATTGGCGGGCTTTAAATCCCGGTGGATGACCCCCTTGCTGTGCGCATAAGCAATGGCTTCCGCGACGGCAATCACGTTGGGCAGGAGTGCCAACCGGTCGCCTAGCGCACGGGTGCCCTTGATGACCTCGTCAAAGGAGCGCCCGGACACCATCTTCATGGCATAAAACGGCTCACCCGTGGGCCAGCGCCCCACGTCATGCACGGGCACGATGGCCGGGTGCTGGAGGCGGGCGGTGACGGTCGCCTCGCGCACGAAGCGGGCCTCGGCCGTGGAATCCCCCTTGAGCAGCTCCTTGATCGCCACGTTGCGACCGAGGTGGTGGTCGCGCGCCTCGAGGATTCTGCCGAGCCCCCCTCGCGCGACCTCCCGGACGACCTGGTAGCGCATGGGGTCGACCAAGGGGAACGACCGCATGGCCTGGGACGGCCCGGACCGACCAAGCTCAACTACCGTGGGGACGGTCGAGCCAGACGCCATTGGCGCCAAGTCCCCAAGCACGGCGAGCTTGGCCAACTCTTCACAGTTGGCGCGCGCCGGGAGCGTGTCTGCATTGGCGATGGGCCCGGACTTGCGCCCGGGCAGAAGGCGGCGATCCTTTTCCACTCTTACCCCTGGCCGGCAATCCGGTAAAGGTACGTGGCAAGCTGCGTCAATACTTCAATCGGTATCTCATGCTCTCCAGGGAACTCGACCCAATCGACCCGCGCACCCTGGGAAGTCCACAAGTCCCGTAGCTTAACCGCCGACGAGAAAGGCAGCAACCGATCACTTGCGCCATGGCTTTGGAAGATCGGAAGCCGCGCCCGCTTGGGCATGAGGTCGGTCCATTCGTCTTCACAGATTAGGGTGCCGGAAAGGAGGATCAAGCCTGCCAGCGGCATGTCCGTGCGCAGCGCCACATCGCACGCCAGCATGGCTCCTTGCGAGAAACCTCCCAGCGCGATCCGTTCGCTCGGTACTTCGAACATCCGGCAGGTGTCGCTAAGGAGGCGAACGATTTGCCGTCGTGCCTCGGGGAGGCCCGCCGGGTGTTCCTTCGACCGATCCCGCGGGCGGCCGGTAGCGAGATCCTGCTCGATCCGTTCTTGGTCAATCATCCACCAGGCGCGGGACTCGCCAAAGTAGTTCGTCTCGAGCAGGAGGGGCGCAGCAGGAAAGATGAATCGCGCCCTTGGAATGCGGAGAACACTGGCGAGGGGGACCAGGTCATTGCCTGGGGCGCCAAAGCCGTGAAGAAGGATGACCACGGGACCGTCGCCGCTCCCGCGGCCGTCGGTACCCCCTATCACCTGCACCTCGAGTCCCGCGAGGATCATGCGGCTGGATTTAATCCCGGTGAGCCTCCTCGCGCAATGCCAAGATTGGGCGGCTACTCTGGACGTGGCCTTCGGCGAGTGCGGAGCCAGGCGAGAAGGGGAAGGGCGAAGACGGCGATGAGCAGCCCGCCACTGCCGCGGGCCGATCGCCAAGGCGCGACCTGGCAGCCGTCGTTGTCGTTGGCCGGAGGACTTGCGCCTGCGTCGTGAGAATGGGGTCCACCGTCGCGTGAGGGATAGTATCCACCGTCGCATGGGGGGGGCCGCCGGCATTGAGGATCGAGTCGCACTTTCGCTTCGTTCTTTTCTTCATTCCCCGCGAGGTCGACCGCGCGGATGATGTAGTCGCTGGCAGCCGCGGGGAACTGGCCGAACGGTCCCTCCATCGGCCCTGCCTGGGAGCACGCGTAGTAGCCGCTCACGCCTCGCACGAGAGCGAGGACCAGCTTGTTCGACTGGGTGTCGTACACGTTGTAGCGAATCCATTCAGCTGGCCCGTCGTCGGTGGCCGGGTCGAAGTGAAAGAGGAAGAACATGGCGTTGTACGGGCCGCAGCAGCCGTCGTTCTCGCAGGTCTCATAGCGCTGGGTGACCGTCCACGCGCCTTTAAACTTGGGCGCCACCAGGTCCCCGTCGTTTCCCGTCGTGAACGATGAGACCACGGTGGGTTCCTTGACGAAACAAGGCGAGTCGGGCGACCAGTTGAAGCAGGGGACCTCGATCACGCGCGCCAGCACCTCGTAGGTCGTCATGGCTTCGAGGGGGGCTTTGGGCTTGGCCACGACTTGGAAGGACTCGCGGTGCCGGTGCGTGGTCACCGTGACCTCGACCGGATCGCCCCCCTTGCGCCGAACCACGATGTCATCGAGGGGGTCCTCTTCGTAGAAAGACCCGGAATACTCGATCCGAATCTCCGCGTTGATGGGCACCCCTGTCGCAGTGTCCTGGGGCAAGATCCACCGTGAAGCAATCGGCGGCGGGGGGCTGCAGGCGCTTGCTTGAGAGTTGTGGATGAACATGCAGGCTAGGGTAAAGGCGATGGTTGCGGCGGATTTCACGGTGGCATGCATGGGTCGCCTGAAAAGCAACCGGAGTGCCAGTGCCCAATGCAAGCAAGGCCGCGGAATTCTTGCTTGTGTTACACCGAGGGAGTGGCGCACGTTGGCACAAGTGCGTCGGGCAAGGTTGCTTTGATGCCTGGACAGCTTGCGCCGGTTCTGGCAACACCTGGTTGTGACCACTGACTTCTTCACGTTGACGCCCCTGCGGGTCCTTTCGGCAGTGGAGCAGGCTGGACATGCGACGACTGGCTTGTGCTACTCCCTGAATAGCTTCGAAAACCGGGTCTACGAGGTAGAGCTCGAGGACCGTCGGCGGGTGGTGGCCAAGTTCTACCGTCCGGGACGGTGGAGCCGGGAGACGATCCTCGACGAGCATCGCCTCTTGGCGGCGCTCGAAGCGGCCGAGATACCGACCTGCGCGCCGATGACGTTTCCAGATGGTGCGTCGTTGCACGCGACCCCCGAGGGAATTTGGTTTGCCTTGTTTCCGCGGATCGGGGGGCGGAGTCCCGATGAGCTCACTGTGGACGATTACGTGCAGCTCGGGAGGCTGATTGCACGGATTCACAACGTTTCGGCGAGCGCTTCATTGGGCCACCGGCCGGTTCTCTCGCCTCGTACCTACGGATTGGATTCCCTCGAGCTCATCTTGTCGAAGGCGCAGATGTCTTCAGTGGTCAAGGAGCGATACGCGCAGGCGATCTTGCGCATTGTGGCCCTTGGCGACGAGCTATGGCGCGAAACCGAGACGATCGTGACCCACGGGGACTGCCATCGGGGCAACCTTCTGCGAGGAAGGAACGGTTGGCTGTTCTTGGACTTCGACGACAGCGCCTGGGCTCCTGCGGTACAGGACGCGTGGCTCCTCTTACCGTCGCGTCCCAGGGATTGCCCTCTCGAGTTGGACGCGCTGCTTGCAGGGTACGAGGAATTTCGTCGCTTTGACAGGCGGTCACTGAGACTCATTGAGGTCTTGCGCGCACTTCGGTACGTGCGCTATGCGGCGTGGATCCTTAGCCGTTGGGATGATCCGGCTTTTCCCCGGGCGTTTCCCCAATTTGGGACCGAGGTGTACTGGGAGGCGGGGCTAAGGGATTTGATGGAACAGGTGGGGCAGATCGAAATGGGGTGAGAGGACCGGCGCGGGGCGAGGGTTACAGCGACGTGCAGGTGACGTTCCCGCTGGGGACGAGCCCATTCGACGTCTGCGGGCTGAATGAGCAGAACACCGTGAGCACCGTGGTGCCCGCCTGCTGAACCGTGATCGTGGCGCTGGTGAACCTCATGTCGGTAATCGTTTCGGTCCAGTTCGAGCTTGGGCAATCAGGCGCGCCCGGGACCGGGCTCGCCGGGGGCTGGGTCGTGACCGAGAACGAAAGGCTGCCGTTCTTGATCTGCGACTGCGGGAATGAAGCGCTGCCGGTGACGTTGACCGGCGCAGGATTTTGCCCTGGAGGTTGGTTGGCGCCCGAAGGGTTCGTGCAAACTGCCGTCGGATTCGCCGTGGCATTGATGGTAATCAAGATGTCCCCCTCCCCGAGCCCCGCCAGGTCGGCAGTTCCGGTGAGGGTGAGACCGTTGTCAATGAAGCTCGGCTCTGCATTCTTTCCACCTTTCAGGTGGACGGAGCTCGCGAGCTGGTCCTCACCTAGGAATTCGTCTGATTCGCCCATTTCTGCGCTGCAGGCCGCCAAGAAGGCCACAAGTCCCAGTGTCGTGGTGCGGTGCCTTGTCACTTGCATCACCACCTCCGCATGAGTTGCGCGTGCACCGTCCCGGAGCGAGCGGCGGGCGCAATGGTCGGTGCACGCTGTCTTCGCGCTGCACCCAGCCGCATCAGACCGCAACTCAAACGGTGCAAGCGAGAGACCTGGCGAGGGCCGTGATGCCTTGAAACCGTGGAGGCTACCCTCTCATGGCAGAGACGACGATCCTCGGAAGGCGCAGCCAACTCGGAGTGGCCTCCATGGCCGTGAGCCTGGGCCCGAGCGCCACGGCCTGCGCGTTGTTGTGGAACCACACCGGCTTGGGCTTGGCGACCAGCGGCCCGCGCAGAACGGCCTTCTCGATCCCCTCGAGCATGAAGGTGTTGTGCACCCAGCCGAGGCCGCTCTGGATGTTCGCGAGGGTGGCGCTGGGGTGACCACCCCAGGGGAGGGTCACCGCTGCGTATCCGACGGCAGGCCAATGATTGATCGCCACCGTGCCGTAGCGGAGCTCGTCGATGGCGCGGCCGAGGGCGTTCTTCACCGCCGGCTGCGCTTCGGCCTTGGGGTGGATCACGATCATCGCGTTGAGCGTTCCCCACAGCTTGTCGTTCATGAACGAGGTGGCGGCGGCAAGGAACTCGACGGGATCGCCGGCGTCGAGCGTGGTCTCGGAGAGGATGGCGCAGAACGGTTCGGTGCGCAGGAGCTTTTCGTCGCGCGCCGGGTCGATTCCGCGCATCAAGGTCCAGGGTAGGCACCCCTCCGGTGCCTTGCCGAGCTTCTCGGCGTTCCGCCCCTCGGTCAGGGCTCGGTAACGGTCAAGAGCGCCAGGGTAATAGGCCTTGCGCGCGGGCACCCGCTCGAGGGTTTTGGCGACGAGGCTCAAGAACGCCTGCCTCTGGGGCCACTTGGCCGAGGTCATGACCATCTTGGCCGCATTGCAATTGAACGAGCCGTTATTGACCACCATGGTCACCAGGTTGTGGGCCTGGAACGCGAGCTCGTCGTCGCTGTACTGGTGGGGGACGATGGCGACCGGGCTCACGTTGCCAAGCTCCGAGGAGATCGGCTTCGAAAGAAGCGGTTCTCCTGCCGCCTTCCGTCTTTCTCGCTCGGGTCCGGGCGGGCCCCACACGATGAGATCGTGGGTGAGATCGGATCCGGTGATATGGATGTCGGCAATCGCCGGGTGCTCGGTCAGGTACTTGCCGACGTCGCCGCCGCCGTAGACGATGCGGAGATAGCCGCGGTCGATCATCGGCGCGAGGGCTCGCTCCAGGATCGGTCCGACCCACTCGTTCACCGGGTTCATCTTGACGAGGCAGACGAACCCCTCGATGAACATCTTGGTGAACGCGTCCATGGGCGGAATCGAGGACACGTTTCCGGCCCCGAGGACGAGCGAGATGCCTCCTTCTGGGTCGCGCTTGTCGTAGAACGAGGCCTGGCGGCGGCAGGCTTCGCCGCGGTCCATGCCGGGCTGCAAGAGAATCTTGCCGGTGAAGCCCGCAAAGAAGACCGTCTCGATGCCGGTCGAAGGGAGGACTTGTACTTCCAGGCGACCGTCGGGTCGTACCACGTGAGAACGTCCTAGCGGGGGCTTGCCTTGCCGCCAAATGGCCTCGAGGCTCTCGGCAAGGAGGCGCATCATGCGCACCGTCGGCATGACGCCTGCGAGCCACTCCTCCGCGTAGGCATCCGGGGAGATCCCCTTGTGCCGGCAGCCGGTCGCCACCCATTCCGGGGCAATGTCCACGACGCGCGGGATGCACTGGCGCAAAAGGGCCGCCTTGGCTGCAGGCGTGGTGCGTGCGAATTCTCGTGCCTTGCTCGCGAGGATGTCGAGGGCTTGGTCTAGCTGGGTGCGGGATGTGGCCGCGGCCGCTGCGGCCGGGGCGC
>JACQUZ010000115.1 GCA_016210055.1 Deltaproteobacteria bacterium | reverse complement strand
GTCCCCCCCTGATAGAGGCTACACAGAGTCGCGTTGGATATCTTTCAACGCGACTCTGTGTAGGCGTTCACAACTGCAACGCCACGCTCCCCACCACGTTGAACCCCTTCGCGTCCATTCCCGACGCGTGCTCGCGGTAGCGGCGGTCGAGAATGTTCTCGGCTGCAAGCCTCGCCTGCACCCGCTCATGAAGCACCATCTGGAGGCTCGCGAAGATCGTCGCCCACCCTGGGGTCCCCTCGGGATTGATCCGCGGATCGGTCAAATCCCGAGCCGCGAGGCGATCCTGCCGGGCGGCAAGCGCGACCCCCGCGCCGAGGCGGACTCTGGATGTCACCTGGTAATCCAGCGCCGCGCGCCCGGTAAGCGGCGGGATCCGCTCTCCTGGCCCAGTCTCCCCGCTCGCCTGTCGCTCTTCACCCCAGGTATAGGTCGCGTTCCCACGGAGCTCGAGCCCCGGAAGGAGGCGAGCTCTCACTGCCAGCTCCGAGCCGATGAGGGTCATGCGGCTCACGTTCTCGCTCCTCACGATCTTGCGCCCCTCGGGCGTGGTCTCGCCCGTGGGCACGGCCTCGATCTTGTCTCGGTAAAACGAGGCAAACCCGAACATCTCGGCCGTCACTCGCTCGCCCTCAAGGCGCACCCCTAGGTCAGCGCCTAGGACGGACTCTGAGCCCAGGTCCGGGCTTGGAACCTGATACCGGTTCCCTGGCCTCGAGCCGAGGGTGGACAGGTCATGCACGTTGGGAACTCGGAAGCCCCGGCTCACGCTCGAGAGGATCCGCACCGCGCGATGGACCAAGTACGAGACCCCCACCCCGCCGCTCAAGTTGGGGGACAAGAGATCGGTGCCCGCTCCTCGGTCGGCAGCGGGCACGTGCACGTCGTGGAGACCGAAGCGCCCGCCGACTTGGACAGCAAGACGATCCTTCTCCAGGGAGGTCTCAGCATGGACGGCGACAGCGCCGACACGCGAGCCATCAGCGAACCGCGCCTTCTCTGCCTTCGTGTCCCCGGTATTGATGTTCCGTGACCTTCGCGCGCTCTCCACCAGGTCCAGAGAGGCGTCAGCGCCGTACGTAACCGCGAGGCCTGCAAGGTCCGACGTGAGCTTGAGGCGAAGATCCCCTACGTTCACCCGGTTGTCCTCGCTCATCTCGGAGACGTCCCCATGCTCGCGCGCCACTCGATCGTCCCAGATCCGCTGAAAAGAGCCCACGACCTCCATGCGCCGCGCGAAGCGGCCTGGGTCCGCCAATCGATACCGGGCGAGGAGCGAAAGACGAGCCATGGGCTCAAAGCGGAAAACGTCCATTTCAGGCTCGCTTTGCCCATGCCCAGGGACCAGCACGTCAAAGCGGGGCGTCGACGGCTGCTGGAGGTATTTCGCCACTACCAGCCCTTCGTGAGAGCCCCTCTCCACAAGGGCTTTCGCATCGACGGCGTAGGAGTCGTAGGCGGTGGGGACTTGCTTGAGACCGCCCCCAGCGCGAAGGTCATCGTGCGACTGAACCGTGACCCCGACGCTTGCCCCAACGCCTCTTTTCCCACCCATGGCATGCGCGCGGCTGGTGAACGAGCGGTCGGCGCTTTGAAACAGGGCGAGGGCGCCGGCGCGAAGCTGCCAGGTCGCCGCCTCGAGGCGCGGTAGCGGCGTGGAGACGTTCACGACGCCACCCATGGCGTCGCTGCCGTGGAGGGCCGAGCCTGGTCCGCGGAGAATTTCGATTCTCTCGACGTCGTAGGCATCCAGCAAGCCGTAGTACTGGTTGGGCGCGGGCCGAAAGATCGCGTTGTTGAGACGAACGCCGTCGACCGTCACGAGCACGGCGCTGCCAACGAGCCCCCGCACGATCGGTGCGCCCTGACCAGGCCCGGTCTGCTGCACGGCCACTCCAAGGGTCCCGCGCATGAGGTCGGCCACCCCGGGAGAACCTGCCTTGGCCCCCCACTCCGGCTCGAGGACGGTCACGGCGCGGGTCGGCTCGAGCCTGGAGACGTCGGAGTCGACTGGCTCTTTCTTGGGCTTCTCCCGCTCTGCGGTCACCACGACGGATGGGAGCTCGGCGACCGCTTCATCGGCTTCGCTGGCCGCCTCCGGATTGGCGGCCGCGAGGCCGGAAATAGAAATGAAGACGACTGGAACGAGCGAGCGGCGAAGGAGCTCGCTGGGGGTGTGGCGTGGGCGACGTGTCATGGACCGCATGGTCCCACAACTGAAACGAGAGGAACAAGGGAGCAGGCCCGCGAAAAGCCCACAACCTTCCTAGATTGCGCCTGATTAGATAGACTAGCAGCAGCCAGCGTCATTGTAAGCAATCAAGGAGGCCTCACGGGATGCCGCTTATTTCTTGGAATGAGTCCTATAGCGTGGGAATCCCTCGCCTCGACAACCAGCACAAGAGGATTTTCGAGTTCATCGACCTCCTCTTCGACGCCATGTGCAAGGGGCAAGGTCGAGGAGTCATCGGCAAGGTGATCGATGACTTGGTTTCGTACACGGAGGAGCACTTCGGCTGCGAAGAGCACCTCATGCGGACGCACGGGTTTACCGATTACCTGAACCACAAGAGGGTCCACGACGGATTCATCGCGAAGGTCCGGGAATTCCGGGACAGGCACCGGCAGGACGACACCACCGTGCCCGCCGACGTCGCCCGTTACCTTCGTGAATGGCTAACCAACCATATCAACGGCATGGACAAGGGATACCGCTCATTTTTTTCCAAGCTGGGCGTCGAGTAACCCCCTCTCGATCACCGCGGAGTCGAACTCCTTCCCCGTGCCGTCGATGGCGTGGAGAGCAAGCTTGTTCCCATGGATCGTCACATACACAAAGTGGAGCACCTGCTCGGAAAACGCCGTATAGCTCGATGTCCCGACGGTGCGGGTGCCGACGCCTCCACCACCCGTCACGATATAGGTCACACCCCCGATGGGCTTGGTCCGCTCGTAGTTGTGATCGTGCCCCGTGAGAACCAGCGGGACGCGGAATCTCTCGAGGATCGGCACGAAGTACTGCCGGAACTTGCTGTCCGATCCGTGCTCTCCCGAGGAATACGGCGGCTTGTGACCATAGACGATGACCCAAGGCCTCTCGTTCGCCGCCAGGTCAGCCTCGAGCCATGCGGCTTGCTCTGGTCCAGTGCGCTCGGTGTCGAGCCCGACGAAGTGGACCGAGCCCCAATTGAAGGAAAACCAGCGCTCGCGCCCATTGGGCCCGCCGTTTTCGGGCAAGCGGAAGACCTCGCGAAACGGCGTCGCCTCGTCGGTCTTGTACTCGTGATTGCCGCTCTCGGGAAAGATCGGGATCCTCGAAAGGAGGTGTGAGTACATGTCAAAGAACCTGGTCTCGAACTGCGTGCGCGTGCCCTCGTCGTAAGCGACGTCGCCCACGTGGAGCATGAGGTCAAACGGCACGCTCTCCAGCTGCGACAACACGGCGACTTGGTCCTCGCCCCCGCCCCCCGAGTCTCCCAACGCGACGAACCGCACGGCACCGTCGCTCTCCATGGCGGGCGCGGTCCTGAATCCTCCGCGCTCGGTGACCGGCAAGTCCCCTTCGCGGACCTGGTAGCAGTACAACGTCCCGACCGCGAGCCCTGCGATCTCAGACACGAGCTGCCTGGCGCCCAACGGGCGCGCCGAGGTTTCCACGCGTGCGGGGACCGTCGCTACCTGTTCACCGGACGGAGTGGTCACCTCCACCGTGGCCTCCCCATTCCCGGCCGTCGTCCACATGAGTGCCGCCGAGCGGTGGGTCACGTCCTGCAAGTACGGAGCGCGGCGTATCGTCCGGGTGCCCGCGTCGGTCACCCTGCCGTTCCCGCACGCAGCCTCAATGTCAGCGCCAGGACGTCCCCGCTCGGCCGGAGGATTGCTCACGTCCCCCACCTTGGTGGCAGACGTGTCGCCTGACACGTTTCCTAGGCACCCCGCTCCCAGCGTCGCGAGAGCGGCAACTCCCGCGGCTACCCCGATCCACCTCTTTGCCGCACGGCGCATCGCCTTGTCCATGCGCGGGGCTTCTAGCAGACCACTGGGCAGGCGCAAGTAAGATCCAGGCACGCACATTGATGGTGATCAACACGCGAGACGTTCTGCTATGTTCTCGCCCCCATGACCAAAAAAGGAGAGGCGACGCGCCGTGTTGCCGAGCGGATTGAAACGCTCGAACGGGAGGTCCCCGCCCGCAAGCCGGAGCTCCTCGAGCTTTACCGACAAATGCTGGTGATTCGCCGCATGGAGGAAGCGGCGGCCAAGGCCTACGCCCAGGGGAAGATCGGCGGGTTCTTGCACCTGGGCATCGGCCAGGAGTCGGTGTGCGTCGGCGCCATTGCCGCGTTGCAAAAGGACGACTACGTCGTGGCCACCTACAGGGAGCATGGGCACGCGTACGCCAAGGGGATGAGCGCGCGGGCGATCATGGCCGAGCTCTACGGCAAGCGGACCGGCTGCTCCAAGGGCCTCGGCGGGTCGATGCACCTCTATGACGCGCCGAACCACTTCCTCGGCGGCCACGGGATCGTCGGCGGACATGTCCCCGTTGCCGCGGGCGTGGGCTTCAAGTGCAAGTACCTTGGAGAAAAACGGGTCACGCTCTGCTTCTTCGGCGACGGCGCCGCAACCATTGGCGGCTTCTTCGAAGGAATCGCCCTTTCGGCCCTGTGGAAGCTCCCCTGCGTGTTCATCTGCGAGAACAACCTGTACTCCATGGGAACCCCCCTCTATCGCTCTCTTTCGGTTGAAGACGTGTCCATGAAGGCACTCGCGTTCGGCATGGCGCGCGATCGCTTCGATGGGGACGACGTCTTGCGGGTGCGCGCGCGCATTGCAGAGGCGGTTGACCGGGCTCGGAACACGGGCGAGCCCACCCTGGTGGAGGTGCGGACCTACCGCTTCCGGGGCCATTCCATGTCGGATCCCGGGCAGTACCGCACCAAGGAAGAAGTCGAGGAGTGGAAGAAGCGCGATCCCTTGGCGATTGCCCGCAAGCGCCTGCTCGGCGACGCGGGTTGTGACGAGGCCGAGCTCGAGTCGCTCGAGGCCCAGGTCAAGGACGAAATCGACGACGCGGTGCGCTTTGCCGAGGAGAGCCCACCTGCCGACGAGTACCTTGGATTCACGTACAAGGAGTAATGGATGCCGGTCATTAGCTGCCGCGAGGCCTTGAACCAAGCGATGTGCGAGGAGATGGAACGGGATCCCCACGTGTTCCTCATGGGGGAAGAGGTTGGCCATTACCAGGGTGCGTACAAGGTCTCGCAAGGAATGCTCCAGAGGTTCGGCGAGCGCCGGGTCGTGGACACGCCCATCGCCGAGTGCGGCTTTGTCGGCGTCGGCGTGGGTGCGGCAATGGTCGGACTGCGCCCAATCATCGAAGTCATGACCTTCAATTTCTCCCTCGTGGCCATCGACCAAATTATTAGCAATGCGGCAAAGCTTCGGCAGATGTCCGGTGGGCAATTCCATGTAGCCATGGTCATTCGTGGGCCGGGCGGGTCAGCCAATCAGGTGGCCGCCCAGCACTCCCAGGCCCTCGAATCCTTTTATGCCCATTGCCCGGGATTAAAGGTCGTCATGCCCTCCACGCCCAAAGACGCCAAGGGGCTCCTCAAGTCGGCGATCCGAGACGACAATCCGGTGATCTTCATTGAAGGGGAAACCATCTATTCGATTACGGGCGAAGTCCCTGCCGAGGAATACTCGGTCCCATTGGGCAAGGGGGACAAGAAGCGCCACGGCGAGCATTGCACGGTGGTCGCGTGGTCCAAAATGGTGCACACCGCCATGACCGCAGCGAAGGGGCTCGAAGGCCAGGGGATCGAGCTCGAGATCGTGGACCCACGGACCCTTCGCCCCTTGGACGACCAGATCATCTTCGAATCGGTCAAGAAGACCGGCCGCTGCGTGATCGTCGAGGAAGGCTGGCCGATGTGTGGTTTTGGGGCCGAGATCGCGTACCGCGTGCAGCGGGAATGCATGGACTTCCTCGACGCGCCCGTCCTGAGGGTGACGAGCGACGACGTCCCGATGCCCTACGCGCGGAACCTGGAGCTCGAGGTGTTGCCGCAGGAGAAGGACATCGTTCAGGCCGTCAAGAAGGTGATGTATCTCGACTAGCGAGGACAGGCGACATGGCGACGATCATAGGGCTGCCCAAGCTCAGCCCCACCATGGAAGAAGGGGTTTTGGCCAGGTGGTCGAAGAAGGAAGGGGACACGATCGCCCCGGGAGAAGTGATTGCCGAGGTCGAGACCGACAAGGCGAACATGGACTTCGTCCTCGAAGAGGAGGGCACGCTGCTCAAGCACCTGGTCGCGGAGGGAGACACGGTCAAGTTGGGTGCACCGGTCGCCATTCTGGGGAAGCCGGGCGAGGACGTGACCGCCCTCCTCGAGCCGGCGACGCCAGCCGCAGATCGGCCGAGCAAGGCAGAGGCTGAGGAGCCCATGGCATCGGCGCCCCTGGAACCACGCACGAAGGGGACCTATGGACCATCCGCCCATGCAGCTGCAGCTGGCACGGCGGCCCGTGTCCTTGCTTCCCCTCTGGCCAAGACGCTCGCTGCGGAGCATGGAATCGACCTGCGCTCGCTTCGCGGCACGGGTCCGGGTGGACGCGTGGTGGAGCGGGACGTGCGTGCGAAAGTCCTGCCACAAGGTGGCACGGCGATAGAACCAGCCTTCACGTCCACCCCTACGAGCAGTGACGTCGAGGCGAGCGACCGGCCCTTGTCGCAGATGCGCAAGACCATCGCCCGTAGGCTAGTCTCGGCCAAGCAGTCGGTCCCGCACTTCTACCTGACCTCCGACTGCGACGCAGCCCCGCTCACGGCGTTCCGCGCCGCCATGAACGAAATCGCGGCATCGGACCAAAAGATTTCTGTGGGCGACCTGCTCGTCAAGGCCGCGGCTCTCACCCTGCGCCGGGTGCCCGAGGTCAATGCCTCGTTCCTGGAGGATCGCATTCGCTTCCACGGCCGCGTCCACGTCGGGGTCGCCGTGGCGCTAGGCGACGGCCTCGTGACGGTTGCCGTCCGAGACGCGGATCGCAAGGGCCTTGCGGTCATCTCCAAAGAGATGCGCGACCTCGCCGCGCGGGCTCGCGCCCGCAAGCTCACCCCTGAGGAGATGGCCGGATCGACCTTCACCCTCTCCAACTTGGGGATGTACGGTATCGACCATTTCCAGGCGATCATTAACCCACCCGAGGCAGCGATCCTCGCCGTAGGCGCCGTCAAGAGGCAGCCAGTCGTCGACGCGGACGGGCGCGTTGTCGCCGGCCAGCGCATGGCGCTGACCCTGTCGTGCGATCATCGGGTGATCGATGGTGCCACCGGCGCCCGATTCCTCTCGGAGCTCACGAGGCTCCTTTCGCACCCCGCCGGCTTGGCGTTGTGAGGCGCCCATGAACAGCACGCATGACCTGATCGTCATTGGCGGCGGCCCTGGGGGCTACGTGGCCGCCATCCGCGCCGCAAAGCTCGGGCTAAGGACCGCATGCGTCGAGCGAGAACGACTGGGCGGGGTGTGCCTGAACTGGGGCTGCATCCCGACCAAGGCGCTCCTTCGCTCGGCCGAGGTCTTCGCCCTGTGTCAGAAGGCCAGTGAATTTGGCATCAAGATTGAGGGGCAAGTCACCTTCGATTTCGCCACCATCATGGCGCGCGCCCGCAAGGTCGTGGACGCTCAGGAAAGAGGGATCAAGTTCTTGCTCGGAAAGAACAAGGTCGACCACGTGGTGGGCGCTGCCCGCCTGGGTGGCGCGGGGAAGGTCATGGTGAGTGGCCCGGGTGGTGAAACCACGCTTCGCGCCGAGCACGTGATCATTGCCACCGGCGCCCGGGCGCGTGGGCTCCCTGGCATCGAGCTAGACGGAGAGCGGATCATCGACTACCGGGGCGCGCTCTCCATGAAGGCGCTGCCCAAGTCGCTCGTCGTCGTGGGGGCCGGCGCGATCGGTGTCGAATTCGCCTGCTTCGTAAGGACACTGGGAGTCGATGTCACGGTTGTCGAGTACATGCCGGCCCTAGTCCCCGTCGAGGACACTGAAATCTCGGACGCCCTCGCCCGCGAGTTCAAGAAGCAGGGGATAAAGCTGCACCTGGGCATGAAGGTGGCAAGCGTGCGAGTCGCAGGGAGTGAGGTCGTGGTCGTGACCGAAGCGCGCGAGGACCTGCCGGGCGTCGAGGGCCAAAAGACCGAGACGCTCACAGCCGAACGGGTGCTCCTGGCGGTCGGGGTGACAGGGAACGTGGAGGGCTTGGGGCTGGCCGCTCTCGGCGTTAGGACCGACCATGGCTTTATCAGCGTCGACGACGTGACCTACGCCACCTCGGCAAAAGGGATCTACGCCGTCGGTGACGTGACAGGCCCTCCTGCGCTGGCGCACGTGGCCTCTGCAGAAGGGGTGGCCTGCGTGGAGCGTGTCGCAGGACTTTCGCCGCCGCCCATCGACTACGACAGCATTCCCGCCGCCACTTTCACGCGTCCCGAAATTGGCTCCATTGGCCTCACCGAGCGCAAGGCGAATGAGCTCAAGCTGTCATTCAAGGTTGGGCGGTTTCCGTTCCGTGCCCTCGGCAAGGCCCGGGCTGCAGGCGAGGCCGACGGGTTCGTCAAGGTCCTGCATGCCGCGGACGATGGGCGCCTTCTTGGAGCGCACATCGTTGGTCACAACGCCTCTGATCTGATTGCCGAGTACGGGCTCGCGAAATCCACGGAGGCAAACGCGCAGAGCCTGATCCACACTGTACACGCGCACCCCACCCTTGCGGAGGCGCTGAAAGAAGCGTCCGAAGATGCCTACGGACAGGCGATCCATATCTAGCCCTGCCGGCCCCCGAAAGCTGCCCGTCGTGGCTGCCTCGGCCGATGGGGCTGCCTCGGCCGATGGCGCCGGGCCGACCGAAACGCCGCGCGCGCGGCACCCCGAATGGGTCAAGACGCGGCTCCCCACGGGCGCCACGTATTTTGAGGTCCGCGACCTCATCCACAGGCTCAAGCTTCACACGGTCTGTGAATCCGCATCGTGCCCCAACATTGGGGAGTGCTGGAGCCGCAGGGCCTTGACCATCATGATCCTCGGGAACGTGTGCACGCGCTCCTGCCGATTCTGTGACGTTGCCACGGGCAGACCGCTGCCGCCCGACCAAGGCGAGCCCCAGCGCGTGGCCGAGATCCTGGCTGACCTCGGCCTCCGGCACACCGTGGTTACCTGCGTCGACCGGGACGACCTCGACGACGGCGGGGCCGCCCATTGGGCGGAGACCATCCGGCAGGTAAAGGCGAGGTGCCCTGACATGACCCTCGAGGTCCTCGTGGGCGACTTCAAGGGGGACGTCACGTGCGTTGACACGGTGCTCGCTGCAGGTCCAGACGTCTTTGCGCACAACCTCGAGACCGTGCCGCGTCTTACGCGCGAGGTCCGCGTGCAGGCACGCTACGATCGCTCGTACCGCGTCCTCGACCACGCCAAGCGGCGCGGCGCGGTGACAAAGACCGGTCTCATGCTCGGGCTCGGTGAAACCCTAGACGAAGTGCGCGAGGTGATGCGGCAGGTGCGCGAGATCGGCGCGGACATCCTCACCCTCGGCCAGTACCTGCGCCCGTCGCGGCAGCACATGGAAATCGCTCGCTATGTGCCGCCTGAGGAGTTTGAGGAGCTACGCCTGGAAGCTCTAGAAATGGGATTTCCACACGTGGAGGCAGGACCGCTCGTGCGCTCGAGCTACCACGCCGACGGACAGCGTGACATCGTGCGCGAGCTTCTGGGGCGATAGGCTCTCAACCCTCGAGTTGCTGGCGTGCCGCCTGGAGCCTTTGGAGGCGCCCAGTTTCCTCGGCGAGTCGCGAACGCTCCCTGTCCACCACGTCTTGCGGTGCGCGCTCCACGAACGAGGGGTTTTCGAGCTTCTTGGTGAGGAAGTCGATCTCCTTCTGGGCCTTCTTTGCCTCTTTCTCAAGGCGCACCTTCTCGGCCGCGACATCGATGAGCCCCTCGAGCGGGACGATCACCTCGACATTGCCGCCGACGACCGCCTTGGCCGCGAGCTTGCCCGCTGGCACCTCATCGGCAATCCGCATGCTTGCCCGCGCCGCCCGCTCGACGATACCTCCGTGATCGGTCATCAACTGCCGGGTAGTGTCGTCGGGCACGCGCACGAGCACGTCCACGGCCGTCGAAGGCGGCACCCCGTACTCGGCGCGCAGGTTGCGGACCGCCACCGCCGTTTCCATGAGGAGCTCCATCCGCTTTTCGGCGGCATCGTCCACGAGCCGGTCATCGGCACGCGGATACAGGGTAATCATGAGCGACGCTGGGAGCCCCGCCGGCTTGGGGAGCTTCTGCCATATCTCCTCCGAGAGGAACGGCATGAACGGGTGCAGGAGCCGCATCGCCGTCTCGAGCACGTGGCCGAGGGTGCCCTGGGCAGAGCCTCGCCCTTCCCCCTGCAACGCGGGCTTGCTGAGCTCGATGTACCAGTCGCAGAAGTCGTTCCAGATGAACCGGTACAAGGCCTGGGCGGCATCGTTCAGGCGGAACGCCTCGAGGGCGTCATCCACCTCGCTAGCCGTGTGCTGGAGCCGCGAGAGGATCCATCGATCAGCGAGCGAGAAGCGAATCGCGCCTGGGTCTCCGGCGAGCTTGTCGGCGAACGCATCGGCATCAAACCGCTCGAGGTTCATGAGCACGAACCGGGACGCGTTCCAGATCTTGTTTGCGAAATGCCGATACCCCTCGACGCGTGCCATGGACAAGCGGATGTTTCGGCCTTGCGCGGCCATGGCTGCCAAGGTGAACCGGAGCGCGTCAGCGCCCGCGGCGGGGATCCCCTCGGGGAAGTTCTTGGCGATGTTCTTCACCGCAGCGTCGGGCGCGCCGTCGGCCCGCGCCTTGTCCAAGAGCTGATCCTTGGTGGCGCCAAGAACCACGTCCAAGGGGTCGACTACGTTCCCCTTGGTCTTCGACATCTTCTCGCCGTTCTCGTCCACGACGATGGCGTGGAGGAAGACCTGCCGAAAGGGCACCTTCTTCATGAAGTGCAGCCCGAACATCATCATGCGCGCCACCCAAAAGAAGATGATGTCGGAGCCCGTCTCCATGACCGAGGTCGGGTAAAACGTCTTGAGATCCCTGGTCGACTCTGGCCACCCCAAGGTGGCAAAGGGCCAAAGCCCCGACGAGAACCAGGTATCCAAGACGTCTTCGTCCTGTGCGAGCTCGCTACCGCCACACGAGCACGCGGTTGGCGCCTTATGAGCCACGACGATTTCGCCGCACCCCTTGCACGTCCACGCCGGGATGCGATGCCCCCACCAAAGCTGGCGCGAAATGCACCAGTCCTTGATGTTTCGCATCCAGTGCATGTACGTCTTGGTCCACGCCTCGGGCACGAATCGTGTTTTCCCCTGCTCCACCGCCGCGATCGCGGCCTCGGCCAAGGGCTTGGTCTTGACGAACCACTGCATGGACAGCAAGGGCTCGACGACGGTGGTGCAGCGATCGCAGCGCCCGAGCGGGATAGCGTGAGGCTTGGTCTCAACGAGGAAGCCCTCTGTTTCCAGGTCGGCGATGACCGCCTTGCGCGCCGCTTGCACTTCGAGCCCGCGGTACCTGTCGGGCGCGGGATCAATCACCCGCCCGGCATTGTCGAAGATCGAGAGCTGCGGCAAGTCGTGGCGGAGCCCCGTCTCGAAGTCGCGAAAGTCATGGCCCGGTGTGACCTTGACCACGCCGGTGCCGAACGCGGGATCGACCAGCTCACCGTCGGCAATTATGGGTATTTCACGTCCCGAGAGGGGAAGACGAACCATTTTCCCGATGAGGTGGCGATAACGCTCGTCCTCGGGATGGATCGCCACCGCCGTGTCCCCCAGCATGGTCTCCGGGCGCGTGGTGGCCACTACTAGGCGCTCGCCGCTGTCCACCACAGGATAGGCGATGTGCCAGAGCGAGCCTGGCTCTTCCTGGCTCTCCACCTCGAGATCGGAAAGCGCGGTTTGGCAGCGAGTACACCAGTTGATGAGGCGCTTGGCCCGGTAGATGAGCCCATCTTCGTGCAGCCGGACAAAGGCCTCGCGAACCGCGCGCGTGTAGTCCTCGTCCATCGTGAAGCGATCTCGCTTCCAATCGAGCGAAGCGCCGAGCTTCCTCATTTGCAGGGCGATACGGCCGCCGTGGCGCTCCTTCCACGTCCACACCCGGCGCAGGAACTCCTCTCGCCCAATGTCGTGGCGGGTTTTCTTCTCGGTCCGCCAGAGCTCGCGCTCCACCATGATTTGAGTCGCGATTCCGGCGTGGTCGGTCCCTGGCAGCCATAGCGCGTTGTACGCCTGCATCCGACGCCAGCGAATCAGGATGTCCTGCACCGTCACCATGAGGGCATGCCCCATGTGGAGGGAGCCGGTGACGTTCGGCGGCGGAATCACGATGCTGAAGGGGGTCTTGGGTGCGGCCGCGTCGGCGTGGAAGTAGTCCTGTTCGAGCCAGAACTCGTACCACTTCGGTTCGACGCTAGCAGGGTCGTAGACTTTCGGGAGCTCCATGGTCTTCACTTGAATACGGTGGGATAAACCACCCTGGGTGGAAAAGGCAAGCCTCCGGCGGAGGCGAACCTCCCAGCGGCGAGTGGAAGTCCTACGATTGCCCCTTGCTCAGCTTGTCCAGGTTCTGTCGGATGATCGTCTCGGCCAGCTCGGGGACTACTTCCCACGCGATCTTCTCAATGATCTCGCGAGAGAGCTTGGCAATGGCTTCATACTCGACACCGCGCGGATCGCCGCCGCGTGGAGCGATCGCGGCCTGCATGGCAGGCACGACTGCGGCCGCCACGGGGCCCGCGGCCTGCGCCGCCAGGCGAGCCACCGCATCAGCAGCAGTGGGGTTGAGCGTTCCCGGTCGCGCAGGACCGGCAGGAGCCGCAGGTGATGGCGCGGCGACCGGGCGCGCCGTGGGAGCCACGGGCGTGATGGGCGACCCCGGAGCCTGCGGACGCATGGGCACTGTGGGCGCGGCCCCCCCTGGAGGCATCTGGACGGCAGGCAGGCCCATGATCGTCGCCGAACGATGCGCAGCGGTTGCTGCGGGACGTGCAGCTTGCTGTGGTGCCGTACTTGCGTGCCCTGGCTGGACCGGTCTCATGGGCTGAGCTCCCGGGGATGCGAACCCAGCTGGATTCACCGTGCCGGGCGACATGGTCCCGGGTCTTCCCGACGGGGACGGCACGCCCCCGGCCGCTGCCCCCCCTAAAGCTGCAGGACGAGCGACAGAGCCTGCTCCCGGCTGCACACCGCGAATCAGCGGCGGTCGAGGCAGCCCTGCCGGAGGCTTGGGAAGACCGCCACCTGATGCCGCGCCTGCGGGTGCCTGCCCTCCCATTTGGGCAGGATGCGCGACGGCAGCAGGGGAAACCAAGGGTGAAGCGGGCATTCCAGCAGTTGGTCGATGGGCTGGTGCCATGTGAGCGGGAGCAGCCGCCGGCCTTGCTTGTGCTGCTGGTGCAGAATGGGGCAGCGCGACCCCTTGGGTAGCCACCCGCTGCGTGAGCTCGTTGACCTTGTCGAGAAGCGCCTGAGTATCCCAGGGCTTAATGACATGACCGTCCGCACCCACGGTCTTGCCGCGCGCCTCGTCATAAGGCTGCGAATTCCCACACATGATGACGACAGGAACATTCCTTAGGGCCGGGTCGGACTTGAGCGCGTGGCACAAGTCGTAACCTGTCTTGGCGGGCTGGCCTGGCGTCGCCTGCCCCGGCGGCATCAGGACCGCGTCGGCCAGGACCAAGTCCGGGCGGTTTTGCTTGGCCAGCGCGAGTGCCTCGTCAACGCTTCGGACAGCGGTGACGGCGTACTCGGTCTGCCCAAACGTAATGGCGACGACCTTTTGCATCGTCGCGCTATCGTCAGCGCAGAGCAGGTGCTTGGGCATCTATGCTCGATCCGATCGTCTTGTGGGTTTGCCTTGGGGTATCACGCAAAAGCCCCTCGTGTCAACGAAATTTCCCAATAGGTCCGCGTCGTTTCCCGGCGGAGCCCGAGGGGGAACCTCGGCTTCTGATATCCTTGCCGGCCATGCGCGCTCTCGCCAGGTATTTCATGGTCGGTCTCGCCACCGCTGCTTCAATTGCCTCGAGTCCCCGGGCAACGCCGCAGCGGGGACGCCCCGAAGGGTCGACCTGGGGGCGCCCCGAAGGGTCAACCTGGGCGACTGGGAACGCAAGCTGGTGTCACCTCGAGCGTTCCTCGATGAGCAGCGCGACCATGTGTCGTCCCACGTACGAGGCCTGTGAAAGCGAAAGGCAGGCTGCGGTGAGTGCAGGTCTCGCGACCACGTACTGCACCCGCACGGCGCAGGTGGCCTGCTTTCAAATCGGAGGGGACCCGAGCCCCTCTGCAGAGTGGTGCAGCGCGACTCTCGAGGATTGCGAGCGGTGGCGCGTGCTGGAAGAGAAGAAAAACGGCAGCGGATCGCCGCCGTGTGCCGTCCGTCAGTAGTCCATGGTTCGCCCGCTCCCGCTTTTGCCTTTGCTGGATCCATGCTAATGGCATGGTTCTCATGACCGCGAGTCCTCCTCTATCCCCCTTTCGACGCGCCGCTGCCGCCGCCGCCGGGACCGCGCTCGGCGTGGACCCGGCGCTGCTCGTCGTCACCACGCCGCCCGATCCTTCCATGGGCGACTACGCTGTCGGCTGTTTTCCGGCCGCCAAGGCACTGCGCGCCGCGCCCGCCGCGCTGGCACAAAAGGTCGTGGCCTCGTTCCAGCCTACCGACCTCTTGGCCGAGGCAACTGCCCACGGGCCGTACGTCAACTTTCGCCTGCACCGCGGTCCGCTCTTTCGAACCCTCTTGGAACGAACGATTTCCAAGACCGCACGACCCATCAGCACGTCGGCGGGAGAAGGCAAGACTGTCTGCATCGACTTCTCCTCGCCAAACATCGCCAAGGAGCTCGCGTACCACCACATCCGCTCCACGGTGATTGGCCAGTCGCTCGTAAACATCTACCGCGCCCTCGGCTACCGCGTCGTGGGCATCAACCACCTCGGGGACTGGGGAACCACCCACGGGATGCTCCTGTGTGCCTGCGACAAGTGGGGGTTCCCCGAACCCCTCACCATCGCAGGCCTGAACGAGCTCTACGTCCGGTTTCGCGAAGCGATGAAGAAAGATCCCGCCCTGGAAGACCAGGCGAGGCAATGGTTCAAGCGCCTCGAGGAAGGGGAACCTTCTGTTGTGGCCACCTGGCAGAGATTCCGCGACGTGTCGCTGGCGGAGTTCAAGGAGGTCTACAACCTCCTCGGGATCCACTTTGAGGAGATCAAGGGCGAATCGGAATACCAGGAAGCCATGCCGAGCGTCATCCAGATGCTCGAGCAAAAGGGGCTCACCTCGATTTCCGAAGGCGCGCTGGTCGTAGATCTCTCGGATCAAAAGATGCCTCCGCTGCTCCTGCGCAAGGCCGATGGAACCACGCTCTATGCCACCCGCGACCTGGCGGCGGCGATGTACCGCCATGAGAAGTACCAGTTCGTGCGCTCGCTCTACGTGGTGGCCCGCGAGCAGGGGCTCCATTTCCAGCAGCTCTTCGCGACGCTGAAAAAAGCCGGCTTGGATTGGGCGGATCGCATGGAGCACGTGTCCTTTGGGCTCGTGCGCATCGGCGGCCGGAAGAGCGGCACGCGATCCGGCAACGCGGTGCTCCTTCGGGACGTGCTGAACGAGGCCAAGGCCGAAATCCACGCAAAGCTGAAGGAGACCAGCCCCGACCTGCCTCCCGACCAAGCCGACGCCATTGCGACCGTGGTGGGTCACGGCGCAGTGGTCTTCGCAAACCTCGCGTCCCAACGCGAGAAAGACGTGGACTTCGACTGGGATGAGATCCTCTCCCTTGAGGGGGACGCAGGCCCGTACGTGCAGTACGCCCACGCGCGCACGGCCAGCGTCCTGCGTCGTGGCGGGGTGGCGGATCCCACGGAGCTCTCCGGAATCGACGTGGCGCCCCTCGTCCGGGAAGAGGAATGGAACCTGGCGAAGCTCCTCGTCGACCTGGGGGACGAAACGGCACGCGCGGCCCAATCGAACGAACCCCACGTCGTGGCACGCTACCTGCTCGACGTGTGCGCTTCGTTTTCACGCTGGTACACCCTCGGCAACCAGGATCCGGCGCTCAAGGTCCTTTGCGCGGACGAGCGGACGAAGATGGCCCGCCTCGCCCTGACTGCTGGGGTGCGGGAAATCCTCCGCACCGGCCTAGGCCTCCTCGGCCTCAAGGCACCGGACGCGATGTAAGGGGGCGAAGCACCCCTCAACGTCATGTCGGCGGGAAAGGCTTCCCCAGCGCCCCTGGAGCCTGCGCCTTGCCCATGAACCCGCAGAGGGCCACGAGGGTGAGCAAGTACGGGAGCACTTGCACGAGCTCGCGAGGCACGCCCGTGGCGCTCGCTTGCAGGTTGACCTGAAGGGCCTCGGCAAATCCGAACAAGAGGCACGCCGCGGTGGCCCCGAGAGGGTGCCACTTGCCAAAAATCATGGCGGCAATCGCGATGTACCCGCGCCCGCCGCTCATGCGATCCACGAACCCTTGGTTGTCGAGCGCGAGCCAGGCGCCGCCCAGTCCGGCGAGCAGCCCAGAGGCACAAGTCGTCACGGCGCGGGTGCCAAGAACCGACACGCCCAGCGAGCCCGCAGCCTCGGGGTGCTCTCCGACCGCGCGCAACCGCAGCCCGAGCCGCGTCCGGCTCACGAGGACATGAGTGGCCAGGACCAAGAGCCCGCACCCGGCTACAAAGCCCACCTGCCATTCCGCGCCGTCGATCCCAGGTACCTGCGGCGAAGAGGCGGTGGAATGGAAGATCATCTTCAGGAGATAACGGGTGAGCCCGAGGACAAGCAGGTTCAAGGCAATGCCGGCAATGATTTGGTTGGCGCGGAACCTGAGCACGCACGTGGCGTAGATTCCGGCGAGCAACGAGCCTCCGAGCGCACCGGCGAGAACTCCCACCACTGGGCCACCGTGGTAGGAGCCCAGCGCCGCAGAGAAAGCTCCGAGGAGCAGCATGCCCTCGAGCGCCAAGTTGATCACCCCGGCCCGCTCACACAGGGTCCCGCCGAGGGCCGTAAGGACGTAGGGAACACTGATGCGCAGGCCCTGGGCCAGGAACGCGACTGACATCAGGTGGTCCATGAGGGCTCCTTCGAAACCGGGGCACGCGCGAGAACTGCGGACGTCACGGCCATGGCCAGGATCATGGCGCCTTGCATGATCTCGACGAGCTCCTTGGGAACCAGGGCATTGGCGGCAAGGCCCCCATGAGAAAGAAGACCCAGGAAGAAGGCCGCCGGGATCACGCCCAGGGGGTGATTGCGGGCCAGGAGGGCCACGGCGATTCCCATGAAACCCGTCCCGGACCCGAGGCCGTCCTCGAAATATCCCTTGTACCCGAGGACGGTGCTCGTGCCCACGAGGCCGGCGAGCGCTCCAGAAATGGTCATGGACAGGAAGATCGTACGCGGCAGAGAAATCCCGGCAGCCTCGGCGGCCAGCGGGTTCTTGCCGAGCGCGCGGTGCTCGAACCCGTGGCGCGTGCGGAACAGGAAGAACCAGCATGCCCCCGCCATGAGGAACGCGATTCCCAGCGCAGCGCTCGCAGAGCTACCGGCCATGTGGAGGGAAGGCAGCCGAGCGCCGGCCACGACCGGGCGCGTGTGTATCGTGTCTGGCATGAAGAACAGGCGGCGCCCACTCCAAAGAATGAGCGCCTGGATCATGAAGTTGAGCATGATCGTCGTGATCACCTCGTGAGCCCCCAGCCGCGCCTTGAGAAGGCCAGGAATCGCGCCGGCTGCTCCGCCGGCCAGCGCGCCGGCGATCGTGCATGCAAGGGCTCCCAAGAGCATGGGTGTCCCGACAGGGAGCGCGGTTCCCACGAGTGCTGCGGCCAAGGAGCCCAGCGCCAGCTGCCCCTCGCCGCCGATGTTGAACAACCCGGCGTGGAGGGCCATCGCCACGGCGAGCCCCGTGAACACGAGCGGCGTTGCCCTGGCGATGACCTGTCCAAAACCGTACAGGTCGCCCAAGGAGTGGGAGAGCATCGTGAAGTAAACCCGCGCGGGGGACTCGCCGTACACCAAGATCAGCGTGCTTGCCACCGCCATGGCGATGAAGAGCGAGATCGCCACGGCAGCCGCCTCGTAAAGCCAGGCCCTCACGTGCTCCCTCCTTCCGCCGCTTCGGACGCCCCCTTAACGCGCGCGCCGGTCATGAATGCGCCAAGGGTATCGTCGTCGACGCCAGGTGGGAGCACGGCGCAGAGCTCGCCGCGAAACATGACGCCCAACCGGTCTGACAGGGCGCGGAGCTCGGACAGCTCGGAGGAGACAAGAACCACGGCGACGCCGCGATCCCGCGCCGTGAGGAGCTGCCGGTGGATCACCTCGGTCGCCCCCACGTCCACGCCCCTCGTGGGCTCGGCGCAAATAAGCACGCGCAAGCCCGAACGTGAGAGCTCCCTCGCCAACACGACCTTTTGCTGGTTTCCGCCCGACAGGGCGCCGGCAAGGGTCTCTGGATGCGCCGGACGAATGTCGAGCTCCGTGAGGCGCGCCGCCGCAAAAGCGGCCATTTTCCCCTTGTCCATCCGCCATCCCGACGAGAACTCGTGCTGCCTGCCCAAAATTAGGTTCTCCAAGAGCGACGCATCGAGGAGGAGTCCTCGCTTGTGGCGGTCGCCAGGGACATGGGCCATTCCTAGCTCCATGCGTCGCCTGGGTGTCGCTCGGGTGATTTCTTCCCCACCCAGGTGCACCGCCCCGCTCCTTTGTGGAATCAGCCCGGCGAGGGCTAGCACGAGCTCGCTTTGCCCATTCCCCTGGACGCCGGCAATCCCGAAAATCTCCCCAGCACGCACCGAGAAGCTCACGCGCCGAACGGCATTCGTGCCACCGCGCCCCGACACGGAGAGGTCCTTGACCTCGAGAAGGATCTCGGTCGTTCTCTCCTCGTGGCCGGGCTCTCGCCTCACGGGCACGAGATCGCGCCCCACCATCGCGCGGGCGATCACCTGGCTCGTGACCCCTTGGTCGAACTCGGCGACCACCTCGCCGCGTCGCATGACCGTAATGCGATCCGCGATCGCCTGCACCTCGTCGAGCCTGTGGCTCACGAGAATCACGGTCTTGCCCTTCTCGGCCAGCGCGCGCATGACCCGCAAGAGATCCTTGACCTCGGGAGGCGAAAGGACAGCGGTTGGCTCGTCGAGGAGAAGCGTGTCGGCACCTCGGAGGAGGGTCTTGAGGATCTCGACACGCTGCTGCTCTCCGATGGACAGCTCGGATACCAAGCGGTCTGGATCCACGCCGAGGCAAAGCGATTCGCCGAGCTCTGCCACCGCCCGGCGGGTCGGCGCAAGGTCGAGCAGAAACCCGCCTTCCACGCCGAGCGCCGCGTTCTCGAGGGCGGTGAGCGTGGGCACCAGCATGAAATGCTGGTGCACCATCCCGAGACCCTGGAGGATCGCCTGGCGAGGGGCATGGTGATCCCGTTCGATGTCCTTGCCACGAATAACGATGCGGCCGCTGTCGGCTCGCACCGAGCCGTAGGCGATCTTGAGCAGGGTGCTCTTCCCTGCGCCGTTTTCCCCCACGATCGCGTGGATTGAGCCTCTCTTAATCCTGACGGTGGCGTTGTGGTTGGCCGCAAGGGCTCCGTAGCGCTTGGTGATCTGCAAGAGCTCGAGCGCGGGCAGGTCGTTCATTGCTTCGGCACCTGGATGCGCCCCGAGATGACCTCTCGCCGCAGGTTCTCGACGAAGCGATGACGGTCCTCCCCAATGCGCTCTTGGTTCTTGTCGTCCCACGTGTAACCCACCCCTTTTTCGGCGAGACCGAGCTCGCGCACGCCACCCTTGAATGATCCGTCGGCGGCCGCGCGAATCGCATCGAACACCGCCACGTCCACCCGCTTGAGCATGCTCGTGATCACGCAGCACGGGGCCTCATGGTACTGATCGGAGTCAACGCCGATCGCCATCTTGCCGAGCGCCTTGGCCGCAGAAAACACGCCGGCGCCGGTCTTGCCACTCGCATGAAAGATGATATCCACCCCGCGGCCGTACTGGGACAGGGCCAGCTCCTTCCCGGTGGCAGGATCGGCGAAGGCCTTGGGCTCGGTGCCGGCATAGGCCGAAATCACCTGGCATTCAGGGCAGGCGCGCTTCACCCCGGCGGCAAAACCGGCCTCGAATTTCCTGATGAGCGGGATCTCCATCCCTCCCACGAACCCCACTTGCTTGGTCTTCGTAACCAACCCGGCAATGGCACCGACCAGGAACGAGCCCTCTTCCTCACGAAACCGCAGGGCGAGGAGGTTTCCGGGGAGGGGCGGCTGGCCGGGAATCACGGTCATGTCCACGCATGCGAACTTGACGTTCGGGAACCTAGCCGCCGCCTCGCGCATGTCGTCGGAGAACATGAATCCGACGCCGATGACCAGATCCATGCCTTGGGCGGCGAGCTGACGAATGGCGCTTTCCCGATCCGAACCATCACCAGGCTCGATGGTGCGTGTCTGGACATCGAGCTCTTCCTCGGCTCTCGTGAGACCCCGGTACGCCGCGTCATTGAATGACTTGTCGCCGAGGCCCCCGACGTCGAATACCAGGCCCACGCGGACTCGCCGTGAGGCCGCGCCCCCCTCCCTCGAGCCACGCTTCCAAATCGCCCCGGCGAACAGGAGCAGCCCATTGATGACGACCAAGACCCCCAGCACGGCTCCCAAGCTCGCCCGGCCATTTTGCCTTCGTCCCCGCACGCCGCTGTCTTATAGCTCAGCCAACACATCCTTGACACCCCCCAAGACGTCGGGTATCGGAATTGGACTTCCAAGGAGGCCTCCGTGGTGGCAAAGCGATCGACGAAGCGGTTCCACGCGTTGTCCCGCAGCACAACGATGAACCTCGGTGCGCTCCCGCTCCTCTGGGCGCTCCTTCTCGCAACCGGCTGTGACAAGATGCGCGGCGATAGCAGCAAGTCGAGCGCAGCCCCGACCCCCAACTCAAAGACGACAGGTGAGCTTCCGCCAAAGGACCCGACTCCAGAGCCGACCACCGTGCTCATCGGCGAGTACGGCTCGCTGACGGGCTCGGAGGCCACGTTCGGCCAGTCGACGCACAACGGGATCATCTTGGGTCTCGAGGAGCAAAACACGCAGGGAGGAGTCAAGGGGAAGAAGGTCGAGCTCAAGACCTACGACGACCAGGGCAAGACTCAAGAGGCTGGTACGGCGGTCACTAGGCTCATCAACGACGACAAGGTGGTCGCCATCATTGGGGAAGTTGCTTCGTCCCTATCCTTGGCAGGCGGCGCCGTGGCGCAGAAATACGGCGTCCCCATGGTGAGCCCGTCGTCGACCAACATGCGCGTCACGATGGTGGGCGACAAGATCTTCCGCGTGTGCTTCATCGACCAATTCCAGGGCTACGTAGTGGCCAAGTTCGCGCGCGAGAACCTGAAGACGGCCAAGGTGGCTGTCCTCTACGATCAGGCCTCTGCCTATTCGAAAGGCCTGAAGGACGACTTCAAGAAAGCCTTCGTGGACATTGGCGGGCAGGTACCCACCGAGCAAGCCTATGATGCGGGAGCGACGGATTTTTCTGCCCAGCTGACGAGCATCAGAGCAACCAACCCCGACGCGATCTTCCTTCCCGGCTACTACACCGACGTGGGCAACATCGCGGTGCAAGCGCGCAAGCTGGGCATCAAGGTGCCGTTCCTGGGCGGAGACGGTTGGGATTCCGCCAAGCTCGCCGAGATTGGCGGCGCCGCCATCGAAGGAAGCTACTACTCGAACCATTACTCACATGAAGAGCAGCGTCCCGAGGTGCAGGAGTTTGTAAGGAAGTACTCCGCCAAGTTTGGCCAGGTTCCCGACGGCTTGGCCGCCCTTGGATACGACGCAGCCAAGATCCTCTTCCACGCGATTGAGCGGTCGCCCAGCCTTTCGGGTGCGGACATCGCTCTTGCACTGGCCCAAACCAAGGACTTCCACGGAGTGACCGGCATCATCACGATCGACAAGGACAGGAACGCCCAGAAGCCGGCGGTCATGCTGCAAGTGAAGGGGGGCAAGCCCACCTACGTCGCGACGATCGAGCCGTCGAAGTAATCGGTTCCGTGACCAAGCTCCTCCAGACGCTCTTTGACGGCGTGACCGTCGGAAGCCTCTACGCGCTCATCGCGCTGGGCTACACGATGGTCTATGGCATTCTCCAGTTCATTAACTTCGCCCATTCGGACGTGTTCATGGTGGGCGCGTGGCTCTCCTTCGTGGTCGCCAAGACCGCCGGGTGGGCCCAAGCGCAGAATTCCCCGTCTTGGGCGGCTTTGGTCGTGCTCGTGAGCGCCATGGCTGCCTGTGGATTACTCGGCTTCACCGTCGAACGCCTGGCCTATCGCCCCTTGCGCCGTGCGCCCAGGCTCAATGTCTTGATAACGGCAATTGGGATCTCGTTGCTATTGCAGAACACGGGACAGCTCCGCTTCGTCTTTGGGACGCAGCCTCAAAACATGCCGGCGCTCTTTGCCGACAAGACGCTTTTCACGCTGGCCAGCGTCCACTTCCGACTCGTCGACGTCACGGTGATCGTGCTGGCGTTGGCCCTCATGGCGATCCTCCAGTGGTTGATCTTTGGCACCAAGCTCGGCCGCGCCATGCGGGCCGTGTCCTATGACACCCGCGTAGCGTCGCTCATGGGGATCAACGTGGACGGCGTCATCTCGTTTACCTTTGTCGTCGGATCGGCCCTCGCTGCGGCGGCTGGGTTCCTCTATGCCACCAAGTACCCTGGGATTAACCAGCCTGCACACGCCACCTGGGTGCTGCTGGGGCTCAAGGCGTTCGTCGCCGCGGTGGTGGGGGGGATTGGCAACGTGCGGGGGGCCATGCTCGGGGGGCTCTTGATCGGCCTCATGGAGTTCTTCGGCGCGGCCTACTTGTCGCCGCACCTCCGAGACGTGTACGTGTTTTCGCTCCTCATCTTGGTGCTCCTGTTCCGGCCCACGGGGCTCCTCGGCAAGACCGTCATGGAGAAGGTGTGATGAGCTCGTCCTTCGCCGAGAGGGCGCGATCCCTCGAACCCTCTACCGTGCGGGCCGCGCCGCGATTTCTCGCCCCGGTAATCGCCGGAATCGGCCTGTCCTTTGTCGCCCAGCTCGTGCTCGCTCCGGCGATTGGACCGTTTTACGCAAAGATCTTCACCGATATTGGCATTAACATCATCCTGGCCGTCTCGTTGAACGTGGTGAATGGCTTCACGGGGCAGTTCTCCATTGGTCACGCCGGCTTCATGGCCGTCGGTGGGTACATGGCTGGCGCCGTGACTTACTACGGCTCGTTCCTCCTCTGGGGAAGCGCCGAAATCCATGGAGGGTTCCTGGGTTCCGGGGACATCCTCTTCCTTTGCGGATGCCTTGCAGGCGGGCTCACCGCGGCGGCCGCGGGATATGTCGTGGGATTGCCCTCGTTGAGACTTCGGGGCGATTACCTCGCCATTGTCACCTTGGGTTTTGGTGAAATCATCCGGGTTCTGCTGCAGCAGACCGGCGACGTGCTCTTTCTCAAGGAAGAAATCGACCAGGCGAGCCCAATCACCCTCCTCGGCATGCTGGGTGGGTCTCTCGGGTTCACGGGGATCCCCTTTTACACGACCGTGTTCTGGGTCTACGTCTTCGTCACGTTGACCCTGGTCGTGGCCTATCGCCTCAAGGAGTCGAGCTTTGGCCGTGCGTTTCTTTCCATTAGGGAGAACGAAATCGCCGCCGAGGCGATGGGCATCAACACCACCAAGTTCAAGGTCCAGGCCTTCGTGCTTTCGGCATTCTTCGCCGGCATTGCGGGTGGCCTGTTCGCGCACGAGGTGGGAACCGCCCTAAACCCCAGGGAGCTGGGGTTCCAGAAGTCCTTCGACATCGTGATCATGGTCGTCCTCGGAGGCACGGGCTCGGTATCGGGCGCCGTGCTCGCGGCGATGCTCCTCACGATTCTCCCGGAGATGCTCCGCTCGTTCGCCGATTACCGGATGATCGTGTACGCCCTCTCCCTCATCGTCATGATGATCGTCCGGCCCCAAGGGCTCTTTGGCATCCGGGAAATCTGGGAGATCGACGTGCGCAAGTGGCTTCGCATGGGGCCACGCCAGGTGACGCGATGAGCGCGCTTCTCGACGTGGACCGCATCTCCCTCTCGTTTGGTGGCCTAAAGGCCGTCGCGGGGTTTCGCCTGGCGCTCGAGGCGGGTGACCTGCAGGGGCTCATCGGCCCCAACGGAGCGGGCAAGACCACGGTCTTTAACCTGCTCACGGGCGTGTACCAGCCCCAGGAGGGAACCATCAAGCTCGACGGAAAGACCTTGAACGGGCTGCGTCCTTTTCAGATCGCTTCTGCCGGCATTGCTCGCACGTTTCAAAACATCCGCCTCTTCGGAGAGCTTTCGGTCATCGACAACGTCCGCATCGCTTGCCACCTGCGGACGAGGCGTTCCATGGGCGCGGCGATCCTGCGAACGCCCGGGCACTTGGGCGAGGAACGCGCCATTTACGAGCGTTCCCTCCGCCTCCTCGAGATCTTCAAGCTTTCCCACCGCCAACGGGAACAGGCGAAGAACCTCCCCTACGGGGCACAGAGGAGGCTCGAGATCGCGCGGGCCCTGGCTACCGATCCCAAGGTGCTTCTCCTCGACGAGCCTGCGGCGGGCATGAACCCCCAGGAGAAGAGAGATCTCCGGGAGCTCATCGACTTCGTGCGCAAGGAATTCCGCCTCACCGTGCTCCTCATCGAGCACGACATGGGGCTCGTCATGGAGACGTGCGAAAAGATCACCGTGCTCGACCACGGCGTCGTCATTTCGCACGGAACGCCGGCCGATGTGCAAGGCGATCCCAAGGTCATCGAAGCCTACCTCGGCGCCCCGGTCGAGAATGCCCATGCGGGGACGGGACACTAGGATGGCACTCCTCGAAGTACGCGACTTGGACGTTCATTACGGGGCCATCCACGCCCTAAAAGGGGTCAGCCTGGCCGTCAATGAAGGGCAAGTGGTGACCCTCATTGGCGCTAATGGAGCTGGCAAGTCGACGACCCTCCGAGCGATATCTGGCCTCATCAAGCCCACGCGCGGCACCATTGTCTTTGACGGCAAGCCCATTTCGGGAAAGGCTGCCCACCAGATCGTGCGGCTCGGGATCTCCCACGCACCCGAGGGGCGAGGGATCTTCGCCAACCTCACGGTGGACGACAACCTGGCCATCGGCGCGTTTACCCGCAAGGATCCAGAAGGGGTGGCAAGGGATCGGGATCGGGTTCTCGAGCTGTTCCCACGCCTTCGGGAGCGCCTGCATCAAAACGCGGGGACCCTCTCGGGCGGTGAACAGCAGATGCTCGCGATCGCCCGCGCCCTCCTCGCACGGCCCCGCCTGTTGCTCCTAGACGAGCCCTCCCTGGGCTTGGCGCCGCAGGTGGTGCAGACCATCTTCCGCATCATTCGAGACATCAACCAAAGCGGGACCACCATCTTGCTCGTGGAGCAAAACGCGCACATGGCGCTCCAAGTCGCAAGCCACGGCTATGTTCTCGAAGTCGGAGAGGTCGCCATGGCAGACAGCGCGCAGAAGCTCGCCGCCTCGGACGAGGTCAGGAAAGCATATCTCGGGGTGGGGTAACGGGCGGGCGGGCCCTAGGCTACTCGATGATAGGTCCGCTCTTGCAGACGCCGATTTCCATGATCAGGTAGAGCAGGACTCGTTCCTGCGGAACCAGTCCCGCGTGGGCATCTTCCGTGGTGTGGTAGGTCGAGAAGAGAACGCGGCCACAGCCGCCAGGCTCGAACGTCACGGTCAACGGATGCCGGACCGAATCACCCTTGCTCCAATCGCCAACGACCCAGTGCTGCCCTTGGCTTCGCACCGGCATGTTCTCCTCGTTCGTACCAATCACCACAGAAGGGGTTTCCTCGATGCGGTTCCAATTCCCTTCGACGGCAAAGTTATTGGCGTCCATGACGCCAGTCTTGGAGTAATCGATGGTGCCCAGGTCGCTAATGGTGACAAGGGGCCCGACTTGGTTGTTGAGCCATTCGTTTAGCTCTTCGTGTTCCGCCTTGGCGTTGAACGAGTTGTAGGCGCGGGGGTAGTCCGGGGTGCTCTCCACCCCGCCGCCATCCCCCTTGTTGAACTGGCTTTGGCCCGCACCAGGCGGCGTGTCGTGGTCGGCGACAAAGCGGATGAACTCCGGGAACACGACGTCCTCCCATTCGGCGGACCAATCGGTGACGTAGAACTTCCCGCCCGCCTGGACATACTTGCGGATGTTCTCTCGGTACGCCGGCTTTGAGAAGAGCTCGGTATTCGGGCCGGCAGAACACGGGACAAAGATGATGTGGTACTGGCTCATCTTCGACAGGTCGGCCACCAGATCGTTCAAGGTCCCCCTGTGCGCGGCGCCAAACTTGCCGGTGCCATAGCCCTCGCCGAGGATCGAACCGACGTTCTTGTACATGTGGAGGTTCTCGGGGATGCTCGAGGCAACGAGCGCCCCCTCGTCGTCGACCGTCCCCATCCCCATCTTGCCCAGGATGTCCTCGAGCTGATCGTAGTTCCCCTCGGCGAGCGCGATGCGAGGAACCCACTTGCCGTTGGCCGGATCGTGCTGGGAGGGCAGCGTCGTGTTCCGCGTGGGCAGCGCGAGTGTCTGGTTCCCCTCGACGACGACTTGCTGATCGAGGCGGAACTGCCCTTTTTGGATTACCAGCCAGTAGGTCCCGGGCTTGATGTTCTTGAGCTGAAAGTTCCCCTTGGGGTCGCTGAACGTGTAGTGACCGACCGGGTCGACGCAGCGATCGCAATACACCTCTTGCGGAATCGGGGCCGGAGCGGCAAGGGAGAGGTATGCCATGGCGGCAAAAACGGGGATCTCATGTCCCGCCGGGGCCAAGCCGGGCGCATTGCCCGGAGCCCACACGGTGCCCGAAACAATCCCCGTAGGCCCAATCGACGCATCGGGTCGACCAGCGTCGGGAACCGCAGCGTCGCCGTTTCCTTGACCTGGCCGTTCCCCGGGGCCGCATGCCCAAGTCACGCACAAGGCGCCCCAACAAGCTAGATTTCGAACGAATTTCATGACCCCTCCTGACCGCTTCGCGTAAAGATTCTCGGACCGTATGACAAGCTCGAAACCCGAGTCAACGATCAAGCGGTAGCGCATGCTCCGAGTCCCCCCCCCTAAGGCCAGAACCTCGACGGGCATTCCCACGTGGATCTCCTTCTCGGTGTTCACGGTGCTGATGGGAGGCCTATCCCTCTTGCGGTACGAGACCTGCCACTCCCGCTCCCTCGACATGGCGTACTACGTCCGCCTCGTGTGGGGCATGGCCCACGGCACCTACGATCAACCGGTCGTAGGCGCGCCCCACATCTTGGGACTCCACCTTGAACCCGTGCTCGTACCCTTTGCCCTGGCCGCTCGCCTCGGAGTCCCGATTGCCGAGCTCTTGCTCGTGGCCCAGGCAGCCATGGCGGGCGCCGTGATTTTTCCCGCGACGGCGCTGTCCAAGAGGAGACTCGGGCCCATCCTCGGGGAGAAGTGGGCCCACGCCGCAGCCCTCGCCATCTATCTCATCCCCACGGTAACCCGGTGCGTGGACTACGATTTTCACCCTTCCACCATGGTGATTTGGCCGCTTCTCGCCATGGTCAATGCGCTTGACGCCGGGCAGATGCGTCGCGCTGCCGCCTGGTTTCTCTTCGCCCTCACCTTCCGCGAGGACGTCGGCCTGCAGGGGGCCGCCGCGGGCCTCACCATTGCCGTCCGCCCGCCCGGGAGAACGCCTGGTGAAAGGGCTTGGGGCCTGGCACTTGGCGGGATCGGCCTCGCGTGGTTCTTCGGATACTGCCTCGGGATACAACCGCACTTCCTGCCGGATGCGCGCACGGGCTCCTTTGGCGCGCATTTCAGCCATTTTGGCGGCGGCGAAGGAGGGGTCGGGGGCGTCCTTCGGGCGGCGCTTTCCCAGCCAGGACATCTCTTGAAATACCTCGTATCGGGCGATCGGCCTCTGTACCCCCTGCTGCTCCTCGTGCAGGTGGGGTTCTTGCCGCTCCTTGCCCCACGGTGGCTAGCCGGAGCACTGCCTCTCGTCGCCATCAACGTGCTCAGCGATTACCCCGGAATGCGGTCCATGCAGGCCCACTACATCACCGCCGCGGTCCCCTTCATCGCAGCGTCGGCCACGTGCGGCGCCGCGCGCCTGGCCCTATGGCTCAAGGGAAAAAAGACCCTCTCGCCGACGCTGCTCCTCGCCGCGACAGCCATGGCGTGGGCCTTGCGCGGCGCCTCGCCTTGGTCCCCAGAGTGGAGGACCAGCGCCTATGTGAGCGATGACCAGAGCCGCCTGTGCCGTTCCCTCGTCGCGAGCACCCCCAAGGACGCGGAGGTCGTAGCCCCTTCGGCCATTCTTGCCCATCTCGCTTGCCGCCCCGTCGCCCGCAGGGGGACACAGTACGCCGTGTCGTCGCAGCGCGGCGAGCCGCCTTAGGAGTTCGGCACCTGTCCCCTGGGTTGGGGGATGCGAAGGACGAACAGGGTGGGAAACTCGGGAGTCTCTTCGACGTCGATCCTTCCGCCATGCGCTTCTGCCGCGAGCTTGCAGAAGTAGAGGCCGAGCCCACGGTTGGCGCGGGCACCTGCCCGCCTTGCCTCAATGCGGTACCACTTGCCGAAAATGCGCTCTCTCTCCTCGACGGGAATCGGGGGTCCGTTGTTGCCCACGCTCACCACGAGGTCGTCCCCTTGGCGCTCTGCGCTCATGCACACGCAGCCGCTCGTCGGTGCGTAGCGCAAGGCATTGTCAATCAGGTTCTCGACCAAGCGTCCGAGGAGGTCTGGATCGAAAACGGCGCGCAAGTCCTCTGGGACCACCCGTATATCGAGCCGGAGCCGTCTCGCTTCGAGGTCGAGGCGCCGATACCGCGCGCAGCTCGGGAGAAAGACGGCCAGTACGACCTCAACAGGCTCCGCATGGAGCAGCCCCTCCTCGAGCTGCGCGACATCCAAGAGGCCTCCTACCATCCCCAGGGCGCGATCGGCTAGCTCCCGACAGTCGGTGAGCACATCGCGCACGAGCGGGAGGGCGGTCGAAAGCTCCCCATCCAGGAGCTCGAGATTTCCACGGAGAGTGGACAGCGGGTTGCGCAGGTCATGCACCAGGAGCGCGGCCAGATCCTCCTTGAGCCTTTGCGCGTCGCGCAGCTTCTCGTTGGCTCGCCTGAGCTCCGAGTGCTGCCTTCGCCTCACGAGATGAGCGCCGACCCGTGCCCTGAGCTCTCCCACGCTCACTGGCTTGTCGAGCAAGTCATCGCAGCCCGCGTCGTACGCGAGCATGCGCTCCTTCAGATTGTCCCGCCCCGTGAGCATGACGATGGGCAGGAAATCCTCCCCCGCCATGGCCTTGATGTGGCGCGTGAGCTCGAGGCCGTTCATTCCGGGCAGCGATTGGTCCACGATGACCAGGTCTGGCATCTCGTCTCTCGCGATCGAGAGGGCCGATTCCCCGGTCTCCACCGCGATTGTTTCATGCCCCCCCACGTTTAGCCACGTGGCCAACATCTCACGCACGCTTGCGTCGTCGTCCACGACTAGGATTCTCATGGCCACCTACCCGCAAACCTGGTTACGACCACGTGTCTTCGCCTCATAAAGGTTCTCGTCGGCCTGACGGATGAACTCCATTGGGTCGCGCGCCCCAGAAGTCAGAGACCTGACCCCAATCGAGACGGTGACCGAGATCTTGCTGTCCTCGAACTTGAAGCTTGTCCGTTCCACAATCTTCCTTATTTTTTCGGCGGTGACCATCGCATTCTCACCGCTGATCTCGGGCAAGACGATCGCGAACTCCTCGCCGCCATAGCGCGAGATGATGTCCTCTCGCCGGATCTTTGCCTTGATGACCTGCGCGAGTCGCTTGAGGACGTAGTCGCCTGCCAAGTGCCCGTGGGTGTCGTTGATCTTCTTGAAATGGTCGATGTCGAAAAGGATGAGCGAGAGATCCCGCCTGTACCTGTGGGCTCGACTCATTTCGCGCCCGAGCACCTCGAGGAAATAGCGCTTGTTGTAAACCTGCGTGAGCCCGTCAATCGTGGTGAGCCGATAAATCTCCTCGTGGTAGGCGTTCTCGATGTTGTTCCCACCCAAGTACTTGAAGATCGTACGCCCGATCTTCACGAGGTCGCCGTCCTGAAGGACGTACTCGTCCACCAGCTCGTCGTTCACGTACGTGCCGTTGGTCGAGCCGAGGTCCCTGAGGATGTTCGCCTGCCCGGTGTTGATGATCTTGGCGTGGTTCCGCGACACCGACTCCTGGTCGATATGAACATCGGACTTGCTCGACCTGCCGATGACCACCGAGGCGCGCTCGAGATCGTACTTTCGCGCCAAGTCTGGTCCGTAGATGACGACCAGGCAGGCAGGCTTCCGCACGGCCTTGTCCGAAATCCTGCTCACCGCCGTGACGACGGTCTTATTGCGTGGTCGCTCAGCCACAGCAGTCAGGTGGCTTAGCTTATCACAGGATGAAGCGCGGATCTCCGAGCGCCTTCATGACTTGGCTCGCCGCCTCGGCGTAGGCTTCATGCCCCTTTCGTCCAATCAGTCCGAAAGCCAAGCGCTTCCCTTCCTCAACTCCCGGCTGATCATAGGGATCCACGCCGTAGAGCGAGCCGGCAAAAGCCGTGGCGGCCTGAAAAAGCATGAGCAGCTCCCCAAGCGCTATCGCGTCTTGGCGCTCGAGCGTGATGGTAGCGGTAGGTCTACCTTCGCGGGTGAGCGCGAGCTGTGTCCCCTTCCGCTCGGCGTCAAGGAGCTCCCCGAGCCCGTGCCCACCGAGATAGGCAAAGTCGTCGTACTCGCCGAGCACCCCGCGGGGGATTTGGACCTCGAGCCCACGCTCTTTCACCGTGAGGAAAAGGATGACCTTGTCGTCGGGCCCTTCCATGAAAAGCTGGACCTGTGAATGCTGATCCGTGGCGCCGCGGGCAGCGACGGGCGTCGGCCCCACGTGCACCGTGTTCCCCTTGAGGTCGCGCGCCTTGCCCAGGCTTTCCGCCCAAAGCTGGCGGAACCACTCGGCCGCATCGTAAAGCCCGTCGGCGTACGGCATGAGCACGTGGATGTTGCGCCCGCGTCGCTGGTCGTGGAGGTACAGCGCCGAAGCGAGGAGCAGCGCGGGGTTCCGAAAGACGCTCGTCTCGTCCGCGACCCGCCTGGCCATGGCGCTCGCTCCGTCGAGGATCCCATGTACGTCGAGCCCCGCGGCCGCTGCAGGCAAGAGCCCAACAGGCGTGAGCACGCTAAACCGACCGCCGATATTCGACGGGACTTCAAAGGACTCGAGGCCCATGTCTCGGACCACCCGCCTAAGAGGCCCCTTGTCCGGATCGGTCGTGACCACGAGGTGCTTGCGAACGCGCTGCTCGCCCAGCGCGCGCGACAGCCGATCCAGGACGATCAAGAGCTGGGCCGCTGTCTCGACGGTGCTCCCCGACTTGGTCACCACGTTGAAGACGGTGTTCTCGGGCGGGCAGAGCTTGAGCAGCGCATGGAACGTGCAGGGGTCCACGTTGTCCGGGAAGAAGAGTCGCCTGGGCATCCCTTTCGAGCGCGCGTGAAGCGGGTCCAAGGGCTTGGCGAGCGCCGTGTAGAGGGCACGCCCGCCAAGCGAAGAACCGCCGATGCCCAGGACGACAAAGTTCTCGATCTCGGGCGGAAGACGGCGGGCGTATTCGAGAACCCGACTCGCCACGTCCCGCGCACGGGGAGCTTCAAAGAAGCCGACCTTGCCCTCTGCGTGAGCCTTTCTGGTTTCTTGCACAGCGACTGCGGCCCGAGGAGCAACGTCTTGCAGCTCGGATTCGGACAGGCCTTCCTCCCCAATCCCCGAGCTCGTAAGGCACGTCATGTCGATCGTTAGAGCCGGCATCGTCACCTCGAAGAGCGTGTGAAGTCCACGGTCAGGATGAGTCCGCCTCCCACTTCCACGCGGAGGGCACCCTTGGGAACCGGTCGGTTGTCTTGCGGGTAAAGAACTTCCCCCCTTGGGCCTAAGAGCCCAATCCTGGCGGGCCACAGCTCCTCCGCTCGCCCTAGGAGTTTAGCGAGCGCACTGGGAAGCAGGTCGGCGGCGACGTAACCTACTCCCTCCCGGGCGTGAGACCCATCGGCCACGGCTGTCCTTCGCAAGAGGACAGCGAGGACGAGCTTTTGCTCCCTCGCACCGACCCACGGGGAGGGCGGGGCGTAAAAAGCCTGGCGCATGGCAGTTCGCCGCTCTTCACACGGGTCGAGCTCGCCCCGTGCCACCTCCGCCCCGACCCGCGTGGAGGCCGCCATGACATGACCGTCTGGCGAGGCCACCATGAGGGACTGGAATCCGGGGAACGCGTTCAGCGTCTCGGTAAGGCTGCGAGCAAGTGCCTCTTCAGGCATGGCCTCCCACCGACCAAATCGCTCCGCCAAGGCCGCGACCGCATGCGAATGCGAGTCCACGTGTTCCTGGATCGCCTGCCCGAGCGCTCGGGCCGCGACGTTCTCGGCATCCCTGACTCGTCGCCCACGCGCCAAGGTGGAGCCGACACTGGCGAAGAGGAGCCCAGCGAGGAAACCTCCCACGCACGGCCCGATGTACCTGCGCATGGACCGTATCCCCTTGGAGGGGGATTCGTGGTCGCCAAGGAAGGGCATTGCCCGCTGGACCCTACCACAGGACCCGGCATGGCGGGCGCGCGGTGGAGCTTTCCGAGCTTCTGCTGCCCGCCGATGATAATCGGTGGAGCTTTCCGAGCTTCTGCTGCCCGCCGATGATAATCGGTGACCTTTCAAAGCCAATTAAATACGTGCTAGAGTGGGGCCGTCAAAGCTCGCGAAATCGCACGAATTAGTTGCCTATTGGAGATCCCATGAGTCCACATTATCGCAAGCTTATTGCCGGAGCCGTGGTGGGACTGCTCCTCGCTTCCACCCATCCTGCCCTCGCCCAAAGCAGTGCGGCCGAGGAGGCCAACGCTCTTAACGAAGAAGGGAAAAAACTGTACAAGGACGAGGACTACACGGCCGCGGCAGAAAAATTCCGGCAGGCCATCGCGAAGTCCCCCGAAGCCCGTTTCTACTTCAACCTGTGCGTCGCGCATGAAAAGCAAGGCGACTTCGACAAGGCGCTCGAGGCCTGTGATCACGTGTACGGGCACGACCCGTCGAGTGAGCTCAAGGCCAAGACAGGTGAGCGCGCGCGGGACATCCGCGCCAAGAAGAAACGGCGGGACGAGCAGGCGGGAGATTCCGCCGGAACCACCGCGTCGGCATCGGGCCAAAGCGGCCAAGCCTCCTCGGGGGCACCCGGAAGCGGACCCGGGCCTGGCGCTGGGAACGGAAGCTCTCCGTCTGGATATACCAATCCATCTTCGGGCGGTTGGGGAACACCTCCTTCAAGCCAGGGTACCGCGACTGGACGGGGGGGGCAGGGAACGGGGAGTCCGGGCACCTACATGCCGGGCACCTATACGCCGCAGATTACGAGGCGCATTGAGCCGGGGCTCGACTACTTGAACGGATTTGGGTTCGAGCTTGGCTCGCTGGGCAACAAGGGTATTGGTGGCGACAACTTCAAGGATCGTGGGGTTTCGGTTCGCCTGTACTACGATCGGCTGGTTTTCCCAGAGAGAAAGTTGGGAGCCCGAACCTCTATCGACATCGACGCCCTGGCCACCGGCCAAGACGAGATCGAAGGGGTAACACAACAGAACCTCTCCATCGTCGACTTGGGGATCGGGCTCTTCTACCATCAGAAGCTCATGAACAGCGTCTACCTCACCCCGCACGTGGGCATGCTCCTGTCGGTTCAGCAGCCCGAGAGCCTCGAGAATGAGGAAGGATTCCTCACTGCGGGCGGACGCTTCGAGCTCGCTTGGCAATTCCTCCTGGCCCCCAGGCACGTGCTCACGCTGACGCTCCCGTCCATCAAGGGCTACCTGCCGGTCGCTGGAAAGGCGAATGGCATTCCCGCCAAGTACTACGACCTCGACCGGGGCAGCGCGTCAGTCACCGTATCGCTCGGCTACACCTACCGCTGGCGTGGCGCCGGCTTTGGCACGCTCATACTCGAGTGAGGGAAGAATCACTGGGGGCGAGGCATTCGCGCTGCGAGTTCCATGACCTTGCGGCGGGCGGTACCGGACAAGGGGTGTGCGGGGTACGTGGCGGCGAACTTCTCGTACTCTGCCCGGGCCCGCTCGAGCTGCCGGAGCATTTCGAGAGCGCTCGCTAAATAGTAGCGCGCGTCCTGCCCCACGGTACGTTCCACGCTTCCAGCCACCGCCAGGTCGAGCTGCCTCGCTCCTTCCGCATAGTCCCCCTGCTTGTGCAGGGACACGCCGTGGTAATAGCGAGCTTGGGCAGCCCGAGGCCCCTCGTCTTGATAAGAAAGCGCCCGCCGAAACGCAGTGCTTGCCCGCTTCCACTGCTGGGCGCGGAACGCCTCGAGCCCCTCGGCCTGCGCCGCGTCCACGATTTCGGCCCGCGCCCGCGCGACCGAATCCTGAAAGACCTGCGCTTCCACCGGGGACAGTGGTTCCTTGGCGATTTCCGGATAGGCCGCGATGGCCTCGGCCTTCTTGCCGTCCACAATGAGCTGCCAGAACGCCCTGCCCTTTCGCTCGGCCTCTTCTCGAGCTTTGAGCTTGTCTTTGAGGTGAGCCGTTTCCTTGGCTGCGACCTCCCGCTGCTGCATGGCTTGGTCCCGCTCGACCACGAGTCGTTCCGCGCGGGATCGGTACAGGAGAAAAAATCCACTGGCCAGGAGCACGGTGAAGATGACGTAGGCCACGAACGAGTTCAGGTTGAGGCCGCGCTCAAGTCGCTCCTGGCGCTGCAGCACCTCTCGCAAAGATGCAGCGAGGGTTGCCACCGTGTTGTGGGTGCGGATGGCCATCGCGTGGGCGTCCCCGACATCCCGCCTGACCTCCCTGGGGGCCGCCCCGTCCTCGACTGGTTCTGGTTCTGAAACACGGCCGTGCATGCTTGTCTCCGCTTGTCGAGCAAAGAGCATGTCCGAATTTCGGCGAATGTCGAACTTGTTAACCCCCGAATCCGTTTGCTAAACTCGGCTCCTGCCGTTTTTCTACGCCCATGACAAGGCAGGACTAAACGATGCTGCTGCACGAGTGGCTTGAGCGGGCTTCGGAGGAACTAGGGAATGCAAAGGCTCTGGTCTACCGGGACAACTATCTTTCGTGGCGCGGGCTGAGGCATCGCGTCGAAAGGAGGGCGCAGGAGTTCCATGCCATGGGCATCAAGGAGGGGGACTGGGTTGGCTTGATGCTCGGTAATGTCCCGGATTTCGTCATCCTGGCGCTGGCTCTTTCCAAGCTCGGAGCAGCCATCGCGCCCATCGATCCAACGACCGCGACGCGCGAGTTCGAGTTGATGATGGACACCGTTCCACTCAGGGCCCTGATTACGCGGCCCCGGGGATCCGATGGGCAGCCCGCGAGCGCCGAACCGGCCCGCCGCCCGCCGTTTCGACTTGTCGAGGACAAGAAGCCCAAGAACGACATTGCGGAAACGCGGCGAAGGCTCCAGGGAACGCTGCTCATGTGCAGCGTGTTCAAGCGGCCGCCCCCAGATAGCAAGCTAGAGCCCGAGGTCATCTTGTTCACGGCGGACTCGGCAGGTGACCCCAAGGGCGTCTTGAGAACACGCGAAAACCTAGAAGCGATTGCGGACAACGTTTCGTCGGGCTTGGAAGTCGATGGCAAGACCCAAGTCCTCACCGCGGTGCCCCTGTTTCATGCGTATGGGTGGGACTTCGGATTCCTCGCCCCCATGAAACACGGGGCAACGATGTACTTGGAAGAAGAGCTGTCGGCCAAGCGCGTGGCCAAGATCCTCAAAGAGGAGGACGTGGACATCTTGCCGGGCACCCCCTCGCTCTACGCGGGTCTCGGAAAAATGGTCACGGCCAAGCCCCTCAAGCGAAAAGGGGCGCGTTTTGTTTCTGCCGGCTCGCGCCTGGACGCCGAGGTGGCCGAAGCGTTCCGAGAGCGCTATGGGGTGCGCTTGATGAGCGCCTATCACACCACCGAGACCAGCCTCGTGTCTCTGGACAAGAGCACGAAGTCCCCGACCTCGGTCGGCAAGATCATTGACGGGATCGAGATGCGCCTGTCTGGCTCGGACGGCAGCAAGATTGGCCCCAACGAAAAGGGGGTGATCTGGGTGCGGGGAGAGACCGTCGCGGCTGCCTCCATGGGTCCGTACGAGCCTCTTGCGTTGCGTGCGGGTCGTGTCCCAGTGGGCGGGCGCGACCAGGAAGGTTGGTTCCGCACCGGCGACGTGGGACGTTGCGACAAGTCGGGGCGGCTGTTTATCGAGGGGCGCGAAGACGACCTGGTCAAAGTGGACGGCAAGCGGGTGGCGCTCGGCGAGGTCGAGGGATGCCTCGAAGCCTTCCCCAAGGTCAAGAGGGCTCAGGCGCTGGTCATCACCGACCCCCTAGCCGGACAGATCGTCGTAGCCAGGGTCGTCGCATCGGCCAAGTGCCAGGCCGAGGAGATCATCGACCATTGCGCCCGGAACCTGGCCCCGTACAAGGTTCCGAGACGGATCGAGTTCTGCGACAGCTTGGATTAGCGGGCGCACTGGTAACTACTCACCCCGGAAAACCGGGGGTCGCTTCTGGAAGAACGCGCTGACGCCTTCGGCGAAATCCTTGGACTGGATGAGGCGTACCTGGCCACGGCGCTCAGCGTCGAGCGCGGCGTCGAGATCAGTGCCGAGGGCGGCGTAGACGGATCGCTTGTCGAGCTCGTTCACGAGCGGGGGGCCAGAGGCCAGGCGCTTCATGAGCTCGGCCGCGGTGGCCTCGAGCTCGGCCACTGGGACGACCCTGTTGGCGAGCCCGATTCGGAAGGCCTCGTGGGCGTCCACGAGGTCTCCAGTGAAGAAGAGCTCCAGCGCGCGGCCGACGCCCACGAGGCGTGGAAGCGAGAAGGTACCACCTCCATCGGGCATGAGCCCTCGCTTCACGAAGACCTCGCCAAACCGCGCCCGATCCGAGCAGATGCGCAGGTCGCATGCGAGCGCCAAGTCGCAGCCAAAACCAGCCGCTGCCCCGTCAACGATGGCCACAACGGGTTTTGGGCAAGCACGGACGGCTCGAATCAAGCCATGAAAATGGCTTTCGAGGCGCGCGTCGACGGCAGACGGGGACATGCTCGCGAGGGAGCCCGCGACGGAAAGATCGAGGCCTGAGCAGAACGCGCCACCTGCGCCACCAAGCGCCACCGCCCTGACATCCCGCATCACCGTGGCCTCCCGAAATGCGGCGATGAGCTGCTCGTTGAGCTCGTAGGTGAGGCTGTTTTTCGACTCGGGTCGATTGAGGGTGATCCACCTCACCTGGTCTGCATCGCGAACCAAGAGATCGCCTGGCTGGGTCATGAAGCCGTCCTTTCCGCTTGCTCCTTGTAGAACTTAGACTCTCGATAGGAACGCACGAACCGCCGAGCGACCACCGCCACCGACGCGGCGAGCGGAACGGCGAGCATCATCCCGATGAATCCGAGCAGCTCCGCGCCCGCGATCACCGCGAGCAAGGCGCCTGCCTCGCTCAGGCCCACTTTTCTTCCCACGAGTCGCGGGGTGAGCACGAGGCTCTCGAGGAGCTGTACCGCCATGAATACCAATCCGACGCCCACCACCCTTCCGACCCCATGCCAATCCAAGAGCGCCATGAGAAGTGCGAGTCCAAGCCCCACTCCCATCCCCACGTACGGGATGAGCGAGAGGAGCCCCGCCAGGAGCCCGATGGGGACCGCAAGCTGGATCCCCAGGGAGGAAAGCGCCACGGCGTAGAGGACCGCCTGAATTCCGCACACCACGAGCTGCCCGCGCACCCAACTGGAGAGGACTCCGTCGATGTCGGAAAGCGTCCCCAGCGCGGTCGACCGATAGCGCGAAGGAATAAGGTCTCGTGCGCCAGCGACCAAGCGCGGCCAATCGAGAAGCACGTAGAACGCGAGGACGGGAATCAAGAGAAGCTGCAGCAACCCGGCCAAGAAGGTGAATACGCTCCCCAGGGCCACGGCGATGGATCGCACCAGAGGCCCGGAAGCGCCGGCGAAAAGCTCACCCAGGTGCGAGACCAGCTGATCAACAGCTTGCCTCGCGGTCCCCGGCATGCGGACGTGCAGGACCTCCTCGATCCAACGGAAGAGGCGCTCGGCAAGGCGGGGCACCTGGGGCAGGAACTGGCGGACGTCAGAAACGACGAGTGGGACGAGCACGGCCACCACGAGGAGCGCGAGAAGTCCGAGTCCTCCCAAGACCAAGGCCACGGCGGCCGCGCGCGGCACGCGCGCGCGGACAAGACGCTCTACAAGGGGATTCAGAAGGTAAGCAATGGCACTCGCTGCCACCACGGGCGTCAGGATGGGTGCCAAGCGCTTGATGACCAGGAAGACGATCACGCCGAGGACAAAGAAGATGCACGCCTGGATCAAGGCGTGGGTCCGATGGCGTGTCGCAGGCCAGTCGTTGCGGATGGTCAACCTTCCTGGGAGGTCAAGGGGTCAGTCCTGGGACGTCTTAGCGCCAACGCGGCCCGGATAGAATACTGCGCTCCTGCAACCATGGTCAAAATCGCGGCGGCCACCATGATCACCTGGACGTACGGGCGAAATCCTTCGGGCGAAAGGATGTCTTCGACAATGGCCGACACGATCGACACCGTCTGAAGGAACATGGCGTACTTGCCGATCCGGGTCGGCTGCCATGACGATGGCCCGTGGCGCCCCTTCCAAATGACACCAAGACCCACCACACCCAGGGCAAGCAAGGCATCCCGACCAATCACCACGACCGCAAGCCATGAGGGGACCGCCCCGACATGCACGCCGACCAAGAGCGAGACCACCATGAGGAGCTTGTCCGCCAATGGATCGAGGAGAGCGCCGAGCTGCGACTTCTGGTTGAGGAAGCGGGCGAGGAAACCGTCGATGAGGTCGGTCGCCGCGGCGAGCACGAACACCCACAGGGCGCTCTCGTCGTCGCGCGTGGCCCAAAGAAAACCGAAAATCGGAATCATCACGAGGCGCGCGACAGTAAAGACATTTGCCAGCGTGAGATCCGAGCGGGCGTACCGCTGCCCTAAGAGGCGGCTCAATCCAAGACCTCGGCCAGCGTGACCTCGACCGCCCGCACTTCACCGTCCGCGAGCCTTATCTCAAAGTACCGGGTGTGGTAGCGCTCGTGTCGTATCTCGATGAGATGCTCGCCCGGGGGCAAGCGCACCCCCTCTGGGTAATCCCCGAGCTCCCCAATCATCTTGCCGTCGACCCACAGGACCGAATCGCTGAGGGCGCCTCGCACCATGAGCACGCCACCTGGTGGGAGCGGCCGCTCGTAGATGCTGTACGCCGGTGGAAGGCATCCGAGGGGGACGAAGAGCGCAAGGGCTAAGAGAGACGCACGCGCGTTCATGGCACGGGGTCTTGGATGCTCGGCATGGTTGGGATTTCCGGCAGCTCCACGACAACCCGCGACGGGCCGTCGCGCCTGATGACGGGCGGCGTGGGGCTCACGGACGGCGCTGACGCCAGCGCCCGGACCAGCCCATCGCTAGAGACCTGCCCCTTGATCGCCAGGAAGACCTTGCGCGGTGCGAGCCTGGCCACGGTGACGTCGGCAACACCCGGCACTTGTGAGAGCGCGCGCATGAGATCGGCCACCTCCTGCCAGCGTGACACCCGATCGAGTTGCACGACCAACCGCTCGTCCTTGAACTCCACTTGGCCGCGACTCGCTGGGAGCTCGGACAAGATCCGCGGGATCCCGACACGAACGGCATGGGCCACGGCAGTGGGGAAATCCTTGCCGTATCCTGCCGACGAGAGCGAATGATCGGAAGGAGAGTCCTCGTCCCGCGGCGGGATCCACCGCACGGAGATTTCGACCTCCGCCCCATGAAGGTTCGTCCCGCGTACCGGACCCCCGTCCCTCACCTGCATCGTGGCAAGAACGGCGGTCGCACCCCGAGCACGCGCTTCCCGAACGAGGTGGCTATCCTCCTGGTTTCTGGGCCCTTGCTCGGCCATCAACTCGAACCCGAGCCCTTCGAGCGCCTGCGCGAGGCCCAGGTTGAATGACTCTGGCAGGGGCGGGAGTCCTTCCTCCGCCCCTGCCGTCACGCGAAGAATGGCCTTGGGTCGCGCGGGCTTGGTAGAGAGAGGAATGACCGCCGGTGGCGTCGCGACGGGCTTCGCCCCAACTCCGATCGCGCGCAGGTCGTCCCCAAGCCGCGACTCGTCTAGGGTTGCTTCGACGGTGCAGGTGACTTCCCCCTCGCCCTGCTCCTGCGAAATGATCCGGTACGAGCGCACGTACGACTTGGCGGCCCGTAGGATGCGCTTCTGGATAATCTCCGTCTTTCCCCTGTACGTGGCTTCACCCACGATCTGCAAGGCCGCCTGCTCTACGGCCTTGCGAAGAGCTACGTCCACAGCGGCGCTCGCCGTACCGGCGGCGTCGAGTCGACTCTTGCCCGTTGCGGACACGATGAGGTCTGCGTGGAGCACCCTCGGAAAAAAGGTGAGCAGCAGCACGAGCAACCACGGTCTCATGGCTTGCCTCCTTAACGCTTCGTTTCCCTTCCAGGCGAGCGGACAATCAAGATGGCAACGCCGGCGCGGGCTGCGCTCTCGATGGCCTGCTCGCCCGCTTCCACTCGCAGCTCGCCGCCTTCGACCGACAGGGCGCGAGCGGTAATCGGACGCGTTCCTGCCCGTGAGTCAGCCCGGGCGGCTTTCAATTCTCGGTGCCAGTAAACGGGTCCAACATGGCGGGCGCTCCCCGACACGACGGAATATCCCAGAAGGGTCGCCGGGGAGAGATGGCGCGCGTCGACGACGATAGAAGTCGGCGCATCTACAGGAGGGGGAGCGCTCGCGGGCAGTCCCTTCATGACGGCCGCGCGCACGGACTCGAGCGACAGGGCGAGCGTCACCTCCACGGCGCCGTCAGATGCGTGCAGAATATCGACGTCCCGCGCCTTGGTCGCGAGTGCCACCAGCGCCTGGTCCACGCCCTTGTCCCCGACAGTCCCCCCCGCGGCAAGCTTGAGCGAGCGGGCGGCTTCGACGAGCCGACGCGTCGCCTCGCGACGTGCCGCGCGCTCGGCGCCCACCCGCGACACGGCAGCGCTCGGGGCACGGAGGTCTGGCGGGCCGGCACCCACGACCACAATCTCCCCGGTGGTCCAGTTGATGACGACACGCCCAGGCCGCGCCTCGGTGATTCCCTGGGGCGGTGAGAACAGGATCGGGATGAGTGCCAGGAACGTGACCATCTTGACCAGGTGCGGCTACTCCCACTCGATGGTCGCTGGCGGCTTGGAAGAAATGTCGTACACGACGCGGTTGATTCCCCGCACCTCATTGATGATGCGGCGAGAAATCGTCCCCAAGAGATCGTAGGGCAAGGGGACCCAATCCGCGGTCATTCCGTCTTGGGAGTACACGGCGCGCAGGGCGAGGGCTTCGGCGTAGGTGCGCAGGTCGCCCATGACGCCAACCGACTTGACCGGTAGGAGCACGCCGAAAGATTGCCAGATGGCCTCGTAGAGGCCCGCAGCCCGGATTTCCTCCTCGATGACAGCGTCTGCCGCTCGGAGCGTGTCCAGGCGCTGCTTGGTAACTTCCCCGAGGCAGCGCACGGCGAGCCCAGGTCCTGGGAACGGCTGGCGCCAGAGCACGTGGCGCGGCAAGCCCAGCTCTTCGCCGAGGCGGCGCACCTCGTCCTTGAACAGCTCGCGAAGTGGCTCGATGAGCTTGAAGTTCATGCGCTCGGGAAGCCCACCCACGTTGTGGTGGGTCTTGATGACGGCTGAAGGGCCCTTCAAGGACACCGACTCGATGACGTCAGGGTAGAGAGTCCCCTGCACGAGCCACTCAGCACCGCCAATCTTCTTTGCCTCATCCTCGAACACGGCGATGAATTCGTTGCCGATGATCTTGCGCTTGCGCTCCGGATCCGTAACGCCCGAAAGGGCTTTGAGGAAGCGCTCCTCGGCATCCACCACGCGCAGGTCGGCGTGGAAGTGATCACGAAACACCGAGGCGACGTTCTCGCGCTCCCCTGCGCGCAAGAGGCCGTTGTCCACGAAGATGCACGTGAGGCGATCCCCCACGGCGCGGTGGACCAAGGCGCAGGCGACCGAGGAGTCGACTCCACCCGAGAGGGCGCAGATCACCCGCCCAGAGCTCCCAACGGCATTCCTGGTGTCGCTCACCGCCGTTTCGACGAACGATGCCATGCTCCAGCCGGGGGTGGCACGCACGATGCGGAACAGGAAGTTGGACAGGATTTCTTGACCGCGCGGGGTGTGCGCGACCTCGGGGTGGAACTGGACGCAGTAGCATCGACGCTGGGGATCCGCAAAAGCAGCGGCCGGGGAGCTGGGTGTCTCGCCGATTAGCGCAAAGCCCGGGGGAAGCATTTCCACCCGGTCCCCGTGGGACATCCAAACCGCGATGTCCTCTCGTGGTTGGAAGCCGTGGAACAGGTCTTCGGCTGCCTGAACCTGGACGTGCGCGCGGCCGTACTCACGCTTGTCCGCGGCGGCCACGCGCCCCCCGAGGAGCTTGGCCGTCAGCTGGGCGCCATAGCAAATGCCCAGGATGGGCACGCCGAGCGAGAAGAGCTCAGGCGACACGGTTGGGGCGCCTTCGTCGTAGCAGCTCGATGGTCCGCCGGAAAGGACGATGCCTATGGGCTTCTTCTTGCGAATCTCGTCGAGCGAGAGGTGATACGGATGAATCTCGGAGTACACGCTCTGCTCGCGAACGCGGCGGGCAATGAGCTGGGTGTACTGGGATCCGAAGTCGAGGATGAGGACGGTCTCGCGCAAGGCAAATAGCTCCACTAACCAGGGTCCATTTGGGCCACCCTGCTGTTATTCCACGCGGTAGTTCGGCGCCTCCTTCGTGATGATCACGTCATGGACGTGGCTCTCCTTGAGGCCCGAGGATGTGATGCGCATGAACTTCGGCTTGTGCCGGAGCTCATCGATGTTCTTGCAGCCTAGGTAACCCATTCCCGAGCGAAGGCCACCCAAGAGCTGATAAATCGATTCGGAGAGCGGCCCCTTGTAGGGCACGCGCCCTTCGATCCCTTCGGGAACGAGCTTGTTCTCGCTGGCCACGTCCGCCTGGAAGTACCTGTCCTTGGACCCAGCGCGCATGGCTCCGAGGGAGCCCATGCCCCGATATACCTTGTAGCTGCGGCCCTGGTAGAGAATGATTTCGCCGGGCGCCTCGTCGGTTCCAGCAAACAGGGAGCCAACCATCACGGCGTGCGCGCCGGCCGCCAGGGCCTTGACGATGTCGCCCGAGTGCTTGACGCCCCCGTCAGCGATGATCGTGACGTCGCTCTTCGATGCGGCCTTGGCGCAGTCGGAAATGGCCGTGACTTGCGGCACGCCCACGCCCGCGACCACGCGGGTCGTGCAGATGGAGCCCGGACCGATGCCAACCTTCACGGCATCGGCTCCTGCCTTGACGAGGGCGAGGGTCCCCTCGGCTGTGGCCACGTTTCCTGCAATAATCTGAGCTTTCGGGAAAGCACGCCGCGTCGCCGCAACGGCGTCCACGACACCCTTGGAATGCCCATGGGCGGTATCGATGACGATGAGATCGCATCCGGCGCCGAGGAGGGCTTCGATCCGCGCCTCGCGGTCCGAGCCAACCCCCACGGCGGCGCCCACCCGCAACCGCCCCAAGTCGTCCTTGGCTGCAAACGGGTGTTGCTGCGCTTGTTCGATGTCCTTGATGGTGATCAGCCCCTTGAGCCGCCCAGCGCCGTCCACGACGATGAGCTTCTCGATGCGGTTGCGGTGGAGGAGCTCCTTGGACTGCTCCAAGGTAATCCCCTCGGGCGCGGTGATGAGCTTGGTCGTCATTACGTCTCGGACCCGTTGCTCCAGGTTGCGCTCGAACCGCACGTCCCGGTTGGTAAGGATCCCGACAGGCATCCCCTCTTCGCTCACCACGGGCAGTCCGCTGATGCGGTGACGGCGCATGAGCTCCAGCGCGGCGAAGAGCTTCTGGTCGGGGTGCACGGTCACAGGGTCCACGACGATGCCCGACTCGGCCTTCTTGACCTTGATGATCTCAGTCGCCTGGTCCTCGACCGAAAAGTTCTTGTGGATAATGCCGATCCCCCCTTCCCTAGCCATGGCGACCGCGGTGGCCGCCTCGGTCACCGTGTCCATGGCGGAGGAAAGGAGGGGCATCTGCAACGGAATCATGCTCGTTAAGCGAGTCGATAGGTCCACGTCTCGAGGGAGCACGTCGGACTCAGAGGGAATGAGGATCACGTCATCGAAGGTGAAACCTTCGCGCAGCCTGTCTTCACCCAACATCGCTTGTCTCCGGAGAATTCCGGGTAGCTTACGCGGAGCTCGCGCGGTGGGCAAGGTGCCAACGGGGCCATGCAACGGGTCTCGGCGGCCGCCGATCGTGGGCGGGTCCCGCGCCATGCTGGGCAGATCTGCCAGGAGCAAGTCTAGGTCAAGAGGAACCGCGTTGTCTTCCACCAGGCGCACGCGTAGTATCGGTCGACTGTGGACCACGAACCCGTCACGCGCGCGTTCCTCAAGGAACAGCTCAGGGTGCAAGCCGACGAGCTGCGCGATGAGCTACGCGGCGACATCAAGCAACAGGCCGACGAGCTGCGTGGCGAAATCAAGCAACAGGCCGACGAGCTGCGCAAGGAGCTGCGCGGCGACATGAAAGAGATGGAACAACGGCTGTTGAAGGAAATAGGCCACGCCGTGAACGTGGTCGTGGAACACATCGGCAAGGTGATGGGCGTCGTGGATGAGAAGTACCGCGCGCTTCCATCGAGAACAGACGAGGTCCGGCGAGACCTCGATGCTCATCGGAGCGATTGGGGGATTCACAAGAAACCAGCCCAGCCTCCGCCACGGCGACGCACAGCGCGCGCGGGCAAGTAAAGGATGCGCGGCGCGTCGAGAAAAACCTTGGCGCTCGTACGAGCTTTCCAACGGGCAATGGGATCTTCGGCAGTGCAGGTGCAAGGCTGCGACAGCAAGGTGCCTAGGCGCATTCCCTGCCAACCGAGCTAGCTAACCAGGAGCGCGCTCCGCGCGATCCTGGTTAGTTTCCGAACGGCGTTTCGAATCCAGTGGGGCGGCCGTACCTGAACGAGTTGAACGTCATCTGGTTCATGGTCATGGAGAGGTTGTGCATGTTCTGCTTCCGCCAGAACTCGCGGCGCGCATCGAAGGGCGCTGGCGCACGGCGCGCAGGTCTAGCCATCCCAGGAGATCCCGCGGCTAGTGTGGCAGCGAGGTACTGCTGGTACTGCGCGAGCCAGGCTCGCTGCTCTGCTTCCTGGGCCGCCTGTTGCTGCTGTTTCAGCCACGCTTGCTGGTACCCAGCGGCGAGCTGCATCTGCAACTCCTTGGGCTGCTGGGCCCACCACGTCCGCAGCTTCAGCCACTCGAGTGGCATCCCCTGCATCGATTCCTTCTCGGCCGGGCCGAGTTGCCGGAACCGTTGGATCAATGTTTTCTCAAGGGCGCGACGGTCGGTGGCCGGAAGGCGATACTCGGGATCGGCGAAGATAAGGCTGAGCCCGAACTCCAGCACCGCGACATTGGCCTCGAGGACACCGCGCGTAAGTGGAGGCAGGCCGCTCACGATGATCGTGCGGTCACCCACGGCAATCGGACCGGTGGTGCGCCACGGTTCGAGGGCACCCTCGCCTTCTAGGCGCTGGATGAGAGTTGCGGCTGCGGCCGTGCGCGCCCGAACATCGGACGAGGAGCCGAAAGCCGCGAACTGCTGGGCCCCGTTGATCGTGCCGCCGCGCCGATTGGCATCGCCGACAGCGCCCGAGATCGCTCGGCGCTCGGCGGGCGTAAGGCGCCGCCTGGCCACGTTCTCCACCGCCATCGTGAACATCGTCGCGTCGATGGCCGTCGGCGCAGCGAGCTTGCCCCCGGGGACCAGCGCGACCTCGAAATCCAGATGCGCGAGGACACCGCCACAACCGCCGATGTCGGTATTTTCGCGGCAGACGACTATCTTGTAGCTGCCGGCGCCGGCGTCGGCCGGCAGGGGCACCGTGGCGACCGCGTGGCCGACTCCCGGCTCGATCCGTCCGGCGCCCATCCTCTTTAGCAGGATCGAGTCGCCACGCTCAATGCGTACGTAGATGCTCGCGGGCGAGTCGGCGCCCTTGATGTCGAGGTGAACGTACATCGTCTGCTCTGGCTTGGCCACGAAGCCGGCCTCGGCAGCTCCTGTGGGCTTGCCCGACAGGCCTGCCCTGGTGACGCGGAGCTCGGCGCGGGCGTTGCCCGCCGCCAACCAGCCGGCAAGCCCAAGTGCCACCGAGACCGAGATCGCCGGCTTCCAGTTAGTTCCGCGCATCGCACTATCCTCCGTTGCCTCGTTCTTATCTGCCTTGGAACCGCACGCTTAGGACACCGCCGGTGTAGCAAGCCGTGTGCCCGGCGCCTTCTCAGGCAAGTGTACCTGAGGTCGCGCCGGCTTGCGGCGCCGCCGCGGACCATTGGTCGGCTCACAAAGCACGCACGCGGACGATGAGTCTTCTCCTGATTTTCGACTGGCCGACCTGAAGGGAATCCATCGAGGCACCAGGCATCACCTTGCACTGCCCAATCCGTTAAGGGCAGGCACGAAGGAATCGCGTGTCACCCACGAGAGGCCGCTCTCGGTCGCCAGCCAAGCACCCTTGGTTTCGGGGAGAATCACGCGCACGCAGGGATTGGGCAGGCGCCGTGGCGATCGTCACTGTCCCCGACGGATCAATCCACGCGGCACCACCTTGGGTACCGACCCAGGTCGACCCATCGGTGTCAGAGTAAAGGGGGGTAGGCTCGGTCACGGCAGGCAGCGCTGCCCACCGATGGGCGGGGCCCGCCCGTCACCGCCGGCCGGCGTCCATCAGATCATCTATTTTCCCTGACAGCCCGCCAGCGCCGCTCGGACCTCATTAGCCATCCGCTCTTTCTTGTCTCTTTGGCGGTACCGCTCCATCGCTGCCCTTGCCTCACTGCAGCGACCGGCGCGCGCGTGGAGGAGGCCCAGATAATACGGAGGCTCCCAGGCCGCCTTTGCGAGCTTCTCGGCGCGCGTGAGCTCAGCCGCGGCGGCTAGGGCGTCTCCCTCACCAGCGCGCGCGGCATGGGACAAGCCGAGCTCGAGGGCCGCCGCCGCGTCGTTCGGCAGAAGCTTCTTCCCTGCCTCATGCGCGGCTACGGCGGCGTCCCCGTGCCCCAGGCGGCGCAGGACGGAACCCAGCCGCGAGAACGCGGGCGCATGGCGTGGGTTTAGGCGTGTCGCCTCTTCCAGCTCGACGGCGGCCTTGTCGAGCCTGCCCGTGGCGGCGAGCGCCGCACCGTAGTTGAACCGCGCCAGGTAATCCCGCGGAGCCAAGCGGGCGGCCTCCGCTAGGGAGGCGAGCGCCTTGTCCTTGTCCCCTCCCCGAAGACGAAGGGCTCCCAGGTTCATCCAGGCGTCCGCCTTGGAGGGGGCCATGGCGACCACCTTCTCGAACGCCCGCACCGCGTCCTTGTCCCGTCCCGCGCCTTGGCAGGCGATCCCCAGGTTGTGCCATGCGTCGGTGAAGTCGGGCCTCAGCGCCACTGCCTTTTCGCAGAGCGAAATGGCCTCCCCGTGCTCACCGGCCACGATGCGCAGCGCGCACAGGTTGGACCGCGCCTCTGGGAGGTCGGGCGCCAAGTCGATGGCGGCGCGATATGCCTTCTCGGCAGCGACAGAGTCGCCTTTCTTCTCGAGGAAGACGCCTCGGTAATAGCGGGCAATACCGTCCTTGGGCAGGCGCTTTTCTACCTTGGCGATCTCGGCAAGAGCGCCCTCCACGTCCCCAGCCTGGAACTTGGCGAGCGCCGGCTCGTACAGCGCCTGTTCGCCCGCCTGGGCTTCCAGCCGCAGGCCCGATCCCAGGGTCATCACCAGGGCAAGCACGACCACGGGCGAAAGCCTCATGACGCCTTAACCTCCTTGAGCGCAGCCACGAGGGCTTCCCGGATGCATGCCAGGCGCTCTTCGTCTTGAACTTTCTGCCCGCTCTCGCGATCCCGCACGTAAAAGACATCCGCGACCCGCTCCGCCTCGGTGGCCACCTTGGAGAGGCAGATGTCGAGCCCCTGGGTTGTAAGCGCGCGCGTGATGGCGTGCAGGATGCCCAGGCGATCTTGCGTATAGACATCGATGACGGTGAAATCGCCTGAAACCCGATTGTCGATCTCGATCTCCGTGGTCACCTCAGGGGTCACGCGCTTGTTGAGTGAGCCCTTTTCTCGCCGGGCGGCCAAGATCACCTCCACCGGCTCCCCTTGGGCAACGCGCGCCAGATCCTCTGCGACCCGCTTCCACCGGGGATCGCCTTCGGGGATCCCTCGGCCATAGCGATCCCGCACGAAGAAAACGTCGAGCGCCTCTCCGCGGTCCCCGTCTTCGACTCCTGCCCGACTGTGGATTTGGGCAGACAAGATGTCGATTCGATGGGCCAGGAGTACCCCGGTAATGCTCGCGAGGAGCCCTGGAGCGTCGGCAGCGGAGAGGGCGAGCTCGCTGTACCCCTTCCTCGGGTGGTGCTTGACCTCCATGGCGATGGGACGCTCGCCGCGGCTTCTCGACAGGCGAACGTGGCGGACAATCGTCTTGGGCTCCAGGGAGGCGAAGTATCGATCCGGAAGGCCGGCGAACCACCGCGCCAAGCTCCGCCTAGCCTCTATCAGGGGTGGACCTACCCGTCCCCCCTCGTCGGGTCGATCGATACTCGGCCCGCTACCGCGCGCCGGTGGCCGAGGAGCCTCCCCCCTTTCGCGCGCCGGTGGCCGAGGAGCCTCCCCCCTTTCGCGCGCCGGTGGCCGAGGAGCCTCCCCCCTTTCGCGCGCCGGTGGCCGAGGAGCCTCCGGC
>JACQUZ010000114.1 GCA_016210055.1 Deltaproteobacteria bacterium | reverse complement strand
TCGCGACGGCGCCCGGAGCGAGCGACGAAGGCGTACTGAAGTACGCCGAGGAGCAAGCGAGGACGCACGGCGCGAGATGCCCGGCGGATGCGCTCGCAGCAGGCGCGGAAGTGACACGGAAGTGCTAGGATGCGCGGCCATGGCGTACGGGGCTATCGGCAGGCGGAACCTGATTTTCGTACTTCTGCTCTCGGTGGGCGCAGCGGGCACGGCACGGGCTGAGAAGTTCGACGACCTGGCGCAAGGGGCGACGCGCCTTGCGGACCGAGTGGAGCTGGGGGCGTCGTTTTGGTCAAAGCTCGCCACGTGCAGCTCGGCTCCGGACGATCTGGCGCGTCGCCAGTGTGAGGGGATCAAGGCCGCGCGAGGGGCTGTGACGGCAGGACGGCCCCTGGTGGTTCGGGCCGACTCTTCTGCGCTGGTCGTGGGACCTTGGGAGTCCGCCAAGTCGGGCTTGCCCGTAGCCCTGATGGGCTGCCTCGCTTGCCTTGCGCCCGTCGAGGTCGCCGGGGAAAAGTACCTCATTACGACCAAGGGGAAGCCCACCGCTTCGGGGGACGTCATCCGCGGCCCCGAGGTGGGGGCGGCCCTACGCAAGTTCGCAAGTGAGGCCGAGGCGCGGGCGTTTCAGGAGAAGGTGGTCCCGCGGCTCCGTGCGGAGCTCGTGATTTCGATTCCTCCGCAGCTTACGGCTTGGACCCTTGGTGCGAGCAAGGGCATATCGGTCGAGCTGCTTGGGTTCCGGGTGCATGATGCGTGCGATGGGAGCATCGTGCTCGCGAGCCCACCTGCGGCGAGCGTTCCGCCGGATCGGAAATCATGCGGCGACGAGGGCGTCCAAGAAGCCCAAGCCGAGCCCAGCGTGAGCAGCGAACCCGCCAAGGAGCCAGAGCTTCCGCAGCGTCTTTCGCCTTACCAGATTAACGGAGCCATGGCCAAGGCGCGCTCCGAGGTGGGCCAGTGCTTCGAGAAGTACGGGGTCCCTGGCATGGCCAAGGTGACCGTGGAGATAGGCCATGAGGGGCGGGTCCTAAACGCTGTGGTGACCGGGGACTTCGAGGGCACCCCAACGGGCGACTGCATTCTCGAGGCGGTGAAAAAAGCCGAGTTTCCCAAGTTCAAGCAGGCGTCAATGAGCTTGAAGGACTATCCTTTCATTCTGAGGTGAACATGGGACGGAGAACGAAGCAGCTAGTAAAGAGACGTGCGAAAGTTCATCAAGTCATGGTGCTCAGGCTGAGGAAGCGGAAGAACCGCATGAAGGCGGCCAGCCGTCGGCACCTCAACCGTTCACGTCGTCGCCGCGGCAAGAAGTAGCATCCTTAAGGGCCTTCTTTAAGAATTCAATTTCCCACATGTAGGACGTGCCGTTCCTCCTCCTGTCACGGCCCCGTACCGCGATCTGCCTGGTACCAACGCGGCGGGTGGCAAGCGTGGACTCCTTTCGCGCGCGAGTTCGCCGGCTATCGCCGGCGGGCAGCCGAAGCTCGGAAAGCTCCCGCAGCGCGGTTCTCGAAGCCACTGGTCAGCAAGCGCGCAGTGAGATTCGGCTTTCCGACGAGCGACAAGCGACCGCGCGCGAGGACTGTCCGAAGCGCGCGAAAGGAGTCCACGCTTGCCAGGCCCCGCCGCATATCGCGCCATGACGCCACCCCAAGTCGCAGGGCACGTGCCTTGCTCCGTGCCAGGCGCATGGACAAGATTCTCTTCCGAAAAGGGGACATCATCCTCTACGACGGGATCTACGGCTGCGCGAGCGGCTTTTGTGAGCACCAGGTCTGGGGGATCGCAGGACGACGCCTGCCCGAGCTCGGCTGTGGACACCTGTCCGAATGGAGGTTGGTGCGAAGACGCGTGGACAAATGTTGGTGAACGAATCTATTTCTTGCGCCGGAGAAAGCAGAGGAGCGCTGACAGGCCCACGCAGGCGTAGGCGAGCACGTCGCCAAAGCGGGCGTAGACCGTGTGACCGCCCTCGACGAGCGCGACTTGGGCTAGGAGCTTGTCGGCAGGACGCGGGGTGACTTGCGGGTCGATGGCGTACGTCTTGGCGTAGACGCGACCCGTGGCGTCGATGAACGCAGACACCCCGGAGTTCACCGCACGGACGAGATCGGTGCGCATCTCGACCGCACGGAACACGGCGAGCGCCAAGTGCTGCCACGGCTCGCTCGTATCGCCGTACCACGCGTCGTTGGTGAGGTTCACCAGGAGATGCGGGTGGTGCTGGGCCAGCTTCCGGCCAAAAGCAGGGAGGATGTCCTCGAGGCAGATCATCGGACCCAAGCGAACCGTGGTGCCATCGCTCTGGGAGAAGGGGAGGGTACGCACCTCGCGACCCCGTGAGAACTGGCCCGCCGCGTCTGGCAGGAGCTTTTGAATCCATGGGAACGTCTCGAGGAGCGGGATGTATTCGCCGAAGACGAGGAGGAAGTTCTTGTCAAAGCGTGCCGCGAAGGTCCCGTCGCGGTCGAGGAGCAGAGCAGAGTTAAATGGCGGCTTTCGGTCCCCATCGCGCCAGGGCTCGAACGTGAGGGCACCCACAACCAAAGGGATGTTGAACCCGTTCTGGATGCGGCGCGGATCGCCCGCCGGGAAGTCCCCCTTCGCCGCGCGCAGGAGCAGATATGGATATGCCGACTCGGTCCAAAGGAGCAGCTCGGCGCCCATGGCTTGCAGCTCCTGCGAGCGCGCCTGAAGATCACGAAGCTGGTCCTGTCGATATCGGGGGTTCTCGACCCCTTTTTCGTCGAAGCTCACGTTGGGCTGCACCACGCCCACGGGAAGGCGGGGCGCGCGAGCCCGCGAGGCGGCCACCTGCTGGATGCGGAAGTGCCCATAAGCGAGCGCACCGGCGAGGATGCCGAGGGACACGGCACCCGCGACGAGGCGCTTCCGGCCGCCCGTAAGGAGGTCATGCACGCCACCGTTCACCACGCACAGCAAGGCGGTAACTCCCAGGGGGCCTGCCAGGTCGGCGACCTGGATGACATGGGGCTGCCAGGCCTGAGTAATGGCGAGGTACCAGGGAAAAACAAGTGGAACCACGAGCTCGAACGTGACCATGACGAGTGGCGCGAGGAGCGCCATGGGGAGCGGCGCCCCTTGGCGGATGCGCCGCACCACCCCGGCGAAGAGCGCGAACACGAGCCCCTGGTATGCGGCGAGGAGGAGAAAGAGGAGAACCGCGACGGCCGTGGGAAGGTGGGCAAACCGCCTGAGCAGCCCAATGACCCAGTAGAAGCCGCCCACGTTGGTCACCGTGCCCGCGATGAGGCCGTAGAGAGCCGCCCTGCGCGCCGTGGGAGCCCTGTCTGCCGCGTGGAGAAGCGGCACCAGCCCAATCCAAGCCAAGGGCCAGACATCGAAGCCTGCGGTCGCGAGGAACACGCACGCGCCGGACAGGATACTGAGGGCGAACCCGAGCATTTACAGAGGCGGCACGACGATCCGCAGGGCGCGCGCAAGCAGGGTGAAGGTCGCGGGAAGCGCGCCAGGCGCCTCGCCGTCGACGTCCAGGAGGACCTCATCGTTGGGATCCACCGCGACCGCGTCCACGCGCTTGGCCCGGACGAACTTGACCTTTGGGTGCCCGAGGTGGGTCCCGCGGTAGATGCGGTGGCCGTGGGTGAGGAAATCCAGGGTCGTCAGATCTCCGAGGACGACGACGTCGAACTGGCCATCGTCGAGCTCGGCGCGGGGCGCGATGTGCATGCCGCCTCCAAAGTAGCGGCCGTTGGCCACCGCCACGTCGCTTATGGCCATGTCTAGGTAGTCTTGCTCGTTCTCGTCGAAAATCATCCGCACCCGCTGGTTCTTGTACTTCAGAGCGGCGCGCGCGGTGGCCAGGAAAAACGAGACCGTCCCGCCGAGTGCCTTGGTCGAGGAGTTCACGATTCGATCGACCAGGCCCCCGATGCCAAAGGAGGCGATGTTGACGAAGATGCGCTGGTCCCTTTGGCCGTCGCGAGCTTCCCGGCAGTACTCGAGCCTACCCACGTCGATGAGGCGATGCGTGCCATTTCGGATGACTTGAGCGGCGAGGGCCACGTCCTTGGGAATCCCTGCGCTCTTGCGGAAGTCACCGCCGGTGCCGAAGGGGATGAGCCCGAGCGCGGTATCCGATCGAATCGAAGCGCCGCTTGCGTCAAAGAAGCCGTTGGCCACCTCGTGCAGGGTGCCATCCCCACCAATGGCCACAACTACGTCGGCTCCCTGCTTGAGGGCTTTCCTGGCGAGCTCCGTGGCGTGTCCGGGCCCGCTCGTCATGACCTGCTCGAACTCGCCCAGCTCCCGGTGGATCGTGCGGGCCACGGACGCCCATTCACGTCCGAGGGCACCATTTTGCGATCTGGGGTTGACCACCGCTACAACTTGGCGCGAATTCATCGGCGGGTAGTGTAGCACTACTGCGTCGTTTCCTCGCCTGCTGCGAGCGCATCCGCCGGGCATCTCGCGCCGTGCGTCCTCGCTTGCTCCTCGGCGTGCTTCAGCACGCCTTCGTCGCTCGCTCCGGGCGCCGCCGCGATCTGCCGCGGCGGCTTGCGCTCTCGCGACGGCGCGGAAACGACGCAGTAGTGCTAGCGTAAACATGGAAGGGGCGAGCATGCGAATCGTCAGCGACTTCGATGGTGTCTTGACCGATCCAGAGGCAGAGGCCGAAGCTGTGGGTGATTTCCAGGTTTCCGTGGTGAGCGCTGCGATCGGCGACAGCCGCCGAGCGATGGAGATCATCCAGTCGATGCGCAGGACAGTGAAGGCGACGCCCGAGCGCCATGGCTGGCTCGTGGAGGGCGTGATCTCGTGCTACGCCGACGAGGATCCTTACATCTTCCACAACGCCGTGGGCGCCGCGCTCTGGGCGCAGGGGCCAAGGGACGTGATCGACGCGCTGCGAGAGGCGGGGCACGAGGATCAAGCTTCGTTCTGCGATCGGTCGTTTCGTTCAGGCACCGAGCTTTGGCGATCCAAGAACAGCTCCCACGTAAACCCCGACGCGGCAAGGGCCCTTCGGGTGCTCGATGAGAGAGGCGTCGAGGTCGTCGTGGTCTCGAACTCGTCGACAGATCGGGTGAAATCGATCCTCGGGGAGCATGCGAGCGGAACGCTCCTTAGGCTCCGGGGCGGCGCTCGGAAGTTCGTGGTGACCAAGGATCGGCCGGTGTCTGTGCCCGAGCAAATCGTCGCCGAGGGGCGAGCAATCCCGGTTCGGCGGGGGTACTACTTCGACATCCTCGACGAAGAGCGTCCCGACGTGGTGATCGGTGACGTGCTCTCGCTCGATCTTGCGCTCCCTTTGGTCTTGCGTGACACGGCGAAGGGGTTCGGAGGCATGAAGCTCTATCTCAAGCGCTCCGCGGGGACGCCAGAATGGGCCGTTCGCGTGGCAAAGGACAATGGCATTCGGGTGATTGACAAGGTGGCTGAGGTGGTTGACCTGCTCCTTGGGAGCACAAGATAATCCCCCCATGCACCTCGAGCTCGCGGGACGCGTGGCCATGGTAGCGGCAGCCAGCAAGGGAATCGGGCGAGCGTGCGCCCTTGCGCTAGCGGCAGAAGGTTGTCGGGTCTCGATTTGCGCTCGGAATCCTCACGAGCTGGAGAAGACCCGCAAGGAGCTCCTTTCGCACGCCGAGGCCCACGCGACGGTCGCGGACGTCTCATCGGAGACGGACATTGCCCGCTGGCATTCCGAAACCATGGCCCGTCTTGGGCGCGTCGATATCCTTTTGACGAACACCGGCGGACCACCTGCCGCGCGGTTCTTCGACCTCACGGAGGAGCAGTGGGACGCGAGCGCTCGCTCCCTCATCATGAGCGTCGTGCGCCTCGTGCGCCTTGTTGCCCCGGGGATGCAGTCGCGGCGCTGGGGGCGGCTCGTCTTTCTTTCCTCCTTCGTGGCCAAGCAGCCGGTGGACGAGCTGACGATCTCGAGCACGTTCCGCGCGGGGCTTTCGGCGCTCACCAAGACGCTGGCGAACCAGCTCGGACCGGACAACATCACCGTCAACGCCGTGCTCACCGGGCACGTGCTCACCGCCAGGCAGGAGCAGCTCGCCGACCTGCGCTCAAAGGAGCGGGGGATCACGCCCGAGGAATATCTTGCCAAGGTCGCGGCGGACATTCCGCTCCGGCGGATGGGCCAACCGAGGGAGATCGGCGACACGGTGGCGTTCCTGGCCTCCCAGAGGGCGAGCTATTTGACCGGCGTCTCGCTGCAGGTGGACGGCGGGATCACGCGCTCGGCCATGTGACATGCTGAAAGGGCCAGGACCAGGGGATGTACACGCCAGATCCCTCCCTCGCGCAAGCCGGCGCGACCGGGGGATCTATTACACGCCGGCGTTTCTCGTCGATTACGTCGTTGACGAGACACTGGGGCCGCTCCTTCCCAAGCTCGCGTTCCGCGAGGATGGGTCCCCGCGCGTCCGCATCTTGGACCCCGCTGCGGGTGATGGGCGCTTCCTTACCGCCTGCGTGGACCGACTGGTTTCGGCCGCGACCCAAGCGGGCTTTGCTCCAGAGCGAGCCCGCACGTCCATCGTGCGGCAGTGTGTCGTCGGGGTCGAGAGGGACGAGCGGGCGGCGGCCCTTTCGCGGCACGCGCTCGGCACGGGGGCTGATATCAGGGTAGGGGAGGCTCTTTGCGGGAACGCGGCGCCCGAGGGGGCGTGGGACGTGGTGATTGGAAACCCGCCCTACGTGCGGTCCGTCGCGCTCAAGCGTGCAGAGCCGGCTCTTTGGCAGGCACTTAGGGGCAAGTTCCTCGCGACCTCGCACGGGGAGTGGGACCTCTACACCGCGTTTCTCGAGAGGGCGCTTGCTTGGACAGCGCCGGGGGGAGAAATCGGACTGGTCGTTCCGTCACGCTGGTTCACGGCGAAGAACGCGGCGCCGCTTCGGGCGCTGCTGTCCCAGAGGCGGTGCGTGCGCAAGATCGTCGATTTTGGCGCTCGCCAGGTGTTCGAAGGCGCCACCACCTACGCGGCGCTCGTGTTCTTGACGCGCAGGGAAGAGGGCGCTTTGGCCGTCGAGGTCACGCGCTGGGCAGGCGATGTGGCGACCCCGGGCGGGGCGCCACCACCCATCCCGCCTCGCGGCGAATGGGCCCAGGGGACGATCCCTTCGCTTGCCTTGGGCCGCGGGCCTTGGATCCTCTCGGTGGGGAGAGGCGAGAATCTTATAGGCAGGCTTCGTTCTGCGGGGCCGCCCCTCGGGCAAGTCGCGCGCGTGTCGAAGGGGGCGGGGACCAACGCCGATTCGGTGTTCTTGATCCCGGCGTCAGATGGCGCTGCGCTGGAAGAAGGCGCCCTCGTGCCGTGCGTGCGCGGGCGGGACCTTGCTCCTTTCGCGCCTCGGGTGAGCCGGCTCGCGCTCTTGCCGTATGACGGGGATCGGCCCGTGCCGCCGGGAGAGCTCGCGAAGCGTTGGCCGCGCGCGGCCGCTTATCTCGAGAGGCACCGCGCGGTTCTCGAAGCGCGTGAAAGGGGGCGCTTCCGCGGCGATCTCTTCTACCGCTGGGGGCGCCCGCAGAACCTGATTTGGCTGCGCGATCCCGCGCCCAAGGTCATCGTACCCGACGTGGCCAGAGGCGGCCGGGCCGTCCTCGACGATCAGGGGCTGCTCGTGATTGACACCGCCTACGCCCTGCGCCCCATGGACCCTGGCGGCGCATCCCACCTGCTTGGCCTCATCTTGGCCGTGCTCAACTCCTCCATCGTCGGGGAGTGGTTGCGCCTAGCGGGTATTCCCCTGCGAGGTGGCTATTTCCGCATGAAGACCGCGTACCTCTCGTCGCTGCCGCTTCCTCGGGTGGACACCTGGGGCGCGCGCTCCGTCGCCGAGTGGGCGAGGCGGGTTCGCCCGGAGGACGAAGCAGAGCGGGCCGCGCTCGATCGCGCGGTGAGGGGACTCTATGGGGTGGGTTCTTCCGTCACGGCACCGAGTGCGCCACGAGCTCCTCGTCCTGCCCGCCCTGTTCCCTGACCTTGCCGACGTCCCGAGCGAACCAGTACGTCTTCGTGACCCCCGTCTCCGGGTTCTCCCTCCTCACGCGAAGGCCCTTGTAGGTGTTCCCACCTGCGACCACGGGCTCGTCGATGGACTCTACGGTCCAGAGCTCGGTCTTGGTCACCTCGCTGTGCTTGCCAGTGCCTGGGTCGACATGGGTCTCGGTGTACGTCTCCTTTGCCTTGGCACCCATGCGGAGACGCTCGGGAGACTCGTCGAGGCGAAGCTTGTAGGGGACGTAGATCTCCTCGGCCGTCACGCGGCCATCACGGCTTAGCTCTTGCTCTCGATGGCGGACGACCGCGGAGCCTCGATCCTCCTGCCAACTCAGGGTGATCCCATCCGGGTTCGACGTGCGCACGCGGAAGGCGACGATTCCAGTCTTCTTGCCGCCGAGCTCCTCGAGCTCTTCGACCGTGGAGCTCTTCTGGAAAACCGCCCCAGACTGGTCGGTCACCCGGAATGTCCACGAAGCCCCGACGGCGAGCGGCAGGTATCTTCCTTCTTGCACGACTGGCTCCTCGCCGCCACAGGCGAGAAGCGCCAGCGCTACGAACGGCAAAGCACGCTGCATGTTCACTCCTCCCGCGGAGGGGCCTTGCCCGCGAGGTCGAAGATCACCAGCACCGCCGCGGTGAACACGGTCGCCACCACGGCCAGCGGGAAGGCCCCGAGCCCACACGCCATGCCCACTCCGATCATCACGAACATCACGGCCGCGTCGCGCGGATCCTTTATCCCCGAGCGAAAGCGGATGAACGCACCCAGGCCCACCAGGCCAAAGGCGCGAGCGATGCTGTCCCCCACGACGGAGACCATCATGGCTCCTGCCATGGCGGTGAGGACCTGCGCCTGGGCGGTCTCGGGACGAACGGGCGATGTTCTTGCGAGCAAGGCGCGCCACGGGCGGAAGGCCACGACGCTGCCGAGGAGGGCGCCACCGAGGAGGCCCAAGAACATGCCCCAGAGCTCCGCCACGCCGACCTTCATGCGGCCTCAGCCCAATCCTCGTCGGAAGCCAGGACCATGGCGTGCTTCCAGAGCGATAGGTTTCCCGCGTGCCGAGAAAGCAGGCCCGTAAGAAGCTCGCGCCCCCAGGGGGCACGTGCCAAGGGGCCCAGGGACTTCACCACCGTCGATGGCCACGTGTCGGCGCAGTCCTCTCTGAGCCTCCGGGCGCGGGCCCCATCGAGACCGACCATGGAGTCAAAGACCTCCTTGCAGGTTCGGGCTTTGGCCTCCCTGAGATCCCACGCTCGAGGATCGTCCATCCCCGACAGGGTGCAAAGGATTACCCGTGGGGCCGAAGAGAGATACTTCTCCCGCCAGCGAAAGGCGCGCGGTGAGGCGATTCCGTCGAGCGACGCGAGCGCGTCCACTGGCGCGAGCAGAAGCGCCGCCTCCCTTACGGCCCAGCTTCGCTCGTCGTCGAGGCCCGTGACCGAATCCGCCATGGCGCTCGCGCCGGCGCAGGTCGACAAGAGGTCTTTGGGCCCCTTGCTCAAGCGCTCGCGCAGCTCCCAAGCCTGGGGAGTGTCCATCCGCTTGAGCGACGCCACGACCCGGTGAGGGACCACGGGCTCGAGCTCTGCCCTAAGGCGCCAGGCCTCGGGATCGTCCCGACCGTCGAGGGCGGCAGCGACATCTTCGGGGACCACCGGGGCGAGCATCCGAAAAAGCCACCGAGCGTTGCCCTGGTCCTCGGCGAGTCCTGCGAGAGACCGGGCGACGAGGCCTGGCGCCCGCGACACGAGCCGAAGACGCAAGCGTGCCGACACCGCGTCGGCCATCCCCTTGAGACCCCAAGCGATCACTTCTGGCGATGGACCCGCCAGGTTCTCCCTGCGCTCGTCTACGTGCTCTCCATGGAGACCGGCGAGGAAGCACGCAGCCACGTGCGGCTCGCGGTAGGTTGCGCGGTCTACCCACGACAGCAAGGCGGCCTTCGCCTCGGCAGGAGTGGTGACCACGGGCGGCGGACTTGGCCGCGGGGGCCTGGATTCCCGCGCCAGGGCGAGGGCGGCGGGAACTCCGTGGCGCTGTGCCCGCAAGAGGACGCCATTGACGAAGGAGACCAGGGAGTCCATGTGCGCTTCGCTGTTGTCGACGACGAGCCAGCGCTCGGGCCACCTCTCGGCGAGCTCCAGGTACCCATCTCGCAATCGGTAATGCATCCCGATCCCGGCCAGCCCCTTGCGGGATGTCGGTGCCTTGGCTTTTGCGAGGAGCCCCCTTACCCGCCGACGGGCGCGTGCGACTTGCGGGTGGACGTCCACCAAGACAACCAAGTCTGGTTCGGTCCGCACCGCGGCCATGGCCGCAGGGACCACGTGGTCTTCGGGCAGTCCACGGCCACGGCTCGCCAGCACTTCCGCCGCGTAGATGAACCGGTCGGCGATGACCAGATCCCCACGTTGGACCGCAGGAAGCGTCACCTCCTCGAACAGCTGAATCTCCCGGGCGAGGTACAAGAAGAGCTCCGCCCTGGGCGTGAGGAGGAGGTTTCGCGAATCCCGCGCCAGCTGCCGGATGGCAGACGCCACCGACGAGGCCAGCTCACCTCCCTGGCGCACGTGCCGGACACCAGGGAGTAAAGAGGCCACCCGGTTGGACAGGGTTGTCTTGCCGCTCCCATCGATCCCTTCGAAAACGACGAGCATCAGAACGCCACTCCTGCCTGGACCACGAGCGAGACGCTGTCCGCGAGCGATGCCTCGGGCCCACCGAGGCTGGGAGGCGCATGGCGCATGGCTCTCGTCACGCTTCCTTCCAGGCCCAGGCGCGCGCGATCCCATGAACCCACGCTTGTCCCCAATGTCGCCTCCCAGGCGACGTCGCTGCGAATCGCCGTATCCGGATCAAAAACGCCTAGTTGGGCATGAACCTCAAAGTAGGGGGTTCCCTTGCGAATGCCACCCAGGCGCCACGCCACGATCGCGCGCCCGGAGACGAAGCGGGCGTGCCGCTCGTCGGTGGGCTCGAAGTCGAGCCACGAGTTGCCGACGTGCGCGTCGAGCCAGGCCCGGACGGCGTGCCCGGGCCACGAGTACGCCACGGCAAGGTCGAATCCACCGGCAAAGAAGTGCTCGATGCCCCTCGCCGTGGGCGCCACGGCTCTCACCTCGCCGAACATGCCTGCGCGCATCCCCTTTGGGCCTACCTGAAGCCGCAGGGCGACCCCCTCTTCACCGACGGGGGTCCCGGACATCGGGCGGCCGCGCGTGTCCACCGCCTGAAAAACGCCCAGCTTGGCGACAGGCTCCAAGGTCCCCACGCCTTTCCATGCGAGCTCCACTCCGGGCCTTCGCCCTCCGACGAGAAGCCGTCGGGTGATGAGGTCGTGGAGAAGTCCACGCCGCGCTTGCGGAAGTGTCCAGGCGGAGAGGCTCTCGATTGCCGAGAGGGGCTCCTTGAACTGCCCGGCGCGGCCACCTAAGGACCCGTAAGAGAAGCGGACGTACCCGTCCCTGAGGTCGGGCTTCCCGGTGAGCTCAGCCTCGACCACCGCGGAGACATGCCGCCAGGAATGGCGCACGCGCATTCGGGCGCTGGCCACCGATAACGTCGCTTCCTCGCGGTCGCCGTTCCCCCCGCTAGCGCTGACGACGAGCCGTGAGAATACCCGACCAGAGACAGAGGTCTTGGCTAGGGTCTTGGCCAGCACCGGGCCATGGGCGAGAAGAAGCACCAGGGACAGGGCGAGCGTGGCGGTGGTCGCCGCGCACTTGTCGACGTTCCGCGGAAGGTGCCTCATGGCGTTACGACCGGGGCCATGCCCTGCGAGATCGCCAGGATCCCTGCTTTGAACTTGGAGAAGCCCACGGCTTCGGCGAGCCCACGTAGGCTCTCATCGAGCCATCGAGGAACTTGGCCGAAGCACTTGACCTCGAGGACGCTCCACGCGAGACAAGCGACGACCCCCGTTGGCTCGGAGATCTCGCCGGGCATTCCCGGGTGAACCGGTTCTGAAAATGAGACCCGCTCGTCGAGCGTCACGCGCACGCTCGCCCCGGCCTGGGAAAAGGAGCGTCGCCAGTACCAAGTGGTCAGGCTCGGGAAGAGCCGCTTCTCGGGGAGCGAGATGCGCGCGAGCTCGGGCAACGACGCCATGCAGGACCATAGGTCCAGGTATCCCGGCGCCAGCCAGCGGCGCATGACCTGCCATCCGACCGGGGCGCGGACCTTCCACCGCACGCTCCCTTCACTCTGCTTGAGCTCCAGGAAAGAGGTCCCGCGGAGCACGGGAAGCGCGTGCGGCGTCGTCGCCGCCGCGTACTCACGGATCCTGACTCGCCAAGCAGGCCTGGAACGAAAAAGGAGCATGTCGTCGGTATCGAGGTATGTCGTGCGGACGTGGGCGAAGGGCCGGTGGGAGTCATGGACGTCCTCGCACAGGTGCTCCTCGGCTCGTCTCACGATCCGCCGTGCCTGCGCGTGATCGAGGAGAAAACGACGCTCGTGCTCGTAGATCGGGCCCATGGCGCGCTCCTCAGTTCGCGGCGTGGTAGGCGGCGAGCCTGCGAATCAGGAGGGCCCGGCGCTCCCGATAACGGCCCGAGAGGAGCCCCACCCGCTTGCGCACCAGTTTCTCGGCGTCCTGGATCGTCGCCGGAGACCCGAGCTCGATGGACGCGGCCCGTACCCTGGGCTCGCTCAAGAAGGACAAGAGCTTTGACGACGCTGTCTCGAGCGCCGCGGAGAAGGCCTGCTCGGTCACCAAGCTGAGCACGCGCTCGACGTGGCTGATGTAGAGCTTGTAGATCTCGGGATCGCCGAGGATGGCGTGATCGAGCGTGCCCTCGGCACAGTGGGCGAGGTCCCAGCGATCCGCGAAAGCGAACTGCTGCCAGCTGCACTCGATCCGGACCAGGATGTCGTCGGGATCCCAGGCCATGATCGTGAAGTACGAGCGGGGTTCTCCGTGGCGTTCCGTCGAGAGGAAGAACACCTCGTCGCCGTAGTCCCCGTTGCGCAGGACGCTCATGATCGCGACCCAGCGCAGGTATTGGGAGAGGTCCATGCGACGGCTGACCTCGGCGATGAGCGCCTTGCCGGTGGTGCGGTCTGGCTGCTCAGCCAAGGCGTCGTAGTCAGAAATGACGTCCTCCCAGCCTTTTACCAGGTAGCGCAGCTCGGGCGGCCGACCTTCACCGTCGTGGCGCCTGCGAAGGAGCGCCCGCGGACGGGCGTGGATTCCGAGGAGCGTGTCCTTAGGCTTCTCGACGAGCAGGTAGACCCCCTGGCTCTCGCCGTCTATCACCAGCTCCACGTAGTCGAACTTCGGCGGGAAGAGGTCCAAGGGAGCGAGCAGCTGGAACGCGGTGAACGCCTGGATATAGGCTTCGTCCCAGCACATGCTCATGAGCAGGAACTCGTCGGTAGCGGCCCCAGGCATGATGTGCCTGGGGAGATTCCCGTCGAGGTTCACGGAGTAGCTCTTGCGTTCGCAGTGCAGCGAGCCTCGGCCTCTCAAGTGGGCCTTGGCTGGGATGCGGGCGCTATCGCCGATCTTCACCGAGAGGGTGAAATCGTGACGGTCCTCCTCACCCACCCGCGCCTCGTAGACACGGCGTTCCTCGGGCGTGAAGACGAACTGAATCTTGCGTGGATAGGAACGCGTGCCTTCTGCCACGGCCTTGGGATCGCAGGTCGCCGATTCGTCGTCGGTGCTCCAGGGAATGAGGCGGACGGCCTGGCTCGTCTTGGCGGAGGGGGCGGAGACGACGACTTCGGTCGCGCCGCAAGTTCCCACGCCTACGGCGCCGGCGTCACCCATGAAGCCAAGGGTGCGCGACGCGGCGGTCGCCTGCTCTGCGAGACCATTTCCGTCTTCCGCGTTGGCGCTCGTGTCCAGCCAGAGCACCACCGACGGTCCATCGGGCAGGTCCTGACGGAGGCTGCCAGGGGCGATGACCACCACGGCACGCAGGGCGAGGGATCCGGTCCCGGCGACGGTTTCCACCACGCCGCGCGCATCGGCGACCGCGGACCCCGCCGCGCTTGGCGGATCCTCGGGCTTGCCGAAGGCCTCCTTGGCAAGAAAGAGGAGCCGATCCTTGTCCCTGGTGAAGTCCGAGACCTGGGTCACTTCTGCCCCCCAGCGGTGGATGGCGATGCGTTCCCCCTCGGGGCGAGCGTTAAGAAACACGTCTAGGCCGCGGAGGAGCTCGCCCTGCGCTGCGGCGTCGCGCGGTGGACCCACGAGGAGCATGACGTGCCCATCCGACAGGTTCCTCGGTGCGACCTCGGCCCCACCGCTCGCCTTGAGGCATTCGGCGCTTCGAGCCGGCAGGGCGTTGCCGCACGTGTCAAAGACACGCACGTCCACCTCGACTCCGCGTCCTTGGTGGGTGACCTGGCGAAGGGGCACCACGCGGGAAATCGTGTCGCACGGCACCGGGCCAGGGCTTCCTGGGGTCAAGCACGAGGACGAGCGGTCGCACGACATCGCAAGGGCACCGCCAATGAAGATGCCAACGACAGAGGACGGGCGGAGCATCGAGACCTCCTCTCCTTCAATCGTTCTATCGGGACCAGTTCGTGGGATTCCAGGAGGGAGCTGGCGATTCCCGACGAGGAGTTGATCCGCATTCAGCTCCCGCGTCTCATGAGGGAGTGGACCGTTTCCTTGGCTCCGAGTTGGTCGAGGACGTGGCCGGCGGCGCGCGAGAAGGCGCTAACTCCGGCGTGGGTCAAAACGAGGGACAGGTTCGAGGCGTTCCTGCGCAGGAAGAAGATGTCCGCGCAGCGCACCTGGTCGGTGGCAAGCAAGGTCTTGTGCGGTCCGTCTCCGAGAGCGAAGTCGAGCATCCTGTGCGTTCCGTCGGAGAACAGGGATTCGAGGGCCAATAAATGAAGCACCGTTCCGGGCGACCAGTCGGCGAGGGCGGGATCGTAGCCGGTGAACCGATACATCACGATCCCGTCATCGACGGTGAAGTAGAGGTACGCACGAGGTTCCGGCCCGGAGAAGAGTAGGTAGCCACGTGCCTTGTCTTCGGCGGCTCGCGCGAGCATCTCGTCCCTAAATTGGACCGTATCGGGCAGTCCCATGCCGAGATGCTTCTCTTGGTGGGTCTTTACCGAGACCATGCGGGCGAGGCGGTAGAACTCTGCGATGTCCTCGGGCTCGCGGTACGCGCGGAATGCCCCTCGGCAGTGCTCTTGGAACCTTCGGACGCTCCGCCTAAGCGCGTTTCGCCTCTTGTGCGCGAACTTGCCGAGATAGGTCTCGAAGTCGCGACGGAGGTCGACGGTGCATCGCATGAGGGGACCAGGGACGTAGCGCAAGAACCCCTTGGTGACGCTGACGCGGGGTAGGGCGCCGTCTAACGGATGTGACTTGAACAGCGCGCCCTCGACGCCGGAGGGTAGTTCGGGCACGTCGATCTGTTCCGCGTCGCCGGTGATCTTGGTGAAGTGGGTGCCGTTCACGAGGAGAGGCCGCGTGGCTCGGAAGACCGAGCGACCTCCTAATTGGAAAGGGATTCGTACCTCCTCGATTCTCCACGTGCCGACCTCGCGGTTCCTCGCTTCCATGACTTCGGCAAGCTGCAACGAGCAAGCCACGGAACGGTGCAAGTGCGCTGGACCGCCCAGGCGTGCCGGCTCACGGCTCTACAGCGGCGGCGGGATCTCCGAGAGCGACAGCTCGAGGCACACGAAGGGTGGCTCGAAGCGCGTGCACCTGCCGAGCGGTGCGTTGTCCACGATGCCAGTGTCCTTCCACCACAAGGTGCACTCGACCGTGACGTAGGGCGGGCCCGGGATCGAGACCATCTTGCCGTCGACGCACGGCGCCGCCGTGCCGGTCGCGAAGTCGCGCAGCTCAAGGCGCTGGCTGGCCCAGTTGATGGACAGGCGATCGGCCTCGCCGAGCCAGACGGTCGAGAAGTGATCGTCGCCGCTGGTGTCGTCGTCGTCGTAGAGGTCGGCCCCGCCGCCCTGGAGGCTGTGGCGCGCCGGGTCGTGGTGCATGTTCACCACCCAGCCGCTCGTGCAGGAATCGGCCACGCTCACCGCGTCGCTGTCGTCGCAGTAGTCGGCCTCCCATTGGTCATGGCTGGTGCCGCCCGGCCCCTCCTCATGGCGCTGGAGCACCGGGTAGAGGTCGACCTCACCGCAGCTCCAGCAGTCGCTCTGGTTCGACGCGTTGGCCGAGACCACGCGCACTGCGACGTCGTGGTGCCAGTTCGGGTGGAACTTGGGCGGCTGCTGCATTGGGATGAGCTTCAGGTTGGCCAGGACTGGCTTGTGATCCGACAGGCGCCCGCCGGCTTGTTGACGGGTGGGACGGTCTTGCAGTGGCCGGGGCCAAAGCCTTCGCTGGCTTGCGCACATCCAGGCATGCGGACTGCTTGTGCAGTGGTTGACGGTTCGGCTCCGTCGTCGGCGACGCACGAGGCGGCCGCGACGAGGCAGGTGAAAAGGGCGGTTGGTCTCAGCATGGTGCCGCCGCTGTGCAAGCCTTTGGCCAGCGCCAAGTAGCTGGGGCAGCGTGAGCGCGGTTTCCTTTGCGGCAACGTCTGAGCGCGGCGGTTTCCTGGGCGGCAACGCCCGGGGCGAGGAGGGCGTGCGCCGGTAGCGGCTACTTTGCCGCCCGCGGCCTGGAAGCGCTAGGCGGTTACTCGTCGCTATTTTCTACGTTGCGGGAGAGCTCCTCAATCACCGTGGCAAGGTCCTTCACGATCACCCCGCTCGGGGCATTTCTCGCCAACATGTGCTTGCACGTGGCACAGCCCGTGGCCACGATGCCTCCACCTTCGGCCGCAACCTCGCGCAGGCGCCTTCGTGCCATCTCATCCGCTACGCTCGGCATCGTCTTGGGCAGGAGTCCACCTCCGCCGCAGCACTCGGTGTCGCCCTTTGACCAGGCGAATTCCCTTACGTCCGCCACCCGCGCAAGCAGCTTGCGAGGCGCCAAAATGGTGTTTTGGTAGCGGGCCAGGTAACAGGGGTCATGGTAGTAGACCCGCGGGTTCTCGGCGCGCGTCGGTTTCACCCGAGCCACGAACGACTCCAAGTACTCGCTGACGTGGAGAATCTCGACGGGGAGATGGATCCCTTCGGCGGGGTACAGGGCACGCAGGGCGTAGACGCAGGCAGAGCAGTTCATGACCACCGTGCCATAACGGGAGAGCTCTGCCGCGACGCGGAGCGCGTGCCAGCGGAAGACATCTGGGTGTCCTGCGGCGAGGAGCGGGTAGCCGCCGCACATGCGCTCGGCTTGGACGAGTCGCACGTGCTCGGCACCAATCCGGTCAAAGAGGCGGAGCTGCGCCAGCACGTCACCGGCGCCCTTGTCGATGGCGTCGCAGCCCGGCCAGAACCCAACGCGCGCCTCCTCAGCGAATCGCTCCTTCGGCAGGATTTCGCGCGCCCGTTTTGCCAGCCTTTCATCCCGCGCGCGGAACCGTTCCGGGTAGCGAGCGAGCGCGTGGTGTCCCACCCCTCTTCGCATGGCCTCGGCACGTCCTGCGAAGAGCGTCGCACCAGGCTGGACGCCGTGCGTGCAGTAGTTGCTGCAGTGCCGGCACCCCGTGCATGCCCAAAGAGGCTCGGTGGTCTCCGGTGTCCACGGCTCGTTCCCCTTGCGGATCTGGTTGAGCCCCGCCATTTTCGCCTGCGGCGTGAGCGCCTCTCTCCCCGACGCGAGCGTCACCGGGCAGGAAAACCGGCACATCTTCGGGCAGTAGGTGCAAAGCTCGAGGTGGGTGAGCGTCGGGTTCATCATGGCTGCGCGTGGACTATAGCATTCGGAGAGACTCGGACCGTGATGGCGTTTCCACGTCCGCATCCCGGCATGGGCGAGCGAACGCATTCCCACTCGGGCCCTTCCAGGCGTCTTGGTTAAGAGGAGGAATGCCCATGAATGTAAAGGACCCGCTTCTTTGGGGATGTCTCTCGTCCATTTGCCTGGCCGCCTGCCTGGCCGCCTGCCTGGCCGGGTGCGGCGGCCGGCTTTCCGGTGATGAGCCCGATGGCGCAACCCCCTCGACCGCGGACGGGGCGGCACCGCATTGGGGGGATGCAGGCGACGCCCAAGGTGCGCCGGACGCCCACCCGGCGCCGGACGCCGGCGCGCGCCCAGACGCTCAGAGCCCACCGTTACCCGCCAACCCGGCCTTCTTGACCCGCCTGGTACTCACCGCCTCCAAGAACAGCATGACCCAAGGTGAGGCGGTCCACTTCCGTCCCAGATTCGAGGGAGAACGCGGCTACGACCCGACGCTCCGTTGGCAGCTTTCGCCACCTCATTCCGGCACGGTGAGCGACACGGGCATCTACCTTCCGGCCGAGACATTTGCCGGTACCGCGACGATCACGGCGACGAGCACGTTCAACCCCGCGAGTTCCGCGCAAGCGATCGTGACAGTGGTCGCTGGTGACAAGGGGATCTATGTTGATGCGGGCGTGACGGCGGGCGGAAATGGAAGCCGCGCCGCCCCATTTCGTACCTTGCAGCAGGCGGTAGACGCCGTGCCCGCGGGGACCGTGGCCGCGACCATCAAGGTCGCGCGAGGAACGTACTCGGATCCCGTCGCCATCGGCGGGCGGTCGGTCCTTGTTCTTGGCGGCTTTGCGCGCGGGTTCGGGCAGCGAGATGCGGCCGTCCATCCGAGCCACATTCGCGGCGCGCGCCCGGCGGGCAGCCAGGAGCCCTCCTGTGATTCAAGCGCCGCCCATGCAGAGGAGCGCACGGGCATCACCATCGGCGGATGGGACGTACCCACCCCCTCCGCCGCAAGTGGCTCGGTGGTTGACGGTTTCACCATCTCGCACTGGCGCAAGGGTGTCCTCGTGGACTTGGTCAATGACGTGCAGATTTCGGGCAATACCGTCGAATACAACGGCACACCGTCGGGCGGCGACTTGTTCCGCGGCGCTGGAATTAGCGTCGGCAAGGCGAGCGGCAACTGGATACTCAAGAATATCTTGCGCAAGAACCTGGCCACGCGTGCGGGAGCGCTGCAGGTCCTCGCCGGCGACAACGGGGGGAGCCATGTCCACGACAATGATATCGTCGACAATCTTGCCTGTGGAGATCACGGCGGAGCGGTGTTCATCGCTGGCGGCGTCGGCCAGCCACCCCACCGATTCACGCGCAACCGCGTGCGCAGAAACCGCTTGGGAGAAGGGTGGGGGTGGGGCGGCGGCCTGCTCACGTCGGCCGCCCACCTGGTCATGGCCTACGATATCTTTTCCGAAAACGAGGCGCCCAGCGCGGGCTCGGCGATGATCCTCGACGATCCGGGGTTCACGATCCTCGATCACGAGCTCATCTGGGGCAACATCGGTAGCTCCAGGTATCGCGAAGGCGGTGGCGCGGTCTATCTCGACGAGGCGGGTAACGTGGCGCGCATGTACGACTGCGTCGTCGTGGACAACGAGGTGCCAGACGCGAGCGCCCTCTTTGTTGACAAGTCTGAAATGCACGCCTTTGGTATTATCGCCGTCTCGGGAGGCAAGAGCGTGAATGTGAACGCGGGAACTTTTGTCTCGAGCGACAGCCTCTTTGGTGACGCTCCCCCTGGCCAGAGCACGCGGCCGCTCGTCGGGGATCCGGCGCAGACCTGCGGCGCTGCGAGCGAGCCCGCAGCGCTTCATGACGCCTGTGCCCTGTACCTTGCGTACCTTCGGGGAGAGCGGCGATGAGGCGCAAGATCGTTCAAGGTGTCGCCGTGCTTGTCGCCGTGCTTGTCGCTGCTCTTGCTGCTGCCTCGGCGCGGGTGGCGCAGGCTGCCACCTATGAGGTCGGGCCGGGTAGGCCGCATGCTGATCTCTCCACCGTGGCAACGTTGCTCCAGCCCGGAGACCTCGTCCTTCTCCAGGGTGGGACCACTTATCCCGGCGGCGTCGTGTTTCGCCGCGCGGGGTCGGCTGCGCAACCCATAATCGTTCGCGGCGTGCGCAATGATGGCGCCCGGCCGATCCTGTCTGGCGGAACCAACACCATCGAGGTCTACGCCGACCACTACGTCCTCGAAGGGCTCGAGCTTACCGGCGGCACGTCGCGCTGCTTCTACCATCACGGACACGACATCACCCTTCTTGACAGCGTCGTCCACGATTGTCCCGCCCACGGTATTCTCGGCGCCGATACGGAGTCTGGCTCCCTTACCCTGGACCATGTCGAGGTCTACCGCTGTGGTTCGGGCGACCGGCGGCACCAGATCTACATGGCCACTGACGAATCGACCCATCCGGGTGCCGTCTTTCGCATGCAGTTTTGCTATGTCCATGACGGCAACGGCGGCAACAACGTCAAGTCCCGCGCCGAACGGAACGAGATCTATTACAACTGGATTGAGGGCGCCTTCTGCCACGAGCTCGAGCTTATCGGGCCTGATGGACAGGACCCCGGCCTGGCACGGGAGGACTCGGATGTCGTTGGAAACGTCATCTATTCCCGGGGTACCTTCTATTCAACTAGGGTCGGAGGCGATGGCACGGGCGAAACCAATGGGCGCTATCGTTTCGTGAACAACACGTTTCTCCTCGGGCCCCAAGCCCGATCGGTGTTCCGCATCTTCGACGGTATCGAAAGCCTTGAGGCGCACAACAACGTCATGGTTCGGCTGGGTGGCGGTGGCGTTTCGGTCACCCGAACTGCCGAGGCCTCGTGGTCGAGTGGCCGCGAGGTCATCGCGGGAAGTCACAACTGGCTCCCAGCGGGCTCGACGGATATTCCGCCTGGGCTTGCCAGCACCGCGAGCGGAAATGATCCGCTGTTCGTCGATGCGCAGGCGCCGGACCCGCGCCCTGCGGTACAGAGCCCGCTCGTCGATGGCGCGCTCGCAGAGACTGCGAGCCCGGAGGGATTCCCGTTCCCCAGGCCCCTCGGCCGGCCGCTTTTCCACCCACCGCTTCGCCGTATCGAAGTGGGGGCGGTGAACCGTCCCCAGGTTGGCGCCCCGGACATCGGTGCGTTCGAGTACGGCCAGGCCGAGCCGGTTCCCGACGGCGGCGTGGTCGACGCTGCGGCAACGGCGGACGCAGCGGTCACCGCGGATGCCGCGGCTCCCAACGACGCGCCAAGCGGCAACCTGGATGCCGGCCTTGCGGGAGACGGCAAGGCCAGCCCCGACGGCTCCACCGCCACCGACCAGGAGGTCTCCGGGGCCTGTGGCTGCAGGGTTGGCGGGCAAGGGGAGCCGAGAGGCTCCGTAGCCGTCTTGGTGTACCTGTCCTTCGTATCCCTGCTCGCCCGAAGATGGAGATCCACGCGGGTGCTCCGAGGTTCGAATGAGCCCAAGGCGGCGCCAGCCCGTTGACGAGAGCCACGTGCGTCCGGGAACTCCCCTTCACTTCTCCCCCACCACCGGATCCCGCAGGATCTTCCCCGCATCGCTTTCGAATTTCGGGTAGACCTTGGACATCTTCCCCTCGCACACCGACCCCTCCACGTTGAAGAGCAGGTCGATGACAAGGTAGTAGCCGGCCAAGTCGGTGAGGACCTGATCCCGTGCCTTCGTTATGAACCCGTTGTTCTCCTTGACCACGGTATCGAGATAGCGGTTCCAGTCCGCCCCCGTCTGGGGCCCGAGAGTCATGCGCAGCCCTTCGTACTTGAGCATGAGCTCAACACTCAAGCCGGCATGCAGGGCCCGGTGGGTCACTTGGTCCACGCGAAGCACGTCACGTCGGCTCGGGTTCTCGAGGGTGCCCAAGGTGGACGACGACATCATGCCGCGCGCCGTCATCTGCCACATGAGCTCCACCGGGATGGTGTGGTGCCTCTCGATATCCGCCGACCAGGGCTTGTTGCACGGGATGACCAAGTCCTTGGCGAGCGTGATGGGGTCCACGCGGTCTCTGGTGCGCGGGCCGGAGATGGGCATGGCCTTGGGCACCGTGTCGGAACCAAAGACCATTCCGGACGTGAGCACGACCACCGCCGCACCGAGCGCCGCCTCGCCGGCTCCGACGACGAGACGCGAGACCGCCTTGGCGGCGTCACGGGCGAGCTCGAGCGCGATGGGCGAAGGGGGCGCCGCGGCCACGCCAGCCTGCGCCTGGTTTCCGTCGGGATCCCAGAAAAGAATGGGGTTCTGCAATGCGTACTGGTAGGGATGAAGCGCTCCGGGGGAGCCGAGCAGGCGTGGGTTCGGTGCCTTGACGGGCGGATCTGGGGCGAGCCACCGGGCGGTCTCGGGCGCCATCCACCTTGCCCCGTGGTACGACCACCCGGTCGTTGGATCCGCGGGCTGGTTGAGGTTGTTGTGCGGCTCGGCCAAGAGGTCCACCGTCCCGGAGCCGCCGGGCCCGCGCTGGGCATCGATCGGTTGCCCAAAGGGCTCGAAGCGCCGTTCCTCGGCCAGGGAGCCGTCGTCCCGTGAAAGGAGCGCCGGGCCCGCCGCTACCCCTTGGTGGAAGTACAGCACAACACCGCTAGGCCGCGTCACGCGGGCGACAATGCGGTCACCGACGCGGAGGGTGTAATCGCGCTGGCCATTTCGTTCCGTCACGTCGCGCGAGAACCAGACCTGCGTAAAGGCGGTGTCCCTCGCGAGGGTGCGTACCCCGTCGAAGCCGTACCGATACTCGATCGTTGCGCTTGCACCCGGGCCCACGCCTTGCACTTGCACCAGCTGATCAAGGGCATTGAAGGAAAGCTCTGCGCTCCCTTGCCCCACCTGCCGGCCGGCCGCGTCGTATCGGAACTGGGTTAGGCCCCCTTCGTCCGAGAGCACCGAGGTAACCTGTCTCGGGCCCGCCCCGTCCTCGCCGTAGCGGTACGATCCGGTCAGGATGCCGAGAGACTTGGGCCCCAGGGACTCCCTTCGCACCATGTTCTCCAGGCCGTCATAGTCATAGTTGAACTCGAAGGCCGAAGTCCCCTTGCCGAGGATCGCCTGCGTGAGGCGCGCCGCGGCGTCGTAGCGAAAGCTGGCGTCGTGCGAGAGGCCAACGCCGTCACGATCCTCGACGGATGAAATGACTCCGTAGTCATTGCGGGCGATGGCCAGATCGAGAAGAACGTCGAGCCCCGAGCGCACGGTCAAGCTGCTCACCTGCCCAACCGCGTCTCGCTGGTAGATACCCTTGGTCCCGTTGCCAAAGAGCTCCTCCATCGCGCGGCCGCCGGCGTCCAAGGAGAGGGCACGCCAGTAGGTGCCGAGGCGCACCAACCTGCCGGCGCCATCGTAGCCGTGGTCGTAGGCCAAGCCGTCGTCGAACGCGACGCCGAGCGGCAGCCCCGACGCCGCAAAGCGGCTCCGTTCCTCCATGACCTTGCCGTCCACGGTGCGTCTTATCCAGTCGGCGGTGCCGGCGGGGCCATAGCTGAAGTGCACTTCGCCCGTGGGCTCTTCGATCCACGCGACTTGCCCGAGCGTGCGCGCCGCGCTGATCCCAGGCTTTGGGAGATCGTAATGATAGACGTGGCGAGCGCCGTCGCTGGTGCGGATCTCGGTCAAGCGCCCCGCTCCATCGTACGACGCATCGACAGCTTGACCCAGCGCGTTCGAGCTTCGGGTCATGCGTCCAAAGTCGTCGTAATCCATGACCCGAAGGCCCATGTCGGGGTCTACGGCCGAGCGCAAGCGCCCGAGGGTGTCGTAGTGAAACTCGTGCGTCACCGCGCCACCCTGAAGACGCGCGCTCGTGATCCGGCCGATGCCATCATGGGTCACATCGACCCGCTCTGCTTGGCCGCTCGCATTTCGCGAGGTGGCCATGATCCTCGATTGGCCATCGAGGGTGACCGTGATGGGCGCCTGCCCCTTGACCGTGGCCGTGCGCGACTCGCTGGTGTACTCGAAGGTCCTTTGGCCACCGGTCGGGAGGGTCTCGCTCCTGAGTCGATCCAGCGCGTCAAAGAGCCTCATGCGCCAGGCGGCTTCGCGCGAGGGCGCCGTGGGCACCTCGGCCGCATGGGCATAGAAAGGCTCGGCGACCATGGAGGCTCGACCGCGCGCGTCCCGACGCTGCCAGCTCTCGACGATCCACGTCCCCTCGTCGAGCTGGGTGGCACTGAAGACCGGTTCACCCGCCCCGTTGGTGGCCGTGACGCTCTTGCGCCAGCGGCTTTGGGGTGTCCACTTGGTCTCGTCGTCGCACGCGTCGCCGACGTTGTCCCCGTCGGTGTCGCGCTGGTCGGGATTGAACACGAGCGGACAGTTGTCCTTTTGGTTGTCCATCCAATCGCCGTCCACGTCGACGTCGTCCTCGTTGGAGATCCCGTCGACGTCAAGGTCCGGACCGATGGCGCCGCTCTGCGGCCGGCTGTCCCACGGCAGCGGGCCCAGCTCCTCGGGTGGACCATCGAATTCATAGGTGATGGTGCGCGGCATGGGGCCCGCCCACTCATAGCGGTAGTGCAGGTGCGGCGGTCTACCGTCCCGCGCGACCGAATACACGCGGCCGAGCGCGTCGTAGCGAGCCTCCGTCGTGGACCCGTTCGGATCCGTGAGGACCAAGGGCTGGCCGAGCACGTCGTCCCACTCAAGCTGCCAGGCGAGCGCCTCACCTGGCCTCGGCAAGACAGTCTCCCGTGGCCTCGGCAAGACAGTCTCCCGTGGCCTCGGCAAGACAGTCTCCCGTGGCCTTGGCAAGACAGTCTCCCGTGTGGTGCGAAGACGGCGGTCGTCGTAGTCGAGGCGGCGCGTCACGCCGGTCTTCATGACTTCGGTGGGGTTCCCGCTCGCGTCGTAGGCGGTCGTTTCGCTCACCACCCAGCGGCTCGTGCCTTGGTATGCGAGGAGCTCCTCGGTGCGCCTCCTCCACCCCTTGCCAATCGTGCAGAGCGGCAGGGAGGTCTTGTCGTCCCCGTAGTAGGTCCTATTGTGCGAAAGGAGCACGTTCCCTGGCCCAAGACGCTTCTCCTCGCACACCCGGTCTCGTACCCAGGTGGCGCTGTCCTTGCCGTGGGTCCTCTGAACGATCGCCTCGTCGCCGTCGAGATCGAGCCGGCCATGCTGGTGTTCCTCAGAGATGTTCCCCTCGCCGTCATGGCCATAGGTGGTCAGGATCTGAAGGGGAAGGCTCACGCCTTCGTACTGGATGACACGGCGCTCGCGGAGGGCGGGGCGGCGAAGGAGTGGCACGTCGGGCAGGCTGTCCACCCGCAGTGCGTCCCACGTGTACTGGGTGAGGCTATGATACTGGCCGTTGGCCTTGACCAATGTCCACGCGGGCCTCCCTCGCAGCACGCGCAGGCCCCCCAAGCCAGCGTGGTAGCGCGTGGTCTCAGCTCGCTCGCCCGAGCGCGTGAAGCAGACCTCACGTGCAGAGCGGAGCCATGACCACGCCGGTAGGACGATGCACTCCTTCACCGCGGGGTAGATCGTCGTGCCTTCGAGGAATCCCGCGAAACGCCGCTCTGCGGCGTCCCAGAGCCCATCATGCACGCGATACCCGATCGTGCGCAGCGGCTCCTGGTTGCCCGGATCCACCGAGACCGCCTGGATGACTGGGATCGAAGTGGGCAGCTTGTTCACCCACGCGCGGCCAGCGCCCTCATCGGCGATCGCGAGGGCGCTCGAAGCTTCGTACGTGACGGACACCGACTTGCCAAGGCCGTTGTGGATGGTGGTCAGCATTCCGGCCGTCGTGGGCCCAGCCAAGTCCATGGCGACCATGCGCGCGGTCGTGGACCAGACGAGATCGAGTGACCCGTTGCCGTTCATGTCGGCCAGGGACACCGTCACCGATGAATCCAGGTCGGGAGGGCGCGAGATGATGATGGGTGAGGTCGCGAAGCTTCCCCCGGCGCGGCCCGGGTAGAGGGCCACCTCGCCGCCAGTGATTCGCACGAGGTCCAGGAGCCCGTCGCGGCTCACGTCCGCGAGGTGCACGTTCGCCTGGTCGATGGCCGATGGGTCCCACGGAAACGACTGGCTCGACTGCTCCTCGAAAGTTCCGTTGCCGCGGCCGAGGTAGTACTTCATGAAGTTGTCGGTCAGCCTCACGACGTCATCCAAGCCATCGCCATTGACGTCGAGAAACCGCACGCCCCACTCGCCCGGCGTGGGACCCGAGGTCCCGCCCCCGATCGCCCCAAGGACCACCGGGGCACCGAACCCGCCTTCGCCATTCTTGAAGAGCGCGACCCCGTTCCCCCAGGCGCGCACGAGATCGATGCGGCTGTCTCCGTCGACGTCCATGAACACCGTGGCTCCGCTCGGATCGTGGAGCGGGAGGCCCGTGGTGCCCGGGAACGCGCCGCTCCCCACGGGCTCCCAGCGTTCGTTCCTCATCCGGTACGCGTGCCATGCGCCCGCGAGGAAGCGTGCCAGCTCGGGCTTGGCGTCGCCATCCAGGTCCAGGAGACGGGCCGTATCGAGATCCGCGGCGTCGGCGCCAGTGAGCGATCGGACCGGGCCGAACGTGCCTCGGCTGTTCTTGCGCCATTGATGAGCGCCGTTGTGCATCTTCACCAGGTCGCCGATTCCGTCGCTGTCCACGTCGAGGATGCTCACGCCCGCCTCACCGAGCGCCCAGCCGTCCGTGCCCGAAAGCTCGATTTTCTGGGGCGCCAGCGGTCGGGCGTACTCGAACGTGGTGACCGGGGCGGCCGTTAGGCCATCTCGACCCAAGCGGGTCACCTTGGCAAGGCGCGTCAGCGAATGCCGGTCGTCGTAGTCCAGGCGGACCAGGCCAAAGAGCGAGCCGAACGAGTACGCGCGAAGCTCCTTAAGGCGAAAGCCCGTCCGCACGCGGAAGCCCGTGCGAAAGCTCGTGACCGGGTCGGGCCTAAGCTCGTACTGCAGCTCGGCGTGAAACACCTGATCGGGGCCGAAGTGGAGGGTCCCAAGGTAGACCTCGCCTTCGGCGTGGAGGTAGTCGAAAATGACCTCATGGCCCGCGGTGTCCACGATCGACTCGGCGTACCAGGCGGCCACGCGACCGCCTTCTTCCTTGCGGCCCTTGGACGTTGCGCCGAGCGTCATGCGGATGCCATTCCCGTCGTGCACCACGAAGCCGCTGCCGGATCGCACGATCTTGATCCAGTTGCCTTCCCCCTCGACCCGGTACTCGTCGGTTGAGATGGGGACCAGGCGCCCGCCACGCTCGACGCCCACGAGCTCGAGCTCGTCGGCGTCCGAATAGGCGGGCACTCCGAAGCGCAAGGAGCGGCGGATCGCCGGGAAGCTTAAGTCCCAGGCCATCCCCAGGGGACCGTTCCCGAGGCTACCTGAGTAGGCGAGCGCCAGGGTCGGGGAGAGGCCCGAACCCGCTTGAGGCAGCGGGACGGGGATGGAGTAGGCCATCTGGCCGGTGAACGTGCTGACGTTGGGGTCGTCGGCGAGGCCGCGCACCGAGCCAGGACCGCTGGGTAGCTTGAGTGTCTGGGCCGAGACCGCGCCCGGCTGGGGCAGGCGGACGGCTCCCGCTTCCGCAGGCACGAGGAGCGCGGCGAGAAGAAGACCGGCGAATAGCCGGGGACATTGACGGGTGCTTGGCATGGTGAGCCTCCGCTACTTCTGGACGTCGCCTTCGTCGTTGTTCGCGACTGAGAGGGCCTCGAACTTGAACAGAACGTCCGTGACCTTCTCCAGTGGATAGCTTCCTAGGTACTGCGCGGGGAAGATGAGGAGGTACTGTCCATAGAGCCCCATGAGGGCGAGCTCCTCGGACTTCTGCGCCACAGGGCCATAGAGCAACTCCTCCCCAAGATTGAACCTAGCGGTGAGCGAGGTCTTCGCGCTGGTCTGGTCATGGCTTCGCGCCCCGTCGGGGAGGAAGAACCTCGCCTCGGGCCGCGTGGAGGCGGTCTGGTACTTGGGATACCCCGTAGTGATGTTGCAGAAGCGACTCGAGAACGTTCGATCCTTCTGGAGCGTGAGAACCGAGTGCTTGGATGGCGGCTCGACTTCACTCTGGATCGAGGCGGTGATGCTCCAGATGCGCTCTCCGCAGCGATCCGCGATGCCGCTGTTCTCGCCGTCGAGGGTGAAGCGGATTCCCTGGCCCAGGTACTCCCCGGTCTTCACGCTGTACACCGCCTGGGAGTGCGATGTGAGGAGCTGGCGGAACTTCGTGAGCCCCGAGGCCTCCCCCGGCTTGCTCGATGACGCAAGGCGCAGGACGTTCCTTAGGGAGAGCACGTGTGGCAAAGGTCCTGGTGGATTCCCGTAGATTCGGCGCTCGATGTTTCCGAGCCGACCTGAGTTAGGGCTCGTACTTCCACCGGTAGGCCCGATGACGGTCCCAGGGAGACCGACGAGCTCGCTGAGCTCCGCGACCGTCTTCGCCGTAAGGATCTTGTCCCGTCCGGCGATGGTCATCTGCAGGTCATGCTCCATGGCCAAGAGCGCCAAGAAGGACATGCGCCGGGCGGCCTCGAATTCCTGTTGGAACCGGAGGAGCTCCTCCTCGAGCCAGTGATGGTGGGCGATGGGCACGTACTGGCGCCCCTTTTCACGCTCTACCTCGGCGCGTGCGTGCTCGAGCGTGTAGCGGAGCGTGCGCTGGTGGTTCTCGAAGCGCACGAGGGCCAGTTCGAAGTCGGTCGTTCGTCGATCGATGAGCTGGTATTGCGTGTCGATCCCGATCTTGAGGCGGTCCACCTCGTTCCAGCAGTCCTTGATTTCTGCCAGGTACTGGCGCTCCTGTAGCTCGGCTTGGAAGGCGCTCTCGGCCCTCGCGTAGGCGTCGGCCAAGTTCCTCATGTCCTGGTCGACCTCGGCGCGCGCGATGTCGAGCCCCACCGTCATGCCCGTGGTGAGCACCGCGCTCGAAATGCCCGAGGTCAGGGACGTGACGTGTGCGGACCACGAGGAAGCGCTGTGCATGAGGAACCGAAGCTCCTCCATGTGCGCGTCGTGCATGCGGACCATCTCGATGGTTTCCAGGAGGAAATCCTGCTTTTCGGCGCACTGCCTACCCACCAGGTCGTACTCCGCCTGGGCGTTTCTCCAGGTCGCGCGGGCAAGCTCGACGTCCTTTTCGGCGCCGATCATGGCGACCATCGCCGCGCCGATCTCGCCTCGGTAACAGCGCCCTGGGCGGCTTGGCGACTGGCAGCCGTCCCAGCCGACCTCGACGAAGCAGTTCTCGGGCGTAAGCTTGCCCGGGCTGAACTCGGTCAAGATATCCGTGGTGGTGGAGAGCCCGCAGAGCTCGGCGGCCTTGAGCGCGGCGGCGGACTTGACGTCCCTTGCGTGCGGCGTCTCCCCTTCGCCATCCACCTGTTGTTGCTCTTGAAAAGCGGAATCGCGCTGGCGCACCCAGTCAGCGCGCGCTGCCGCTTCCCCGCTGCTGGCCAGGTTCACGAGGATCCGCGCCTGCTCGAGGAGGTAGTCGGAGGCCGCGAAGTACCTCTGGTTCGTGCCCTCCGGGAAGAAGAGGGGCACGTAGCGGTCCGGGATGCCGAGGGGGTTTTGGCACGATGAAAAAGCTTGGGCCGCCGCGAAGGCACGATCCTTGGCCGCGCGGAGGTCGGAAGCGGCACGGCCCCAGAAATCAGCCCAGGCGACGGCACCTTGAGAAACCGTCGCCTCGTAGAGCTCGAGCGCGAGCGCTTCCACGGCCAGAAGCTCACGGGTCACGCTCCCCGCGCGTGCGAGCACGTTGGCATGGGCCGTCGAGAGCGCCCCCCCCTTGCATGCCAGGTAGGCTTCCGCGCGCTGGTCTTCGAGGAACGCGCGCAAGAGGTCATGGGAGACGGCTAGCCCTTCGATGATGGACACGGGTAGCCCGACGGTCTTGTCGTATTGGGTCGAGACGTCCTTGAGCGGCTTGGCGACGAGGGCCGGCTGAGCCCGCAAGGCCCGGATCACGCTTGGCGAGAGGAGCAGGCCCCATCCGCGCTCCTCGAGGCGAAGGAGCCGATCGTAGGTGAGCGGGCTCTTGGTCTTGCGTTCGGAAGGAGAACCGACGATACGAACCAGCGCCATCTCCGCGATGCCCTGGACGGCGACGAACGAGTGCACCCCCATCCACTCCTTGAGAAGGCGGACGAGCCTCGCATCGCCTCGCGTGCCGACGAGCTCGGAGATGGCCGGGAAGAAGCGCTCGGGGCTCACGCAGGAGCGACGCGCGAAGTAGCTGGTCCAGCTCGACGCGGATCGGGGGTCTCGCTCGAGGTCGTCGACGCAGGAGTAGAAGAGGCGGCTCTGGGTTTCGGCTCCGTTGGGGCTTAGGTCGCGCAAGTGGAAGAGGTTCACGACTTCGGGGGGCTTTTCACCCGACGCGGTGCTGCAGCTCGGGTCTTCCGAGACGGGGAGGGGCGCACCGAGGGCGCGCGCGGAATCAATTTGGCTCGGGATTCGGCCAGGCCCGGTGGGTGGAAGACATGCCATGCGATCGGCGGCCGCGGCTTCCCGGTAGGGTCCGAGGAGCGACTCGGCGAGGGGGCAGAGATAGACTTCCTGGTGCTTGGAAGGCGCCTGCCCCGGTGGTTTTTGCTCAAGGTACGTTCCCGTGGCGCGGCAGTTATCGGCCATCCATTTCATCCACTCGGGCCACCGGGGCGCGTCGTACCCGTACTTGTCGCCGAGCTCCCACTTCCCGAAACCGCCTAGCGCGCGCTTGGCCAGGCTTTGGCAGGAGGTGTCATACCCACGGCTGATGAAGCGCCCTTTCGCCAAGTCGAGATTGGTTTCCAGCGTGCAAGGGATGTACTTCGTCCTCTGCTCGGAATAGCGAACCGGCGTCACTCCTGCGACGCCATTCCACGCGTCCTGGGACCAAAGAGGGCAAATCTCGTGCACGTCGTAGATGGACTCGCACGTCGTCCTGGGTGTTGGCATGAAGGAGGGGCGTCGCCACCCGGACAATGCGCCTGGACTCGGTGCTCGCCCGGGGCAGTTCCCTATCCACGATCCGCCGATCATCGGAGACTCGCGCAGGCCGATGAACTCATTGACGACCCTGTCCGTCGGGTCGGGATCCTGGTGCGCGTCAAGAACTCGCTGGAAGTACTCCTCGCACAGCTTGATGCCGAGGTCAGGCACGAACATCCCCCGCTCGAACAGGAGGTCGAGGCCGGCCGGGTCATACACCGCGTCGTAGCCCGCGTCGTGGGTCCGCTGATCCGTGTAGATGTTCGCGTACGTAGGTACGCTCGCGCCTGGGAGAGACAGCGCTAGCGTGGGCTGGGGCTGCACGTCGAAGGCGCTGGAGAAGGGCGACAGGCGGCTCAGGATGGGACCCAGAGGCAACGTCGGCGTGTAACCAATGCCCTCGTACGGCGCGAAGCTCTTGAACGCCGAGGGCCCCAGCTTTTCAAGGGCGCGATAGACCTGCAGGAGGGATTGATCGAGCCATTCGCTGTCGTCTTGGACCTCCGGCCAAAGTCTTGTTCCTCCACGGTCAAGTGGGCGAGGCGGCCTGGGAATCGGCAGCGGCACGGATCCTGGGAGACAGATGCCGCTCGGCGTGTCGCAGGTGGTCCCAGGGCCGCAGCTTCCGCAGGTCGTGACTTCGAGGTCGCCAGTTCGCTTGAGCTCGAGCTCCCACACCGCGCTGGAGCCAGGGACGAGTGGCCAGATCTCGATCTGGCCCGTCACGCGGCCATCGGCAGAGAAGGTCGGGGGATCGGACTTGATTGACACTCGATAGGAGAGACGTCCCTGTCCTCGCGAATCATAGAACCAGAACCAGTCCTGCTCGTAGGGCCAGGATCCGACACGAATAATGCCCGGCGGAGGAACCGTGCCGCTCGCGTCGATGATGTATACGACGTCGTCGATTACCCAGGCTGTTACGGGCACGCTTGATGATGTGGAATGCGGTGGGAGCCCCGGAATCGAGAAGGAAGGACCGGCGTTTACTGTGTCGCCGTCGCACGCGTCTCCGACATCGTCGCCGTCGGCGTCTTCCTGCCCCAGGTTGGGGACGAGGGGGCAGTTGTCGTGGGCGTTGTCGATGCCGTCTCCGTCGCTGTCTTGGGCGCCATTGCCGGGCGCAAGGCCCGACGTCGCCGTGCCACCTTGGGGGGATGGGCGTTGCCCAAGATAGAGCGAGCCCCCGTAGATGCCGTCGCGCGGCTTGGTCTTGATGGGCTCGAGCTCGACCGAGACGCGCTCGCTGGTGCCGGTGATGTCGTCGGAAAGGAAGGCGAGCTCCCAGACGCTCGAGACGCTCGTGCTCGCGGGCACGTCCGGGTTGCGTCTGACGAAGACGATCCCCTGGGCTCGGTACTCGCCGTCACCAAGGTCTAGGAATTTCCACGAGGAGAGCGTGCACCGATCCGCGAAGGGCGACGGCTGTGCCGTGGGATCCTCTGCACAGCCAATCTGAACGGCAGCGGGCTCCGTCCCCGTAGTCCGCATGACGTGCGCGTGCACCTTTACCGTGGGGACAAAGGCCGAGCTTTGGGCGAAGCGCGGATCTCGGGTGGTGATGGCAAGCTTGACCCGGCGCTGTGCCGCGGTGTCGCTTTGAGGCGCGGCGGGCAGGGTGAGTGAGACGGGGCTCACCGCGAGCTCGATCGCCCTGGGCTTGGGCGGCGGCGTGGCGTTTCCGGTCTTGGGCACGCAATGGCCCGAGCAGTCGCAGATGGTCCCAGCGGCGCACCCGTTGTCACTCGTGCAGTCGTACTTGCAGCGCGCGAAGACCTCGTCACAGTAGGTTCCTGCACCAAGGCAGTCGGAGTCCGCCGCACACGGGCTCAGGATGCCCACGGCGAGCTCCGACGGATCGCGCACGCAGGTCGTCTCGCCCAAAGGACCATTTTCGCACGCGCCTTGGGCGTTGCACGCAAGCCCCGTGGCGCAGTCCGTGTCCCAAATGCAATCGGCCTTGCACCACCCGCCGCTGCACGTGCTCCCCAGAGGGCACTCGTTTTCGGGGCACTTGAGCTTGAGGGACCCTTGGCGAAGGGCTTCGAGCGTTGGCCGATCCTTGGCCCGAATCGCCGCGACCGTCAGCCCGACATCGGTAGGGGCCTCGGGGGTACAGCCAAGGTGGAAAGCCATGGTGAGGCCCATGGCAAGCGCCATGGCTCCTTTGGGCCAAGTGGGACATGCACGGTTCATGAAGAGAGCCCTCCATCTAGGAAGACACCAGGCAAGCTGGCGTTCCCTGTTCATGAAGACGCGTGGGTGGGTAAAAGTGGGAACCTATTTTTGGGGGTCGGGAGAGCGGGTCGTGCGCGCCCGCCAGCGCGCCTGGCAAAGGCGCGAGACGACACAGCAGGCGACAAGAATGCCGAGCGATCCATTCGCCGGGCGGCCGCCTTGATCCCTTTTTCGAGTGATCCGGCAACCCCAACCGCCGCGGAGGTGGTTGTCCATGGATCCACCTGGGGACGCGTCTGCACGGTTGGCTGGTGAGGCGTCGGGTGACCTACGCGCATCAGGGGAAGGGGATGCGTCTACCGGATCCGATGGTGGCGCGGCGTCGGGGACACGGGCGTCTGGAACCCGGGCATCGGCGGGCGCCGCGTCGGGCGTCGCCGCGTCGACGCGGGAAGCATCGGGGGATTTCGCGTCGGGTGGAAGGCCCGCGTCAGGGGGGGGGCCGCCGCAATCAGGAAATGGGATGGTGTGCGTCGCGCGCTCGGACATCGCTTTTGCGCGCTCGCGCCACAGGCGCGCCATGTCTTGCGCGCCGGCGACACCGAGCGGCTTGCCCCTGTCGTCGGTCACATCGGGCGTCGAATAGAAATTGGTGGCGTTCCCGCACATGTGCGTCGTGAAGCGGCCGGAATTGAACCCATAGCCGTATTCGTACGGCGCCCGGAAATCGCCGCGGCAATGGCCTCCACCGACGTTGTGACCGACCTCGTGCCTGAAGGCGGCTGGCCAGGGCGCCCCGACGACTTCTGTCCAGCCTGGCATCCCGGCCCATCCGGCCGCAGAGCCGGGTGCGTTGGTGGGCATCTGGACCATGCCGGCGAGGTCGGCGCCCGAGCTCTCGATTTCGGCGCGCATCCACCCCGGGAACGCATCGAGGCAGGCCGTGGTGATGCCCCAATTGGTCGGCGTCGTGCCGGTACCGACCAACCGAACACGGATTCCGGAGACCCGCGAGTTGCGCAAGCCGCTGTTGACGCTTTCCACAAGAAGCTCTGCTTCTGCCCTCGCGTTTCCGACCTGGGCGGCGGCGGCGTCCGAGAAGCCAATGAAGGCGTCGACGATCGTCGTGCCGCACTCGTCGGTCTCGCCATGCCCAGGTCCTTGGACGCTCACGACCTGCCTCGGTGAACCCGATCCACAAAGGTATTCCGGCGACGGCGGCACTTCGATCAGGCGGTGGAGACCGCTTGCGCCCGGCAAGATTCGGTACGCTCGGCCATCCACCTCCCAAAAGGCGTTCATGGTGCTCCCACGTTCATCGAGGACGAAGATGGCGTTCTCCACGCGCGGAATGTGAAGAAAGCGTGGCTCGAACAGGTGCCCTGTCCACACTTCGAGCCCGCCGTCATCCGGGGCGCGCCGGACGGACTCGAGCTGAATCGTGACCGGCTGGGCGTCCGGGAGCTCGACGAGGAATCGCTCGGGCAAGCGCACGCGGCCTGTCACGTCCCTGAATCGGGGCTGGACGAAATATTCGGAGCCCATCACGTTATCCGACTGGCCGTGCATGTTGGGCGTGACGGAAATGAGGAGCGACGGTGGCGTGCCCTGGTCCGGCGACCCTTCGTTGGGTCGAAAGACCAGGGCAGCGAACTCGGACGAGCCTCGGACATGGCGCCTGTCGACTAAAACGGTGGCTCGCTCGTCATGCGCCCTGCCTGCCGAGAGGTCGGGAGATGGCCAGGGCTCACCCGTGCACGTGATCGTCAGGCAAGCAAGTCCCGCGGCAAGGCCACATCGCTGCGCGCGGCGGGGGTGCGGGGATTGGTGGAGACTGTGCGATCGCATGGCATGTCGAGCCCATGCAAAGTCGGTGCACCTTTGGCGAGCGTTTGATTCCGCTTGGTTACAACAGGGCGTGCGGGCCGAAAGAAGGCACCGCTGGGGGAGAAAGCACCGGCTTGGACGCGGGCCCCCCGATCCTTGAGCAAGTCTCGGGGCGACTTTGGTCGACCAAAGGCGACCTCGATCCGTTATCTACTGCATCCGCGAGCTGGCCATGAGCCGCCATGGAATTCGCTGCGCCCGCGCTGAACTACGGTCGACCGTAGCTCGACCTCAGAACGCCACCCCCACGGTCAATCTCCCGCGCGCGCTGGCTCGTGCGGTCCTACCGACGCCTTGGATCTCCGGCAGGTAGAGCACGCCCTCACCCGTTACCGCGGCGTACAGGGGGCCTCGCAGCGGGATGCGGAGCCCCGCGCCGACCCCTAGTCCGGGGACAAGCGCGGTTCGAAGTCCTTCCTTATCGATCTCTTGCCGCCAGTAGGACTCCTCGAGGAATCCCAGGACACGAAGGTCCAAGCGGCGCAAGGGGCGCTCGTAGGCCACGACCAGTCCCATGGCCACGAGGCTCGTGTCCACGCGGGTGTCGACTGCCTGGAACGAGTCCCTTGAGCCCGACACGCGGACCTCGACTTCGAGCGGTGCAAAGCGCAGCCCGTAGGCGACGTGCGCGCCCGCACCAGCACCCATGCCCGAGAGGACAGCGCTCTGCAATGTCCCGCCGGTCTCCAAGCGGTGGCGACGGATTTCGAGCAGCCCACCTTTCGTAAGGACGCTCTGGTAGCTCATGGGAACGAGCTGCTCCGGCTTGACGTCCGCGCTTCCGCCCCAGGGCAGGTCGACTTCGGCGACGTGCACCGCGTCGGGCTTGCGCACGTGCACGAGGTAGCGACCTGCCGGCACCGCGACGCGTAAGGCCTGCCCCGCGCGTTTTTGGGCCTCGACGACGATGAGCGGGGAGCCCCGTTGAGTGACCACGACTTGCCCTTCGATCCGGCTGTCGAGCTGGATCTTGGCGGCCGCCTCGCGCAGGTCGGTGAGGGTTAAGTCCCCATGTCCCGAGATGTCGAAGTGATACAGCGGGTGCTGCACGGAGCTCGCCCAGCTGCTGGTGGCCTGCTTGGTGTGCTCGCTGGTGAACGCGTGCGCCTCGGCCAGGGAGACCAGGCCGTCTCCATTGGCGTCGGCAGCGCCGCGCAGCGCCGACACGAGGTAGTGGGTAAAAATCGATCCGCCGAGGGAGGTCGCCTCTTGCGCGCGCTCGGTGACGTCGGCAGACGTGAGGACGGCGTACCCGCGGCTCGAGGGAGAGCCGCTCGCACCGATCATGAAGCCCTTGGACAGCGTCAACGCGCCGGCTTGGCACGCGTCCACCACCCCGACGCGCAGCCGCGCGCGACTCTGCGTGAGCGTGTCTTTGAGCTCCTGCCAGCCGAGGCGCGACGCCCCGAGGTGCATGGCCTCGGAATCGGCGTGGCCCGAGTAGTAGAAGAGGAGCGTCGTTCCCTCGGGATCGGCCTGCGCGCGCTTCTCCGCCGCGGCCAGAGCGCGGCGCACGCTGCTCGCGTCCTGATCGAGCAAGATCATGAGATCGTCAGCCCGCACTCCGCCGAGCTCGCGAAGCACTTGGGCCACCCGAAGCGCGTCCGCCTGCGCGAAGCGCAGGACCACGTCCGTGGGCGCTCCGTGGTCATTGCCGACCACAACGGCGAGCCTTGTGCCAAGCGCAGGCGCGGCCCATAGAAGCAACGCCGCGAGGAAGGCGAGCGGGCTAATCGCTTTACTTGCTCTGGTTCTGGGCAAAGAACACCCTCCCCGGCGCCGTGCGACGGGTGTACACGAGGTCCGCGAGGCCATCGCCGTCAAGATCTGCCATGTCCAGGCGGTCGTAGCCGAGATACTCCTCGGCTAGCCCGATGGGCTCACTTTGGAAGGGACCGCTCTCCGCGCCCAAGGCCACCACCAATTCGGCTCCTCGGTCGGTGTACCCCGGCACCATCGCGTCGGCGTGACCGTCGCCATTGACGTCGCCCAGGCGCACCCCAAAGGGATCTATCTCGCCCAAGAGAGGCGTCACCCACGGGTCGGACAGCTCTCCGTCGGCTGACATGGAAAAGAGCGCAAGTTGTGGAGCGTCTCTCCAGGCCACGACACCCAAGTCCAAGCCTCCTCCATGTCGCGGCGCGGCCGTGACGTCCAAGTCCCGCCACGAGGGGTCGGCAAAGAGCACGCGCGCCGTGCAGGTGAATCGTCCGTCGCCACTGCTTAGCCACGTGAGGAGCTTCCCGCCGCTAGGGCCAAAGAGATCGGTCCGCCCATCGCCGTCCAGATCTTGGACCCCAAGCTTCGTCGCCGCACCGCCTTCACACGGATCGGCGTTCAAGGGGACCAACGGCGAAGCGGGTGAGCTTGCGCTCCACGCGTACCCGGCAAAGCCCGTGGGTGATTCGGCGTCCAGCCAAAACCACAGGATGTCGCAGCCGGAGGCCGCCTCCACGCGTAGGGCGGCGATGCGCGTGTCGAACGTCGTGCGTCCGAGGACGATTTCCTCTCTCGAAATAAGCTTGTCGCCATCCGCATGAACGAGGACGAGCCGGACAGGATCATCGCCTTGTGGCGAAATGAGAGCGACGAGGTCGTCGTCTCCGTCTTGGTCGAGGTCGCACGCCGCAAGGTCTTTGACATGGGCACCGGGTAGGAGGGACAGGCGAAGCCGGGACCTCGCTTGCAGCCGTCCTTTTTCGGCGCCCATGACCGCTACCCAATCCCTCCAGGCAGAAGCTACGAGGCCCTTCTGCCCAAAGGCGACTGGCGTCGGATCGGTTCCGGAAGACGGGCCAGAAGACGAGCCGACGAGCTGGCTCGGCTCGGGGACGGCCATTGCTCCGTGCGGCGCAAAGGAGGCTTCCTCGTCCAAGTCAGTGTTGTAGCGGGCCATGAGAACCTGTCCTTCACGCTCCTCGACCAAGGTGACGAGGTCGCTGCCAAGGATCCCATCCAGCTGGCCGAGCTCTTGTCTTGCCGCGAGCGGCGAAGCGTAGATCGCCCGCCTGTGAGCGACACCGCCACTCCACTTGATGACCTGCAGGCTGGGCGGAGACGCACACGCGGCCATCATCAGGCCATGGGTGAAGAACGGCGACGCGCCCTGATCGACGAAATGGTCAAGAGGGACCACGCCGGCCCCGCAGAACGTGTCCCCCAGGTGCGGCGCTTCGAAGCTGCCTCCCTGCGCGCCCAAGTAGACAAGAACATGATCCTCGCCCTCAAAGGAGGCGACGAGGTCGGGGATGCCATCGTCATTGGCGAGGACCAAGGTGAAGTCGTCGACTCGCTTGCCGGCTTGCGGGCTCACCCAGGCGTCGCCTTCGTCGAGCTTCGGCCCTCGACGGACATGCAGGAGCAAGTCGTCCCCTTCATACACCAGGTCGGTTCGGCCGTCGTCGGTAAGGTCGCGGGCGAGCGGCCAACCACGGTCTGGCCTCGGTGACCGGCCCAGGCGCACGCGATGGCAGTCGCATGAAAGCCTCACCTCCGTCCCCTCGACCTCGACGGTGGTGAGGCCCCGCGCTGCGCCCGAGAAATAGCCGAGGTCCTCGCGTCCGTTGCCGTCGAAATCACCCATCACGGCGGCGACCACATCGTCGCCGGGCTGGGCAAGCACGATGGGCGGGTCGAATTCGTCCCTTGGATTAGCCAGATACAGGCTCTTCGAGGTGACGAGGTCGGCCTTCTTGTCGTGGTTGACGTCGGCGAGGAGCACGAACTCTTCACCCGCGGGGAAGGGAGCCAAGAACCGTGGAGCCAAGGCCAGCCCGTCCTCGATGGCGAGGAACGTCCGAAGGAAGCGCTGCCCCGAGTCCTTGGCGTAGATCTTGGCCACCACATCGGCGCGTCCGTCGCCGGTAAGGTCGCCGAGGAGGAATTGTTCGATGATGCCCGACACTGACTTGGAGTCGAGAAGGCGCGTCTCCCTGGCGAAGTCGATTCGCTCGGCATAGTAGGTGAGGCCAGGTCGGACCCGCATCTTCTGGCCGCTTGGCGAAAACACGGCCAAGTCAATGGTCCCCACGTCCCTTGGCGGCGCAAAGAACGTGAGGCGCGTGACGTCGTGAAGGAGCGTCGGCAAGACGAGGTTGTCCAGGTGAACCGTCGTGCCGGGCTTGAAATTGCGGCCGATCAGCGTGATTTCCGTCCCGCCACGCGTGGGCACCAAGCGCGGCACGACCTTCTCGATGGCCATGTCGACGGACAGCGAGGAGTCGGCGAGGGGGGTGCCATGGCAGGCGAGCGCTACGGTGGCCATGGCGGCGAGCGCCAAGAGCCAAGGCCCACGAGGGACCGGCCGCAAGTCCGAGCCCGTCACTTCTCCGGGCTCCGGTGCTCGGACACCTGCTTCGTCACGAGGAGGGAGGACACCCGTAGGTCGGGATGCCCCTCCAGCACAACACGGAAAGCGGCGCCCAGATCACCGCCCGCGGCGGCAAGCGCGCCATGCAGGCTCCGTTCCAAGAGCTCGCGATCGATGGGCCTCGTCGAGACGAGCAAGAACAGTCGTTCCTTTTCGGTGGACGCGTCGACGACCAGGCTCGGTAGGGGCGCCGCGGGCCCTGGCCCTTTTTCGGCAATCACCTGAACATGACCTCGGGCGCTCAGCGAAGCGAGCGTTACGTGCTTGCCCGTCGCTGCTGCCTTGGGCTCGATGACGTCTCCAGGGCGCAAGGTGACGGACGGTCCGGCGACATGGCTCGCCTGCGACTCGTTCTCGCGGACGACGAACAGGTCTTTCGGCTCTCCCTTCGATAGGATCCCATTGCCCTGCGGGCGATCCGGCGCGGGGCTTGACACCAGGAACAGGACCGCCGCGCCAAGAGCGGTAATCGTGAAAGCAACGGCGAGCCATCCCTGGCGCAAGGGACGCTTGGCCTCCATGAGCTTGGCGACCCGCGTGGCGGGTGGGTTGCGCACGAGGAAGGCGTCCCTGTCGGCACGCGCCTCGCGGAGCCTGCCCGCGCAGCGATCGCACGCGCCGGAATGGTCTTCTACGGCCGTGGACTCCTCGGGCGTGGTCGCCTGGGCAAGGAACCGATCGATGAGGTTTTGGGGCAGGTGTTCGCTCAAGGATTCCATCGGCCAATGAGCCTCCGTGCCTGCTTTTCGAAGCGACGCAGCCGCTCGCCTACGGTCTTCCGGGAAACGCCGAGGAGTCGAGCCATTTCACTTTGGTCCATCTCCTCGAGGTAGTGAAGCACCGCGACCTCCTGGGTCCTGCGATCTACGTGGGCGAGGAGCTTGCGGAAAAGGTCCTGCGAGGCGAGCACGGCCTCCACGCTCCTTGCGCCCAAAGCGACCTGCGCGTCGCGCACCTCCTCGTGCCAACTAGGGTCGCGGCGCCGGCGAAAACGGAGCCGGTCAAGGCTCGCGTTGGTCGAGGTGGTGTAGATCCAATCGATCATGCACCGCTCGTCTCTCGGTGGATTTCTATAGAGGCGGAGGAACACCTCTTGGACTACGTCTTCGGCGTCGGCATCGCCGAGGATTCGTCTCGCCCGGGCATGCACCAGCGGTGCGAACCGCCGGTACAGATCCTCGAGCTTCTCGGCGTCCATCTAGTCCGGATTATACATGGAAGGGCGGTGATATTCGGGAAGCTACACCTAATGCGGGTGCCCCCCTCCATGGTCGCCATGGTCGTGGGTCGGTGTCTCGGGGCGCTCACGGCCTTCGGCTGCGGGCGGAGCCGCTGGTTCACGCCCGGTGTCGACACGCTCGACTGAAGGCCGCTCACCTTGGTCGTCATCCGACGCCTTGGTCGACTTGTTTCCGGCGGCACAGCCGATCGTGCCAGCGAGTAGAAAGAACATGACGCAGAGCTTCTTCATGTCACACCTCGTTTGCTCGAGTGGTAGGGCTCGGTATGAACCCGGAGGGCACCCTAGTTCGAGTGGGGGAGCGCCGCAAGGGGTGCCCATCTTGCGTGCTGACAGTTGCTGTCCACCCCTCCGGCGGGCCATGGAATCAATGAAGGTGCCCCGTTTCTTGCGCATGCTTTTCCTCGGTCATGCTTGCCGAAATTGATATTCCCGAGACGGAGCTTGCGCACGTGGAGCCCGGCCAGGGGATCAAGATCGCGGTGGATTGACAGGACTTGATGGTCGCCTTCGGGCGTGCCTCTCGGTCTCTTCAGATGGTTATCTGGGATGAGCTCACTTCACGCAAATCGCCGCAAAAGGGGTCCCCCCAGGTCCTGGGTTCTGGCACGAATAATCCCAGGTCCAGGCAGTGCCGAAATAATAGGTTCCCGGCTGCGTGGGAGCGGTGACATTAATCGTCTTTGAACCCGACGCAGGGGGGACGCTGCTGAAGGGGCAGGAGGCAGAGCCAATTCCCGTAATTCCCACGTAAATCTGGGTCACGCACGTGGGGCAACCTGTCGAGCGCACGGCTGACCAATCGAACGCAATGCTGAACGTGGCGCCGGGGGACACGATGGTCGCCTTATTGCTACCGCCATTAATCTTGGCATTGGAAACCGTTAGCGTAGCTTCGGGCCCAAACCTCACAGAAATGGGTACGGCCGCAGCCGCGGGCCCGTCAATGGCGCACGTGTCACAGCCGTCAGGAAGGGAGTCTCCGTCTTGATCGAGCGCGTCATTTCCCCCGGGGCACTTGTCGCAGCCGTTGGGAACGCTGTCCCCGTCTGAATCGGTGTTGTCGTCGAAGCCGGCGCACCTGTCACACGCGTCTGGGACACCGTCTGCGTCGGCATCCCTGCGATCGTCACCCGTCTTGCACTTGTCGCAGCCGTCAGGCGTGCCGTCCAGGTCGGCGTCGAGCCTGTCGTCCGAGCCCGCGCACTTGTCGCACGCATCGGGGGTGCCGTCTGAGTCCGAGTCCTTGCTGTTGTCGCCGGCAGAACAGGTATCGCACGCGTCGGGGGTTCCATCCCTGTCGGCGTCCTTGCTGTCGTCGCCCGCTGCGCACTTGTCGCAGCCGTCGGGCGTGCCGTCGCTGTCCGTATCGAGCGAATCGCGGAAGCCCGCGCACTTGTCGCAGCCGTCGGCGATACCGTCTAGATCGGCATCCAGCTTGTCGTCCGACTGGGTGCACTTGTCACATGCATCGGGGACGCCGTCCCTGTCGGCATCCATGCTATCGTCTCCCGAGGCGCACTTGTCGCACGCATCGGGAATGCCATCGGCGTCCGTATCAATCCCGTCGTTTCCCCCGTTGCACTGGTCACACCCGTCGGGAACGTTGTCGAGGTCGGTATCCAAGTAATCCGGCTGGCCCGCACAGCGATCACATGGGTCGGGCACTCGATCGCCGTCGGAATCCACGCCATCCGGGCCCTTGTCACAGAGGTCCATCTCGTCGCAGGTTCCGTCACGATCTGCGTCGGTGCAGCTTTCACCAGCGGTGGCGCAGGCATGCGTGATGAGGACGAGCAAAGCCAATGAACCAGCTCGCGCGAAAGCACTCACAAGATCCGGATTCTACGTCGGCAAGCGGGTAAACTGCAATGGATTGGCTAACCGCTGGTTTTCACGCACCGACCGTGCGCACAGATCAGGCGTCTCCCGTCGCTGCTCGTCCGCGCGCGGAGCGGGAATACCAAGCCCGGCAAGACGTGCGTCGATGCCGGCGGGGACGCGCATGTCTTGCGCTGATTTGCCAAGAGGGAAAATTCCTACGTGCCTCGCGAACTTAACGTTTTCGGCGTTGTCCGTCCATGGTAAGCGGATTGCAACCGCGCCACAAAAGTGGAAAGCTCAGAAGGACTAGCTTGGAGTCATCTCTCGATCCCTGAGTACGACAGCGAATTCACAGCAGGCTCGAGACTACCGGGAGCGGGGCTCGGTTTTCCGTCCGCACCGTCTTTTGCCAGCGCTCGCGCAACAGTGGTGGGGTATTTTTTGGTAAGACTGTGCTAAATAGCGCGCAACCGCGTGGAGACCAAGGAATGGATCGCAACCAGGAACAGCTAGACTCGGTCGTCATACGTTTCTCCGGTGACTCGGGTGACGGCATGCAGCTCACCGGAGCGCAATTCACCGAGACCACGGCCCTCGCCGGCAACGACCTCGCGACGTTTCCTGATTACCCGTCTGAAATTCGTGCCCCAGCCGGGACGGTGGCCGGTGTCTCCGGGTTTCAGATCCAGTTTGCGCGCCACCCAGTCTTTACCCCAGGCGACGCCCCAGACGTTCTCGTAGCGATGAATCCTGCCGCCCTCAAGGTGAACCTTCGGGAGCTCAAGAAGGGCGGCATCATTATTGTGAACTCGGGTGAGTTCGACAAGAAGAGCCTGGAAAAGGCTGGCTTCCAGGAAGATCCGCTGCAGAACGGCAGCCTGTCAGGCTTCCGGGTTTATCCCATCAACATCACCGGCCAGACGCTCAAGGCCGTCGAAGGCCTCCCGATTTCCCGCAAGGAAGCTGAGCGGGCCAAGAACTTTTTTGCACTCGGGCTCGTCTACTGGTTGTTCCAGCGGACCACCGAGCACACGGTCAAGTGGATCAACGCGAAGTTCGTGAAGAGCAATCCGGCTATCGCTGAGGCCAACGTTCGCGCCCTGCGCGCTGGCGTTGCTCACGGCGAAGCCACGGAGATCTTCACCCACTCATACATCGTCCCGCCGGCGGAAATCGCCCCGGGCCGATACAAGAACCTGCCTGGAAACGAAGCCCTGGCCCTTGGGCTCGCGGCGGCTGCCGAGCTTTCAGGGCTCGAGCTCTTCCTCGGGACGTATCCCATAACCCCGGCATCAGACATCCTCCACTACCTCGCTGGACAGAAGCACTTGGGCATCAAGACCTTCCAGGCCGAGGACGAAATCGCGGGTATCTGCTCTTGCATCGGAGCGGCGTACTCCGGAGCGCTCGCGGTCACGACGACCAGCGGCCCGGGCCTGGATCTAAAAACCGAAGGTATTGGCCTTGCCGTCATTCTCGAGCTGCCACTCATTATCGTGAACGTGCAGCGAGCAGGTCCGAGCACGGGGCTCCCGACGAAGACCGAGCAGGCCGACCTCCTCCAGGCCGTCTTTGGCCGTCACGGTGAGGCGCCCATTCCGGTCCTCGCCGCGTGCTCCCCGGGCGACTGCTTCTGGGTGGCCATCGAAGCCGCACGAATCGCAATTCGCCACATGACGCCGGTCATGCTGCTTTCGGATGGGTTCCTCGCGAACGGAGCTGAGCCGTTCCCGATTCCCGACATGGCTGGAATTCCGAAGATTCCTGTGAGCTTCAGGACGCGCGTCGAGGGATTTCATCCCTACATGCGGGATGAGAACCTGGCGCGGCCGTGGGCCATTCCGGGAACACCCGGCCTGGAGCATCGGGTCGGAGGACTCGAGAAGGAGAACGTCGGCGGCGGGGTTTCCCACGACCCGGCGAACCATGAGCTCATGTGCCGCGTAAGGGCCGACAAGGTGGCGAAGGTCGCAGAAAGCTACCCGCCCACGGAGGTCTTCGGCGCTCCCGCAGGGGATCTGCTCGTCGTGGGTTGGGGAAGCACGTTTGGCGCGATCCGCGCGGCCGTGACCAAGCTCCTCGGCAAGGGATATCGCGTAGGTCATGTCCACCTAAGGCATCTTCATCCCCTGCCGAATGATCTAGGAAGCGTGCTTGCCAAGTACAAGCGCGTGGTGGTGCCAGAGATGAACCTCGGACAGCTGACCATGCTTCTCAGAGCTCGGTACCTCATCGACGTGAAAGCCTTGAGCAAGGTCCAGGGAAGACCCTTCAAGGAAGCCGAGCTTGCTTCTGATCTCGAGGCCCACATGGAGGTTCGCTCATGACGTCGCGGCCAGTCGCCGAGAACTCGGACCCGAGCAAGCTCACGCGCAAGGACTTCGTCTCGGACCAAGAAGTGAGGTGGTGCCCTGGATGCGCGGACTATTCGATCCTCGCCCAGGTCCAGCGTACCCTTCCGACGCTGGGCATCCCCAAGGAGAACTACGTTTTTGTCAGTGGAATCGGGTGCTCGAGCCGGTTCCCGTATTACATGGATACCTTCGGCATCCATGGCATCCATGGCCGCGCACCTGCCATCGCCACGGGAATCAAGATTGCACGGCCAGAGCTCTCCGTCTGGGTCGTCACGGGTGACGGCGATGCGCTATCAATTGGCGGCAACCACCTCCTCCACTCGCTACGCCGTAACATCGGACTCAAGATCCTGATGTTCAACAATCGGATCTATGGGCTTACCAAGGGGCAGTACAGCCCCACGTCGGAACTTGGCAAGAAGACCAAGTCCACGCCCATTGGCTCTGTCGACTACCCAGTCGATCCAGTTGGATTGGCGCTCGGCGCAGGAGCCACGTTCGTCGCCAGGGCGCTCGGGACGGATGCGCAGCAAATGCAGGAGATCCTCGCTCGGGCGGCGCGGCATCGCGGCACTGCCTTCGTCGAGATTTACCAGACCTGCGTGATCTTCAACGACGACTCGTTTGCCGATCTCGCCGACGCTGCCACAAAGGACGAGCGTCGGGTGCTCCTGTCCCAAGGAAAGCCCCTGCGCTTCGGCAAGAACCAGGAGAGGGGGATCATCCTGGATTCGAGCGGCAAGCCCAAGGTGGTGGGCGTCGCCGAGCACGGCGCGGAGAACCTCCTCGTTCACGACGAGGGCTCGGACACCTTGCCATTCCTCCTCGCACGGCTTGGCGCACCAGAGTTCCCCGTGCCGATGGGCATCTTCCGGGCCATCGAGCGGCCTTCCTACGAGGAGCTGGTGACGGAGCAAGTCCGGGTGGCTCAAGGGAAGCGTTCGGGCACGGTCCAGTCGCTCCTCAACTCGGGTGATACGTGGACGGTTGGGGGCCAAGGATGACCTCTCCGCTCGGAAAGGGATGGTGAGCGTGGCCGGTCCATGGGGCGCGGTTTTTTCTTTCCTGCTCGTGGCCGCGGTGGCCATTGGTGGGCTTGCGGTGCTCGCGCGCGTGTTTCGTGTCAGAGCGCGCGTGTCGTCGCCCCTCGCGCGGCGTCCCTACGAGTGCGGTGAAGATCCAGAAGGGGTTGCGTGGATCCAGTTTCATCCGCGCTACTACGTGATCGCGCTCTTCTTCGTGCTTTTCGACGTTGAAGCGGTGTTCTTCTTCCCCTGGGGAGTAGCGGTGGGCCGCCTGGGCGGCGCTGGGCTCATGGCCATGCTCACGTTCGTGGGCATCCTCATGCTCGGGTGGTGGTACGCGCTCCGGAAGGGGGCACTCAAGTGGCAGTAAACGAGTCCTCGCGGCGGTACTATCACCCGCTCTACGACGCCCTCTTGTCCACGCCCGGTGGTGCTGTGGGGCTCACGGCAGTGGACCGCCTCCTCACGTGGGGCTCCACGAACTCGCTGTGGATCTTCCCCATGGCGACAAGCTGCTGTGGGATTGAGCTCATGTCGGCAGCGGCGAGCCGCGTGGACCTCGATCGCATGGGAAGCATCGTGCGCGCCACGCCTCGCCAGGCGGACGTCATGGTCGTCGCCGGAACCATTACCGTCAAGATGGCGCCGCGGGTGAAAAGGCTCTGGGATCAAATGCCCGAGCCCAAGTGGTGCATGGCCATGGGCGCGTGCGCGATCTCCGGGGATTTCTACCGGGACCTTTATCCGGTGGTTCCTGGGATCGATACCTTCGTCCCTGTCGACGTGTACGTCCCGGGCTGCCCCCCCAACCCCGAAGCCGTCATGCACGGGCTTCTCCGCCTCAAGGAAAAGGTGGAGCTCGTGCGCGCCGGGAAGTGGGCCGGTCAGGGCGAGCACCCCGCGATTGCCGGACTTGAAAAGAAAATGAGTCGTCCCGCGATTGGGCGCTTGGACGATCCTGACCGTCAGCCACGGATTTCAGAAGAGCAAGTGGCGGCTGCCCTGGACATGCCTCGAGATGCAGAGCCAGGCACGGCTTCGGCCCAAGGCGCCTGGGCGTCAGAAGGGGACAGCCTTGCAAGCGGCGGAGCTTCCCTTGGCCCGAGCGATCGAGACGTCACGGGGCTTTTTCGTGATCGCTTCGGGGTCGTCGAGTTTCCCGACGGTGCGCCTCCGCTCGTCGAAGCCCGTTTCCAAAAGGACCTGGCCCGAGCGCTCAAGGAAATGGGGTTCCGTTTTCTCGTCTTCATGGCGGCGAGCCACTGGCCAGCCAAGGTAGGCAAGGATGGTGGCAGCACCCAGGAGGAGTCGTTTGAAGTGGCGTACGGGCTAAGGACCGTGGGACCGAGCTCCAGGCTTGCGACGTGGCGCGTGAAGGTCCCAGCCGGAGCGGCGGTCCCCTCGCTCTCGAGCCTGTTCGCGGGCGCGATTTGGCAGGAGCGGGAGCAGTTCGATCTGACTGGCGTCGTGTTTGACGGCAATCCAGACTTGCGACGAATCCTCCTTCCCGATGGGTGGCAGGGGCATCCTCTCCGGCGCGACTATGCGAGCGACGCCGCCTGCCCCCCCTGGAGATGAGCATGGCCACTCGCCTTGCGCTCCCTTCCTTTGACATGGAGGATCACGACCCCGAGGCGGACCTCCTGGTCTTGAACCTTGGGCCGCAGCACCCGTCCACGCATGGGGTGTTCCGCATCAAGCTCTACCTGGATGGCGAGATCGTGGTCAGGGCCGTGCCCTATCTGGGCTACCTCCACCGTGGCGTCGAGAAGCTCTGCGAGAAGCTGACCTACGTCCAGATCCCGCCCATCGTCGACAAGGACGACTACGTGGCGCCGATGGCCAACGAGCAGGCCGTGGTCATGGCCTTCGAGAAGCTGCTCGGGGTCGAAGTGCCCCGCCGGGCGCGCTACCTAAGGACTCTCCTCGCCGAGCTCCAGCGGATCGCCTCGCACCTGCTCTGGCTCGGCACGTTCGCCCTCGATCTCGGGGGGGCGCTCGGCGGGGGATCGACCGTATTCCTCTACTGTTTTAGGGAGCGCGAGCTGATCCTCGACCTGTTCGAGGACTTGACCGGAGCGCGCTTCCATTACAACACCCACGCGATCGGCGGCAACCGCCACGACGTCCCCGAAGGTTTCTCTGCGCGCACGCGCCGCGCCATGGATGAGATTGCCGGCCGCTTGGAAGAGTACGAGCGGCTCACGCGTTCCAACGACATCTTCCACGAGCGGACTCGCGGCGTGGGCGTGCTGCATTCCGACCTTGCCGTCGAGCTCGGCGTGAGCGGGCCCAACCTGCGCGCCTGCGGAGTGGCGCATGACCTTCGGCGCGACGCGCCTCACCATGCGTACGACGAGGTCCCGGTGAACGTCGTGACGAGCAGCGGCGGTGATTGCTTTGCGCGCGCCGAGGTGCGGCTTGGCGAGATCCGCGAGAGCATTCGCCTCGTCCGCGCGGTTGTCGACGGCATTCCAGAAGGACCTCTTTCTGGGTACCGTCCCGTGAAGCTCGCCGGGCAGGTGAAGATTCCGTCAGGCCAGGTGTACACGGCAGTCGAGTCGCCACGCGGTGAGCTGGGTACGTTCGTGATTGCCGGCGGCGGGGAAGGGAACTCGAGCCCGTATCGCTTGAAAATCCGCGCGCCAAGCTTCCACGCCCTGTCGGCATTGCCCTACCTCCTTGCCGGGCACACGGTGAGCGATGTCGTCGTCATCTTGGGATCCCTTGATCCCATCATGGGGGAGGTTGACCGGTGAGCGGCGCGGTGCATGGCGCCTTGTACGGGACCATGGTGATTGGCGTGGTGCTCACGGCCACTGCGTGGGGGACATGGTTCGAGCGAAAGCTTGCGGCCCGGATGCAGTCTCGCCTGGGCCCCACGATGGTGGGTCGGTCGGGCCTCCTCCAACCGATCGCAGACCTCCTGAAGCTAGTCCAAAAAGAGGACATCGTTCCCGAGAACGCTGACGCGTCGCTTTTTCATCTTGCCCCGCTTTTCACCGTCTTCTTTGCGCTGGTCGCGGCGGCCGTCCTGCCCCTTTCCCCAGGTGCTCCGGCTGCCGAGCTCGACATCGGCGTTCTCTTCGTCCTCGCGATGGGTGCTCTCTCCGTGGTCCCGGTCTGGATGGCCGGCTGGGCGAGCAACAACAAGTACGCGCTCTTAGGTGCCATGAGAGCCGTGGCACAGGGGATCGCCTACGAAGTGCCGCTCGTCCTCGCGGCGTTGGTCCCGGTCATCCTTTCGGGCTCCATGGGGCTTTCGAGCATCGTGAGGTATCAAGGAGAGCACCACTGGATCGCGGTGTGGCCGATCGTGCCCGGGTTGCCTGCGTTCCTGTTGTTCCTTTTTGGAATGCTCGCCGAGGCGAACCGAATTCCGTTCGATATCCCCGAGGCCGAAAGTGAGCTCGTCGCCGGGGTGACGACCGAATACACGGGGATGAAATTCGGCTTCTTCTACTTGGCGGAGTACCTGCACACGCTCATCGGCTCGGCGGTGGCCGCGTCGCTGTTCCTGGGCGGCTGGGACGGACCCATCGCTCCTGGCCCGCACTGGATGGCATTGAAGGTCTTCCTCTTGTTCACACTCATCTATTGGATTCGCTGGAGCTTCCTCCGCTTCCGTGCGGATCAGCTCATGGCGATTTGCTGGAAGTGGCTCGTCCCGTTGGGGCTCGTGCTCGTCATGGTCGCGGCGTTCCTCAAGACCGGAGCCGCGGGTGGGGGAATCGAATGAGCTACCTCCTCGGTACATGTCGCGCGCTGGCGACCACCCTGGCGAATGCCCTGCAAAAGCCGACAACCGTCGAGTTCCCGTTCGAGCGGCGGACGCGGGCCGAGCGATATCGGGCTGGATTCGCGCTTCTCCACGACGAGCACGGGGACGAGCTGTGCATCGGGTGCTTGGCCTGCGAGCGGATTTGTCCGTCGCGGGTGATTCAGGTCAAGCAAGCACCAAAGCGCGAGTCCAAGGTCACCGGGAAAAAGCGTGGCTACGCCGAGGACTTCACCATCGACCTCACGGGCTGCATGGGCTGCGAGCTGTGCGTGCAGGTCTGTCCGACCGACGCGCTCGTCATGACGCGCGAGCCCGAGACGCCGAGCTTCTGCCGCGAAGACCTGGTGGTGACCATGGACCGCCTGTACGCCAACGAGAAGAACAAGCCAGCGGCGTGGGCCAACGGAACCAAGCTCATGGCGATGCAGGAGCCGGCCGGCCAGGCGAAGGGCCCCCAAGAGGCCAAAGAAGCTAGCCCCAAGGAGGCTTCCTGATGGAGTGGGTGGGCTTTGCGATCGTCGCTCTCGGCATCCTTGGCGGGGCGCTCCTCGTAGTCCTGTCCACCAAGCTCGTCCACGCGGTGCTGTGGCTGGGGGTGTCTCTCGTGTCGACCGCGGCGTTGTTCGTGCTGCTCGGGGCCGCGTACCTGGCCGCTATCCAGGTCCTCTTGTACGTGGGCGGGGTCATGACGCTGATGATTTTCGGGGTCATGCTGACCCGGCGTCACAAGGACACCGATATTCCGGTTTCCCGGGGACGTCCGGTGCTGGGAATCCTCGCGTCCTTGGGCCTGCTCGTCGCCATGCTGGTGGCCATCCTGTCGCAAGGTGAGCTGCCGTCCGAAAAGGACGCCCCCGTTCCGGTGGAGACCTTGGGGCGGCTGTTCGTCACGGACAACGTCCTCGCTTTTGAGGTGCTCTCGATCCTCTTGCTCGCTGCCATGGTGGGCGCGATCGTCCTTTCGCGCCGGAAGGATCCCGGCGCACTCGCCGCTTCCTCGAAGCAAGGGCCGACTGACCAGGGACCGAGAAAAGCGAGCGTCGCGCCCGAGCGAGTTGGACTTTCTGCCCACGAGGAACGGACATGACCCTCGCGGCTTGCCTATTCCTCTCCGCTGCGTTGTTCTGCATCGGCGTTTTTGGCCTCGTCACCCGAAGGCATGCCATCGGGCTGCTCTTATCGATCGAGCTCATGGCCAACGCCGCGATCATCAACTTTGTCGCGTTCTCCCGCTTTGGCGGAGGCCCGGGAGGACAAGTGTTCGCAATCTTCGCGGTCGCCCTGACGGTGGCCGAGGTCGTCGTGGGCCTCGCCATCGTCCTGCTTCTGTACAGGACGCACCGCGATGTTCAGGTGGATCTTGCGCGTGACCTTAAGCATTGAAACCCCGGACGTTGCCCGAAAGCTTGAGAGCACAGGGGCCCGCGAAGTGAGGCCCTCATGACTAGCCTTTCATGGGCGCTCTTCGCACTGACCCTCCCCGCTGGCATTGCGGGCCTCCTCGCGATCCTGGTACCTCTTCGACGCCACGGCTGGCCTGCAGCATGGCTTTCCGTGGGCGGCGCCGCCGCCTCGTTCCTCTTTGCTTGTTTTCTCTTGGCCAGCCAGCTCGATAACCCGAGCGCCGTACTCGTGCACCAAGTCCCATGGCTCTCGTCGGGCGGGGTGCCGCTCGCCGAGGTTGGCCTCCGGCTCGATGGCATCTCCAGTTCGATGCTCGTGGTGGTTACGTTCGTTGCGCTGTGCGTCCAGGTGTTCTCCCTCGGGTACATGAGCAGCGAGGCGCCGCCGTCGCTGGGACGTTACTTCACGTACCACTCCCTGTTTCTTTTCAGCATGAATCTCTTGGTCCTCGCTCCCAACTTGCTCCAGCTGTTCGTCGGCTGGGAGCTGGTGGGAATGACGAGCTACCTTCTGATCGGCTTCTACTACCAGAAACCGGGAGCTGCGCGGGCGGCGGTGAAAGCATTTTGGGTCACCAAGCTTGCCGACATTGGCCTGCTCGTCGCCCTGATCCTCGTGCGCGCAAGCTCTGGTGGGTTCGGCTGGGAGGCCGTGCTTCCCGCCTCGATGGCGACCGCGGTCACGCTTTTGCTCTACGCTGCTGTCATCGGGAAGTCGGCCCAGTTGCCCCTTCACGTGTGGCTTCCCGACGCCATGGCAGGCCCGACGCCAGTCTCTGCGCTGCTCCACGCCGCCACCATGGTCGCCGCAGGCGTGTTCCTGGTCGTCCGAGCGAGCCCGCTCTTCGTCCAGGCACCCGTCACATCCGCCATCATGGCCCACGCAGGAGCGGCCACGGCCCTCTTTGCCGCCGTGCTCGCGCTCTTCCAGTCGGACCTCAAGCGCGTCTTGGCCTATTCCACCTGCTCGCAGCTCGGCTACATGCTTGCTGGCTTGGGCGCAGGCTCGGTGCACGGCGGGTTTTTCCACCTTTCCACCCATGCCTTCTTCAAGGCGCTCCTGTTCCTGGCTGCCGGGAGCGTCATCCACGCCGTGCACAGCAACGAGATCTCACGGATGGGGGGGCTTTGGCGGAAGATGCCCGTAACGACCGTCGTCTTCCTGATCGGCGCCCTGTCGCTCTCAGGCATCCCCGGTCTCGCGGGCTTCTTTAGCAAGGATCTCATCCTTGAAACGGTCCATGCCCAAGGGCTCCTTGCCGTCACCGCGTGCCTCTTGGTCGCGGGGTTCCTCACGGCTTTTTACATGGGGCGCGTGATTTTCCTGGCCTTCTTTGGCGCTCCGTCTGCGGACGCAAGCCATGCCCACGAATCGGGGCTGTCCATGCTGTTGCCGCTCTTCCTCCTGGCCGTTCCGTCGCTTTGCGCCGGGTTTTTTGGCAGCACGCTCGCAGGCCTAATGGGCGCGAGCTACCACTTCCACCTCGGCACGGTCAGCGTCGTGGCCTCGCTCGTCGCCGTAGCAGGGCTTCTCCTTTCGTACCACGTGTTCGGTCGAAAAGGCGCATCCGCGGGCTTCCCCGCGGCGCTGGAGCCGGCGCGCCGCCTTGCCGAGTCTCGCGCCTTCGACCGCCTCTATGAGCGTGCCTATCAGGGCATGCTTCTCCGATTCTCCTCCATGCTCGGCTGGTTTGATCGCTACGTCGTCGATGGCCTCATGAACGCGGTGGGGGCCTTGTTCGTGTCCGGTGGCGAGCGGCTCCGGGTGCTCCAGACCGGAAATGCACAGGACTACGTCTTTGTCCTCGCGCTGGGCGTCGCGGCGCTTGCCACCTGGGGGGTGTGGCCATGATGGCCCACGCGCTATCCATTATCGTGGGCGCGCCCGCCCTCGCCGGGCTCCTGCTCCTCCTTATCCCCGAGCGGAGGCGACACCTCGTCCGTGCCGTGGCCTTGGCTGGCGCCCTGGTTTCACTGGTCATGAGCGTCGTGGTCGCCGTGGCGTTCGACAAGCAGGCGTCCGGCTTCCAGTTCTCCGAGGTGGTTCCGCTCGTGCCTGCGCTCGGCGTTTCGCTGCGCCTGGCCGCAGACGGGTGGGGCGTATCGCTCCTCCTCCTCACCGGGCTCATCATCACCGGCGGCGTGCTCGCGAGCTTCACCTTGACCGAGCGAGCGAAGGAGTTCTTCATCTTGCTCCTCGTCCTCGTGGCCGGCGTCTTTGGCGTCTTCGTTTCGCAGGATCTCTTCGTCTTCTTCCTGTTCTACGAGATCGCGGTCTTGCCGATGTACCTCCTCATCGCGATCTGGGGCAGCAGCCACAAGGTGCAAGCCGAGGGTCCGTTCCAGCGGGCATGGCGCATGTTCGACGTGGGCGGCCGGCAATACGCGGCGATGAAGCTCACGATCATGCTTCTCGCCGGCTCGGCGCTGATCCTCGTGGCCATCCTGGCCATGTACCGCGAGGCAGGGGGGAGCACGTTCGACATGGCGGTGCTCGGCAGCACGCCATACGGCGAGACCTTCCAACGCTGGGTGTTCCCGCTACTTTGGATTGGCTTCGGCACCCTGGCCGGCGTCTTCCCCTTCCATACCTGGTCGCCAGATGGGCACGCGTCGGCGCCCACCGCAGTCTCGATGCTGCATGCGGGCGTCCTCATGAAGCTCGGCGCGTTCGGCGTCATGAGGGTGGGCATGATGATGTTGCCCGAGGGGGCGGTTTTCTGGGCACCGGCCGTGGGAACGGTGGCGATGGTCAACGTCGTCTACGGCGCGCTCGCCGCCATGAGCCAGAGAGACCTGAAGTACGTCATCGCCTACTCCTCGGTGAGCCACATGGGGGTCGTCATGCTGGGGGCGGCCACCCTTTCGGTGGAAGGGTGGAACGGTGCGGTCTACCAGATGTTCGCTCACGGCGTGATGACCGGCCTGTTCTTCGCGCTGGTGGGGCTCGTCTACGGCCGCACGCACACTCGCTTCGTGCCGAGCATGGGCGGCTTCGGGGCGGTCATGCCGGGGGTTGCGGCCTTTTTCACCCTTGCCTGCTTGTCGTCTCTCGGCCTTCCAGGTACCGCCGGATTCGTCGCCGAGCTCCTGGTCTTCCTCGGTGCGTGGCGGAGCGCCCACGAGGTCTGGGCTCTTGCGGGGATCGTCGGCGCGTTCTTGACTGCGGTCTACGTGCTCAAGGTGGTCAAGCAGATCTTCTGGGGGCCACCTCGCACCGAGCAGTTCCCGGAGCTCTCCGACGCCCGGCATGTCGAGTGGGGCGCGCTCTGGATCCTCGGCTTGGCGATCGTGGTGCTCGGGCTGTGGCCGCGGCTGGTCCTCGACTTCATTGACCCGACCACGGCCGCCTTCCTGCAACCTCTCACCACGGGCCTGGCGCACGGACAATGAGCGCTCTTTCCGCAAAGCCACTCGCAGTTCCTCTCGTGCTGGCGCTTTCCTCGGTCGTCATGCTCTTCCTCGACACGCTCCTTTCGCCTCGCCTCCGGCACCGCCTGGGTGCCTGCGCGCTCGGACTTCTCCTGGTTCCCCTTGCCGCGTCCTTTTGGCTCAGCACTCCTTTCGAGGTGGCTGGCGGCGTGTACGTGAGCGGACCAGGTACGGTCTATCTCCAGCGCATTTTCCTCCTCTGCGGCGTCCTCTGCGTGCTCGGCGGCCTGGAACACGTGGATCGGCATGCCCGCGCAAGGCAAGGGGAGTATTACTTCCTCCTCTTCCTCAGCTTGCTCGGAATGACGGTGCTCGCAGGCGCGAGGGATTTTCTGCTCCTCATCGTCTGCTTCGAGCTCATGGGCCTGCCGCTCTACGTGCTCGCGGCCTTTGGCAAGAACGACGGGCCTGTCCTGCGAAACGGTGCGATCGCCGTGCGGGGCGCCGCTGCCGAGGCGGGCATCAAGCTCTATCTTACCGGCGCGGCGAGCACGGCAGTCGCCCTGTTCGGGCTTTCCCTAATCGTTGGGACCGCAGGGGGCACGAGCCTTTCCACCGTAGCCGCCGCCGCACCTTCTCCGATCCTGCTCCTCGGCACCATGATGGTCCTCGCTGGGATGGGCTTCAAGATCGGCGTCGCCCCTTTTCACATGTGGGTGCCCGACACGTACCAAGGCGCCCAGGCTCCGTTCGTCGCCTTCCTCTCCTCGGCGCCCAAGGTCGCCGGCGTGGCGGCCCTTTGCACGGTGTTCTTCGTGGGCCTCCCGGGTGCGGTGGATTCCTTTCGCCCGGCACTAGTGGCCTTGGCGGTGCTTACCATGACGGTCGGCACTCTCCTGGCAGTCCCGCAGACGAGCATCAAGCGCCTGCTCGCCTACTCGGGCGTGGCGCACGTGGGCTATCTCCTCATGGGAGTGGCGGCCGGCACCCCCCTGGGCATGTCGGTGGTGCTCTATTACCTGGCCATCTACGCGGTGACGAACGTGGGCACCTTCCTCGTGGTCCACGCGGTGGCGACCGAGGCGGGAACTGACGACCTCTCGGCGTTCTCGGGTCTTTTTCGCCGTGCGCCGGGGCTCGCCTTGGCGCTCCTGATATTCCTCCTCTCGCTCGCGGGCATCCCCTTCATGGCGGGCTTCTGGGCCAAGCTCTACGTGTTCACCGCTGCATTTCGGGCGGGCATGGGTTGGCTCGTTCTCATTGGCGCGCTGCTCTCGGTCGTTGCCCTGTTC
>JACQUZ010000009.1 GCA_016210055.1 Deltaproteobacteria bacterium | reverse complement strand
GTGCCCGTGTTCGACGCCGGGCTGGCAGACGGTGAGATCTTCCTGGCGATGGATTTCGTCGAAGGAAAAGACCTGCGGGCCGTCTGGAATCGTTGCGCCAAGAAAGCCGTGGCGTTTCCCGTCGACGTCGCGGCGTTCATCGTCAAGGAGCTCTGCCGAGGCCTTGGCTACGCCCACGGGTTCGGTGACCTCAAGTTGGTCCACCGGGACGTTTCCCCCCCGAATGTCCTCCTCTCGTTCGCCGGTGAGGTGAAGCTCACGGACTTTGGGCTCGCCTCGTCCACCCTCAAGATGGAAAAAACGGCGCCGGGCGTGATTTACGGCAAGGTGTCGTACATGTCGCCCGAGCAGGCGCGCGGCGAGCCGCTCGACGGTCGGACGGATCTCTATGCGGCGGGGATCATTCTTTGGGAGTTGCTCACCGGACGGCAGCTCTTCCCACCAGGACAAGCGCAGGCCCAAGATCTGTTGTCCCGAGCGAAGGATCCTCGGCCAGCCCCGCCGTCCGAGCGCGCGCCCAGGGTGCCAGGCGATCTGGACGAAATCGTCCTCAAGGCGCTCTCGCCGGCCTCGGACGATCGGTACCAGACCGGAGAGGAGCTGCGCGCGGCCCTCGCCGGATGGCTCGCCCGGGAGGCGCCAGAGACCGACTCCGACCGTCTCGCTCGGTTCGTGATGGATCTTTTCGCCGAGGATCTCCAGAGGGAGCGGGCGGAGCGTGAGGAATTGGTAAGAAAGACGAGTGAGCAAGCGCCTGCCCCGACGGTGGCGGCGGTGCCCGACACGTCGGTGCGTGCCGCTGCCTCGGAGAGCCAGCGGGCCTTGACCCGGCCGGGCACCCCCAGGCTGGCGCTTCGTATTCCTCCTCTACCGCCGGCTGGCGCCGCAGACGAGAAGCCGTCCCGAGGCAAGCTGTCGCCAGTACCCGAGAGGACGCGAAGGGGCGTTGGTGCGCCGGCCCCACCGCCGCGGCCTGACATGGCTACGATTGTCCAGCCGGGGAGCGGAAATCTCGCCACGTCGGCTGCTCTCCTTAGCGAGCTCGAGACGAGCGACACGACCTGGGCGTCCGGGCAGCTTATCGACGGGCGTTACCGCATCCGCAGCCTCATCGGTGAGGGCGGCATGGGGCGCGTGTACGAGGCGGAGCACGTCGAGATCGGCAAGCGGGTGGCCTTGAAGATCTTGCACCCGGCGTTCTCCCGCACCCCCGATGTGGTGGCCCGGTTCAGGCGCGAGGCGCGCGCCGCCTCGAAAATTGGTCACCCCAACATCGTGGACGTCACGGACTCTGGCACCACTGCCGACGGCTCGGTGTACTTCGTCATGGAGTTTCTCGAGGGGGTCGAGCTCGCTGCGGTCATCGCCCGCGAGGGGGCGCTCGAGATCCAGAGGGCCCTGCACATCGCTTCGCAAATGTGCAGGGCCCTCGCAGCGGCTCATAACGCGGGGATCATTCACCGCGATCTCAAGCCGGAAAACGTGTTTCTCGTCGTCCGGGAAGGTACTCCCGATTTCGTCAAGGTGCTGGACTTCGGGATTGCGAAATCAGCAGAGCTCGAGGAGCAGCGCAACGAGCGGCTCACGCATCCAGGAATGGCGATGGGCACTCCCGAGTACATGGCTCCTGAGCAAGCGGCAGGAAAGCCGGCTGATGCCCGCTCCGACGTGTACGCCGTGGGCGCCATCGTTTACGAGATGCTCACCGGAGCCCCGCCGTACCAGGGCGAGAACTTCATGGAGATCCTGACCAAGAAAGCCACCCGGGAGCCCACGCCTCCTGGGGAGCTGCGCAAGGATCTACCGGAGATCGTGGAGAAGCTCGTGCTGAGATCCTTGGCACGCAGCCCAGAGGACCGGCCTCCATCGATGGAGGCCTTTGAATACGAGCTCACCAAGTGCTTGGCGGGGCGGGGCGTCGCCGTGGCCAAGATGCTCGGGATGTCCATCGACCCGGGACTCCTCGTGGCCCAGGGGCTAGGTGCGGAGCCGGTTCAGGGCAACCGGGCGGCGGTTGGGGAATCGCCCTTGATGACTGCCGAGCCCGCTCGCGAGGTGGGTGCCGCCTCGGCCAACGCCGTGTCGCAGCGGCGCCGCTTCATGCGGCGCTCCTTCGCCCTGGCGTTGCTGCTCGTAGGGGGAGCTTACGGCGCATACCTCTACGTCAACAGCGATCCCGAGGAACCCGCGAGAACGGCACGGCGCGTCGCACCTGGAAGGCGGGAGCAGGAAGGGCGAGCGAGTCGATCTTCTCCAAGTCGGCGTGAAGCCGGAGAGGAACACCCGGGCGAACGACGTGCGCGCTCGAGCTCGGTGAAGCCCTCCGTCGCGTCCCCATCGCGCGAGACCCCTTCCAGCGCCGAAAAGGGACCCAAGACTGAGCCTCCGTCGCCGGTAACTGCTGGGCAGCAACCACCGAAGCCCCCATCCAAGGTCACGAGGCCAGAGCCGCCCCCGAGGGTGGAGAAACCCGTGGACAAGGCCGTGCCGGTAGAGCGAGCCGAGCGCCCTCTTGGGCCGCCCAGAGATAGGCGCGAGGCTGAGACGCTTCTCGACGACGCTCAGGCCGCCGAGGCGAAGATGCGCTGGACACAAGCCCGCGGCCTGTATGAGCGCGTGGCCAAGGGGAAGTACTCCAGGGCACGAGGGCTCCTTGGTCTCGCCAACGTCGCGTTCCAGACAAAAGACACCGACACGGCGATCCTCCACGCGAAGTCCTCTCTAGCCGCCGGAGGGGGAGATCAGGCCCGCATGCTCCTGGGCCACGCGCTGTACAAGAAGGGCGACTACGACGACGCCATCGAGCAGTACCAGGTCATTCTGAAGCGCAGTCCAGGCAACAAGGAGGCCCAGCGGGCGTTGCGCGAGGCGGAGAAGCAGAGGAAAAGGTAATGGGTGGGATGCGGACGCTTCACTTGCTTCCCATGGCGTGGCTGGCATTGCTCCTGGTCCAGCTCTCCTGCACCCGCCCCAACCCGGCCTACTGCGATCCCCCGTGCCTGGACGGCGGCCAGGGAGACGGTGCCGTGGTCCAAATCGACGCGCCCCCTGGATGCTCGCGCGACGAGGACTGCGAGGGGCATTGTGGGAGCGCCAAGGAATGCGAGCCGTGCGAGGCCGAGGAGGATTGCGCGGCCCGCTCGGATGGCCAGAACCACTGCGACAAGAGCGCAGGCCGGTGCCTGTCGTGCGTGACGAACGACCACTGCGCCAATGCTTCGCCCATCTGCTCGGCTGGGACCTGTGGCCCTTGCAAGGCAGATGACCAGTGCGCCGCCCGGGAGGCCACGCAGCGGGTGGGCCTGTGCTCCGAGGGATCGTGCCTTGGCGAGGAGCAGGTGGCGTTCGTGGACAAGAACCACCCGCAATGCAAGGACGATCGGGGCGCATTTGACGCTCCGTTTTGCGACATCCAGCAGGCGGTGGATCGGGCGGACGATCTGCGCGTGAACGCCGTGCTCGTCCTGTCCGGCGCGTACCCCCGCTTCTCTGTCGAGGGGCTCGCTCTTTCGATCATTGGTCGAGGAGACGTGCGGCTCACGTCTTCGCCGGGTGAGCCGGTCGTCGAAATCCGTGGGCTCAAGGCGAGCGTCACCCTCCGCGGCTTGAACATCGGGCAATCGACCTTGTTCCACGACTCTGAGTGCGTCACCTGTACCGAGCAGGCGACCTGCATCTTGGAAGAAATGCGCATTTCGAACTGCAAGACGGGCATTCGGAGCTATCTGGCCAAGTACCTGGGGGTGTTCCGGTCGTCGATATTCGCCAACCAAAAAGGGATCCGCACGCAGCTCAGCGACTTCGAGATCGTGAACAACCTCATCCATGACAACAACCGAGGCGGGGAATCGGACGGCGGGGCCGAGCTGGGAGCGGGGTTTTCGACGACGAATCCGAAGATGAGCTTCCGCTATAACACCGTGTTCCGAAACCAGGCTGCGTCATCGACATCGGCGGCGGGCGTGGATTGCCTGATCCGGCTGTCGCTCACGTCGAATATCTTTTGGAAGAACAGTCCTCACGATGTGAGCAACGCCTGTGCGCTTGACCACAGCATCGTCGGCGAGTCGGCGCTCGCGGGGGACGGGTCGACCAACCTGTATCGCGATCCCAAGTTCGTCCGGCCTACCTCCAACCCGCCCGACCTGCATCTCCTTGAGGGGTCGCCCTGTATTGACGCCGGTCTTGAAACCGCGACGCCGGGCGTGGATTATGACGCCTGTCCACGCTCTGGAGTCCCCGACATCGGCGCCTATGAATTTGCTTGCGATAAATGAGGAAGTGAAGGCCGCGCTCGACGGCGGGCACCCAGTCGTAGCGCTCGAATCAACGATTATCGCCCACGGGTTACCGTGGCCCGACAACCTGGAGGTGGCTCGGGCACTGGAGCAAGAAGTCCGCACGGCGGGCGCTATCCCCGCCACCATCGCGGTCGTCGGTGGAATCCCGCGGATTGGCCTCGGTCCGGAGACGCTCGAGGGGCTTGCTCGCCACGGACAGCGATTCGGCAAGGCGGGGGCCTCGGACCTGGCCGTGGCCATGGCCCGTCGGCTCGACGCTGCGACGACGGTGTCGGCCACTGCATTCCTTGCCGACCGAGCGGGGATACGCCTGTTCGCGACCGGCGGAATCGGGGGAGTTCACCGCGGCGACACGGGCGACGTGTCGTACGACCTGGCGGCCATGGCAAAGGCTCGCGTCGCGGTGGTCTCTGCCGGTGCCAAGGCCATCCTCGACTTGCCACGGACCGTCGAGATGCTGGAGACCCAGGGCGTGCTTGTTCTGGGATACCGCACATCGGAATTCCCAGCATTCTACTCGCCACGAAGTGGCATTCCCCTCGAGCACCGGGTCGATTCGCCCGCAGAAGCAGCTGTGGTGCTCAGAACACGGTTCTTCGACCTGAAGCAGGGGGGCGTCTTGGCATGCAACCCCATTCCAAGTGAAGCAGCCCTCGATGATGGCCTGATTCAGGCTGCGATCGACCAGGCGTTGCATGAGGCGGGCGAGCGCGGGGTTCGTGGTAAGGCCCTCACCCCATTCCTCTTGGCGGAGCTCGCCCGTACTACGGGAGGCGCGGCCGTTGTTGCGAATCGTGCCCTAGCCCTGGCCAATGCCCGGGTCGCGGCAGAAATCGCCCGCGCCCTTTGCGGCATGACGCCCCGGAGCTGAGCATGGCCGCGGGAGGGCGCTACAAGATCGAAGCGCGGCTCGGAGTCGGCGGCATGGGTGAGGTCTTTCGCGCGCGTCTCGTCGGTGCGGAAGGGTTTTCTCGCTTGGTGGCGCTCAAGCGCATGGCACCCGCGCTGTCCGAGGACGAGCGTTTCGCGTCGATGTTCATCAGCGAGGCGCGGATCGCGGCGATGCTGGCCCACCCGAACATCGTGGCCGTGTTCGACTTCGATCGCGACGACGACGGCTGTCTCTTCTTGGCCATGGAACTGGTCGATGGTGCGGACCTGAGGAGGCTCCTCGACCTGGCGGAGCGGGCGGCGGCGCCCATTCCTCCTGCGCTCGCAGCGTTTTCCTGCGCTGAGGTGCTCCGGGCGCTCGCGCATGCCCACGACCTTACCCACGAAGGGAAGCCGCTCCTCATCGTCCACCGAGACGTGTCCCCGCATAACGTGTTCCTGTCGCGAAGCGGCGCCGTCAAGCTCGGCGACTTTGGGATCGCCAAGGCTTCGGCAGCGGCCATGGTTTCACCATCACAGGCGATAAAGGGGAAGCTTTGCTACATGGCTCCCGAGCAGGCGAGGGGGCTTGCCCTGGACGGGCGCGCGGACATCTACGCCGTCGGGATCATGCTGTACGAGCTCCTCACGGGCACCCGTCCTTACGAGGGGCAGAGCGCCGCCGAAACCCTGGCGCAAGTGCTTCGCGGGGGAGCTGTGCCGCCTTGCGGGCGCGCGCCGGGAATCCCTGGAGATCTCTCGACGCTCACCATGCGACTCCTGGCGACAGACCGCGACGATCGGCCTGCCACCGCCGGGGAGGCGCTGGCGGCGCTGCGGGCGTGCGCCTGCTTCCCCATCGACGGTGAGGTGAAGCTCGCGCGCTGGGTCCGTGGTCTGCTCGACGAGCGTGAAAGCCCAGCGCGCGAGGCAACGGAGACCATGGCGGACGTGGCGCCGATGCCGAGTCGAATCCGCTTGCCTAGGCGGTTCCTGGCCATGCTGGCGTCGCTTGCGGTGCTGTCGGTCGCCGCTGCCGTGGTGGCGTGGCGGCTGCCCGCGCGTGGTTCGCAGCCGCAGCTGGCGCCGCCCGTTCAGAAATCGGCACCACGGTTTCCCGCCGTGGAGGAGCCCACGGCCGACCCGGACCGGGCGCTTACGACCTCGGTCCCGGAGACCGTGGCGTCACTGCCCGTGGTCACCTCGTCGCGCGTGGCGAAAAACGAGTCAGTTCCAGTGGCTGGGATCCTGCTCGTCCAAGCCACCCCATGGGCGCACGTGGAGGTCGACGGCGAGGATTGGGGACCAACGCCCGTGCGCCGCCCGCTCCCTGCAGGGAAGCATGTCGTGCGCATGCGGAACGACGAGCTCCTGCGAAAGGACTCACGTACCGTTCATATCAAGCCGGGGCGCGAAAAGCGGATCGACCTGGATTGGAAATAGTCGCCGAGAAATTCCGGCTCCGCGACAAAACGTGTGGGGTGATACCGTTCAAAATTGGCTTGCATCTCCTTGGAAAGCGCGAAATAAGGGATCGGTTCCTATACCACCTAGGTGGGAGGTCGCCATGAAGAAAAAAGAAATCAAGCCGAAGAAGTTGACCCAAGAGCAACTCAAGAAGCTGACGGGCGCCTATACCAAGTGCTCGTCCGTGTGGTGCTGCAGCGGGTCGTTCGTGCGCGACGGATGCACGGATCAGACCGCCATCATCCGCCGCTAGTCTCTAGCGCTTGCCAGCACCCATCCAATACCCCCCCCTTCGTAGTTGGCCACGCTTAGGTCTTGGGTTGGGCCAAGGCTGGCAAGGCTGGGCCTGGATATGGCTTCATCTCCTCAAGAGCGGCCTTATCGCAAGCAATCCAGCCGTGTTCCGGTCCATTAGGCGCCGCCTGTCTGATCGCTCGCTGCTTCGTATTCCTACCCACGCGATTAGCCCCGTTACGGGCTCGGGCGCTTATCCGCTCATTGCGGCGATTGCCGCGCACTTGGACAGCGACTTTCGGCGCGATTTTCATGAATCGCTGGCTGATTGGCTGCGCTTCTGTCCGAAGCGCAGGACCAGGCTAGATGTTCTCTTTGGCAGCGCAGGTGCGCTACTGGCGGCAGCGGAGATCGAGGGCTACTGGCCTGGTGCAATACCCATCAAGTTCGTTCGCACGCTGCAATCAGACTCCGTGCGCTTGCTCACCACCGCGAACCTCGGATTCTCGCACGGCATTGCAGGATGCCTGCTGGCCTTGGAAATGGCTCACCGCGTTTTTGGTGTCCGTCTTGGCGCCTCGACGCGGCGGCGCGCATTGGATACATTGGCTTCTGAGCTCATGCTGCTACCGGGGAGAGGGCGCAAGGCGGCAATTTGGCCGCTCGAGCGCGGCCAGAGCGAGGTCCATATTCACGGCTGGTGCAACGGTGGTCCAGGGATTGGATTGGCGTCTCTGGGCGCATTCAAGCTCAGCGGAAACAAGTCCTACTGGGACATCGCCAAGTTGGCCCTCGAGGGAACCCATCGCTTTGCCACGCCATCGCCGCCATTCTGCTGTGGCGCCACCGGGAGGGCCCAAATCCTGATTGAGGCGTATCGCCAGACAAGCGATCCCCGCTGGTTGGCCTGTGCCCGGTCGATCGCTCAGGCGGTTCGCTTCACCAGCAAGTACCGCGCGACCGGCCTCCTTTTTGGCCGTCATGGTCTCCGCTTCCTCAAGTGGCGGCTGGCTCACCCAGAACGCCTGCCAATGCCGTGGATGGGAGTGCTCAGCTTATGACCATGCGCATGCAGACGCTTCTGCACTCCGGGCGGTATCTCTTGCAGCTCCCCGACGGGAGAAAAGGATTTCTCAAGATCTGCGGCTCCGAACGCCCCGATTTCGATACGAGCTTTCAGTCCATCCTTCGCGAGCGGGTCTATCTGGAGCACTTGCAGGGCTTGGCGGTCCCGGAGCTCGTGTCCCTGTCCAGGCGACAGGTGCCCGCCCCGTTTCGTGCCGATAGGTCGGCCGTGTTCATTGCCCTGGTCGACCACGGGCGAGACTTTGGTCATATCGGCCTCTCGCCGCAAGAAATGCTGGCTGCCAACCTGTTTGTCGTCGAGCAGCTCGTTGCTTTTCGACGATGCCAGGTGCTGTACACCGACGTGAAGTGCGCGAATGTCGTGGCGAGAAGGCGACCCCTGCGCGTCACCATCATTGACTTCGGAAGCGCATTGCCACGGGTCGGGGGCCGCGCAAAAATCCCCTGGCTCCATGCAGGCCATACCAAGGGTTACGAGGCACCCGAGACCGGCGAAGGAGGCGTCCGCTCCGAACGGGCACTTGTGTACCAGCTGGGAATGATGATGGCGCATACGCTGTCGAACGCCCGCATCAACAACACGACCCTGCGCCACGAACGGTACGGGCTCCCCTCGGTTCTTCGCCGCTTGGAGCGCCTCGGCGCGGGCTCTATCGCCGACTTGCTATCGAGCTGCGTCAGGCACGATCCACGAGAGAGGCCACGGAACTACGAAGACGTCCTGGCACGGATCGACCGCGCCTCCCTCCAAAGGAATGTGCTGCGCACCTGGGAAGCGCTCCGTAAACCCTTTGCTGATCGTCTCACCGATCTAGGGCTCGATTGGCCATGAGACCGTACGCGTCGCCGCTCATTGAAGGGTTTCGGGGGGCGCCCTTTCAACAGCTTCGCCGCCGCTTCCAACCCGTGGTCCGCTTGGCCGTGCACAAGGAGGGCTTCCACGTGGGCCCAAGGTGGACACGATACGAGCCCGCGGGTTGGGCTCCGCCGAGAGGCTGGCTACTCAAGCTGTATGCTTGCCTTGGCCCGGCTTCTTACTGGGCAGGCATTCTCAAGCTCATCTCGGCGTTCGAGGAATCGAAGGTCACTTGGAAGTTCTACAACGCGTCGTCGGGTTACGAGAGACCGGACAAGATCGTCTTTTACACCGAGTCGCCGCGAAAGCTCCGACAACTCGTGCGCAAGCTACGCGGCCTCCTTGGGCGAAGCCGTTTTCACAAGATGCACCATGCAGCGACCACGCACCAGATGGGGCTCGAAGGACCTACGAGCGCAGGCCTCTATGTTGGCTGCGACCCGACATTCATGCCCCGACTCAGCTTTCGCATGTACCGCACCATCTGCTACGCCTGGGCAGAGCAGAATCGCGGCTACCTGGCCCGCTTGCCAGGAGGGGGCGAGCGCTGGTTTCTTCGCATGAATCTTTCGTCCAAGCATGAAGGTCCCGCGAGCTTGAATCCAGATCCAGCGAACATCCGGTACGTGAAGCGGTACTGGCGGCTGATCATGCCGGGGTGAGTGCTCGCCTACACCACATCCAGCCACGTCACCGTCACGCCGTCTCCGCCCTCCTTTGCAGTGCCGGCGCGCCATCGCGCGACCGCCGCGTGGCTGCCCAGGTGGGAGCGCACGGCTGACTTGAGGGCACCTGTCCCATGCCCGTGGATGAGAAACACGACTTCTCGAGAGCGCAGGAGGGCGTCGTCGAGGAAACGGTCCACCTCGGCCAGGGCCTCATCGACGCGCGTGCCTCGTAGGTCCAGGGTGGCGTCGGCCGTGCGCGCCGGCGCCAGCTCGTCCTGGGCTTGCATCATGGCCTGCGCGTGGCTTGTTCGGCTGATAGCCTGGCGCTTGACCTGCGCCTCTTTCGCCCTGCGCTCGTGGCGAGACGGGGTAGGCGTTGGGTCCAGCCGCAGTTTTTGCACGTCGACCGCTGTTTTCATCTTCCCGATCTGCACCGTCACGCGGCCGCGCTCGGGGGGAGCTGTCACGAACCCGCGTCCTCCGAGGCTGGGCACGAGGACCGCAGTGCCCACGACAAGATCTTCCGCGCTCGCCGGGGCGCCTGCAGTCTCTGGCTCCGGCGCCCTAGCTGCGACTTCGTCCGCGAGCGAGGCGATCTTCTCCTTCGCTGCGGCCGCCTCTTCGAGGGAGGCCGCCTGCTTGAGGCTCGCACGGAGACGGTCCAATTCATCGCGGGCTCGGCGAAGTGCGCTGACAGCCTCGACGTGGGCACCTCGGCGTAGCTCCCTCTCCCTCGCCTGGGCCGCGCGTTTCATGGTTTCAGCTTCCTGGCGAGCGGTCTCCGCTTCTCTGCGCATGGCCTCGATCTGGGCCCGCTCGTCGTGGATCTTGCGCCGCTCTTCGGCCAGGGCGGTGAGCAGCTCTTCGAGACCCGCGCGGCGGTCTCCCAGGAGCTCCTCGGCTCGGACGGCCACGGGCGCGGGCATCCCATGACGGCGCGCCACGAGCAAGGCGGAGGACGACCCAGGCACCCCCAGGTGAAGGTGAAACGTGGGGGTCATGCGCTCGAGGTCAAATCCGACCGATGCGCTTTCGAACCGCGGGTCACGCGGCGGAAGCGCCTTGAGTCGCTCGTAGTGAGTGGTAACGATTGCCTGGGCACCACCGCTCGCAAGGGCCTCCAGCACGGCCTGCGCAAGCGCCGCCCCTTGTTCGGGATCGGTCCCGACTGCCACTTCATCGATGAGAATCAGCGCCCGGTCAGAGGCATCGGACAGAAACTCGCACAGGTGGAGCACGTGCGCGGTGAACGTCGACAGGTTCCGCTCGAGACTCTGGTCGTCCCCGATGTCCGTGTGGATCACGCGGTAGAACGGGACCCGGCTGCCCGGCCGCGCGGGCACGTGGAGCCCAGCGCGGGCCATCAACGCGACCAGGCCTGCGGTCTTCAGCACCACCGTCTTTCCGCCCGCGTTCGGTCCTGAAACGATGAGCGTCGTGCGAGGTGCGAGCCGGATGTCGTTCGGCACGCAGTGACGACCAGCGAGTACCATGAGCGGATGTCTTGCCTGCCCAAGGTCCAGAAGGCCCGAGTCGTCGATCTCGGGCGCGCTCGCACTCTGCGCATCGGCGAGGCGGGCCGCACCATCGACGAGGTCTAGGTGAGTGGCCGCATCGATGGCTGCGCGGATGGCGGGGATCTCTTCCCGCACGTAGCCGGTTAGCTCCGCCAGGATGCGGTTCTCCTCCTCGGCGACCTCACTTTCGGCAAGGGCCAGGCGATTGTTGAGATCCACGATCTCCTCGGGCTCCACGAACACCGTGTGCCCGCTTTGCGAGGTGCCATGGACGATTCCCTTGACGCGCGAGCGCGCCTCAGCCCGGAGCGGGACGACATAGCGGTTGTCCCTCTGGGTGTAGAAGCGATCTTGGAGGTGTGGCGAGATGGCTGGGTGATCGAGGAGACCACGCACGCGGCGCGAGAGCTCGTCGTTCAGCTGCCCCACCCGACGCCGCAAGGGGCCGAGCGCCGGGCTCGCGTGGTCGGCGAGCCTGCCCCCTTCCTCAAAGGAGTCCAAGATGGGCCCAGACACGTGGGCGAGCTCGAGGATCTCCTCGGCGAGCGCGGAAAGGAGCGGTGCCTGACCGCGGCGGGCGACCACGTGGCGCCTGAGCCGAGCGTGGCCGTCCACGGTCCGGGCTACCGAGAGGAGCTCCGGACCCTCTAGGATGCCCCCTTTTTGCACGCGATCGAGCCACGCGACCACGTCTTCAATGCCACCGAACGGCATCGGCTCTCCGAGCTCATGGAGCAAGCGGGCTTCGGCGATTTCCGCGTGGCGCCGCCGCGCTTCCTCGGGATGTTCGAAGAGCTCGAGCGCTCCGGCGGCGGCACTGCCGCGCTCCGTGTGGCAACGAGCCGCCAGGTGCTCAATCAGCTTGGGCCAGCCAAGGTCGTCGAGCGTCTTGGGCGGGATCTTCGAAAGCACCTGGGATTCGGGACTTGCGGAAGTATTTACGGGCACGACGCCGCTATAATCCTCGCTCCATGCTTGGCCGCAAGAGCTTTCGTGCTTCCCTCCTCGTGGGACTGCTTCTTTGCTCGGCAGCGACGGGACATGGTGGGACGAGCCCCGCCCTCGTGCTCGGGACCCTGGCGCTTTTCCTCGTGGCGGCCAAGGTCGTGGGGGATCTTTTCGAGCGGGTGAAACAACCCGCCGTCCTGGGCGAGCTCCTTGCAGGCGTGCTCATCGGCAATCTTCCGCTCGTAGGTGTCACGGCGCTCTCATTTGTGACGACCGACCCGGCCATGGGTCTCCTCGCCGAGATTGGCGTGGTCATTCTCCTCTTCGAAGTGGGGCTCGAAAGCGATGTGAGCCAGATGCTCCGGGTGGGTGCCTCTGCTTTTCTGGTCGCGACGGTCGGGGTGGTGGTGCCCATGGCTCTGGGGTATTTCGGCGCTCGCTGGATCCTCCCGGGTGCGACCTGGCATGCCCACGTCTTCATTGGAGCCATTCTCAGCGCCACCTCGGTGGGAATCACGGCGCGTGTTCTCAAGGACCTGGGGAAGATCCAGTCCACCGAGGGGAGAATCATCCTCGGAGCGGCGGTCATCGACGACGTCTTGGGGCTCATCGTCCTGGCAGTCGTTCAGGGAATCGTCCTCGGAGCGGCCAAGCCGGGAGGCGGCCTGGACGCCATGGGCATCGCGGGGATAGTAGGAAAGTCATTCCTGTTCTTGGGCGGCGCCATCGCGCTCGGCCGACCGTTGTCGAGATGGGTCTTTCGTGCCGCCCAGGTCTTGCAAGTGCGGGGCCTTCTCCTGGCGTTCTCGGTCGCCATTTGCTTCGCGTTTTCCTTTGCGGCCCATGCGGTGGAGCTTGCCCCCATCGTGGGTGCCTTTGCGGCAGGCCTAATCTTGGACGAGGTTTCGTACAAGAACCTCCTCGGGCGTGAAGAGCACGGCCTCGAGGACCAGGTTCGTCCCCTAGCCGCCATATTCGTGCCGGTGTTCTTTGTGGTCACCGGCGCAAAGGTCGATCTCACGGTACTTGCAGATTCCACGATCCTCGGGCTCGCGGGAGTTCTTACGGCTGCAGCCATCATCGGCAAGCAGGCGTGCTCCTTCGCTGTCCTCGAGCGGGGAGTCGACCGCCTGTCCGTGGGGTTAGGCATGATCCCGCGCGGCGAGGTAGGCCTCATCTTTGCTAGCGTGGGGACGAGCCTCATCCTCCCGAGCGGGCAGCCCGTGGTGGACAAGAGAACCTATGCGGCGGCGGTCGTCATGGTCATCGCCACGACGCTCGTGACCCCGCCGATTCTCTCCTTCTCGCTCGGGCGCAAGCGCAAGGCGCCGGGCTACTCGACTTGAGAGTGTGGAGGCGGACCCGTAAAATGCCAAGGATGTCTTGGCGCGTCCACTCGTTGCCCTTGCTCGCATGGGCCGCGACTTGTTTTGTTTCGTCGGATCGAGAGGCGAGCGCCGAGCCTCGTCGCGCTGTCGCTGTCCTGGACGTGGTGATTGAAGGGGATGCACCTCCGGAGCTGCGGGAGAGCTTGGAACGAAGCATGGCCGATGGTCTTGGCGCCGCAGGCTGGACCGTCGTGTCTCGTGAGGAGACAATGCAAAAGCTGCGCGGCGTTCCGGAGCTCGTGGGTTGTGTCACCACGACGTGCCTCGAGCGCATCGGTCCACTCGTGGGTGCCCGTCGCTTCTTGCGGGGGCGCGTGGAGGCCGCCGGGGCCTCGTACACGATCGAGTTGGAGCTCCTTGGCGCCGACGTGGACGGCGGCGGTATTTCGCGCATGGAGCGCTCGTGCGCCGTGTGCACGATTGGGGAGGCAAACGAGGCCATGAGTCATGCGGCTTCTGAGCTCAAGGACAGGGAACGACCAAAGCCGTTGGCAACAACCAGAGTTCCTGTGCCTTCCGTTCCAGAGATCGTCGTCGGGGTGGACAAGCCAGCCCCGCCGCAGGAGCGCCGCCCTACCCGGGGATGGAAGTGGGTGACGGCTGGTGCGGGTGGTGCCGCCTTTGCCAGCGGAGTTGTCTTCCTTGCCATCGACGGCATGGGCGTCAGTTGCCCAGGCGATCGGGGACCCTGCAAGGACTTGCTCGACACCCGCTTGGCAGGTGCTCTCTTGGCGGGCATGGGTGTCGCTCTCGGTGGGCTTTCCACCTGGATATTCGTGAACGATAGGCTCGCATTGCCACGGGCCGCCATCGTCCCCGCTGCGGGAGGCGGTGCGAGCCTGTTTCTCGGGGTGCCGTTTTGAAAAGAAAACCTCGCATCGTGCTTCTCGCAGCGCTTGCCACCTGCTCCTTGGCCGAAAACCTTGGGCATGCTCAGCTCCGTTTCGCCGACGAGCCGACGATCGGGCTGTTCGTTCCTGGGGTCGCGCTCGCCGGCGACCACGACGCGATTTCGGTGGCCTACAACCCAGCGGGTCTACTTTTTCTCGGGGACACGCACCTTGCGCTCGCGTGGACGGAATGGGAAGAGCAGCACGCAGGTCCCGGTGAGGGGATTGGTGCGTACCTGGGCATGCCGGTGTCGCTCCCCATCCTTCCCCCCATGGGGATAGGGATCGGTCTCGAACGGCTTGCACCACCGCGGGAGAGCTCATCTCCCGATCCAGGGAGTCCATCGAGGCTGACCCTGGCACAGGGTGTGGCCTGGGGGAGAAATGGCGCCCTGGGCTTGGCTTGGCACCATTTCAGCGACGACGGCGGAATCCTGGATTCGGTAGACACGTTCGACTTGGGGGTTTCCATGCGCCTCGGGCCTTCTTGGGCGGTTGGCGCGGTGGTGAGGGATCTGACGTCCCCCGCGATCGGCGGCGTTCCGGTCCAGCGTCGGTACGTAGCCGAGCTGGTCTCTCGCCCGCTCGGCCATGATCGCTGGGAGCTCGGCATGTCGGTGGAAGTGGGGGAGAGGCGTGGCGACGTGGAGCCGAAGCTGCGCACGGCGGTTCGTCTTGCCAAGGGCGCATGGCTCCGCGGCGAGCTCGCAGCGACTTCACGCTGGGAGCTCCTGGAACCTGCGGGTGGTGGAGCGGCCAACGAGCGCCACGACATCCGAGGGTCCTTGGGAATCGAGGCGAGCTTTGGTCGACTGGGGGCGACGGGGCATGGAATCGTGGGACGGAGGCCGCGCGGCGGCTCCTGGCTTGGCAGCACAGGGGTCGCGCGCTGGTCGGATGAACGTTATCCGTCGCTGGTCCCGAGCCGTGGGCATGCCGCCAAGATAGAGCTCGAGGGGAAGCTCACCGAGCGTGAGCTCACGAGGCTCGTGAGCCGCATGCGCAGGCTCGAGCGGGACGATGCTGCGAAAGGGGTGCTACTCGTTCTAGGCGGGCTCACGGATGGCTGGGCCACGCTTCAGGAGCTGCGGGACGGGGTGTTCCGCTTGCGCAAGCGTGGCAAGAAAGTCTTGGCGTTCATGCGGAGCGGCACGACCCGCGACTACTACCTCGCGGCCGCGGCGGACAAGATCTACGTTGATCCGGCGGGGGGGCTGCGGCTCGTGGGTCTTTCGTCCTCGGTGCTGTTCTTCAAGAATCTCTTCGACAAGCTCGGGGTGGTTGCCCAGTTCGAGAAGATCGAGGAATACAAGAGCGCTCCCGAGGCGTTCACGCGTGACTCGTCATCGGACGAAGCCCGATCGATGCGGGAGTGGATCCTTGGCGGCGTGTTCGATCGCTTTGTTGCCGACGTGGCACGGGATCGGAAAATGCGCGTCGAGGACTTGCGGGGCATCCTCGACCGGGGTCCATACACCTCCGAGGAGGCAGGCAAGCTTGGCCTGGTGGACGGCGTGGTCGAGCCGTCCGCGCTGGAGCGGATCCTTCCAGAGGAGCTCGGTGGGGCATACGCGCTCCGCGCCGACATGGTGCGAGAGCGGCATGAATCGTGGCAAAGCGCGCAAGTCGCGATCATCTACGTGGATGGCGACATTGTCGATGGCAGGTCAGTGACCGTTCCACTTCTCGGCCAGCGCCTCACCGGAGGAGACACCATCGCCGCGGCGATCTCCTGGGCGCGAGAGAACCCTCGGATTCGGGCGATTGTGATCCGGGTGGATACGCCCGGGGGGAGCGCTCTCGCGTCGGAAGTCATCGCGCGCGAGGTGTTTCTCACGCGCGGCAAAAAGCCTGTCATCGTGTCCATGGGGGACGTGGCGGCATCGGGCGGCTACTTTGCCGCGGCAGGAGCCGACCTGATTTTCGCGGAGCCCTCGACGCTGACCGGCTCGATCGGCATTTTTACTGGGAAGTTCGACCTGTCCCACCTGCTCCGGGGGGTCGGGTTCACCTGGGAAACCGGGCAGAGAGGTGCGCGTGCCGACATGGAGTCCTACCTGCGGCCGTATACGGATGAGGAGCGCGCCGCGATCAAGGAGAAGCTGCGCTACTACTACGGGCGGTTCATCAGCGCCGTGGCCAAGGGGCGGCGCATGACCGAGGAGCAGGTGGACGGCGTGGGGCGCGGCCGGGTGTTCACCGGCGCCCAGGCCATGGAGCGGGGGCTCGTGGATCGCCTCGGTGGGCTCGGGGATGCCATCGTTCATGCGAAGGTCCAGGCGGGGCTCGACGAGGATGACCGGGCGGAGCTCGTGATGTTGCCGGTTGAGCCAACTTCCCTCGCCGAGCGCCTGCTTCGGGCCACTGGCGCAAAGGGGGATGAAGACGTAGGGGCCAAGGGTGGGGCCTCGCTGGGCAACCTGCTCCAGGGATTCCCCGCCTCACTCCTTTTCTCCCCAGAAGCCCCCCAGGCCCGCCTGCCGTTTTGGCTCGGAGACATGCTCCTCCCGTTCAACTGACGATCTTGCGAAGGTCACTTGGGAGCGGGGATTCAACGTAGACCGGGAGACCGGTGCGCGGATGGGGAAACCTGATCGACGCGGCGTGCAGGGCCTGGCGGCAGATCCCGAACTCGGCTTCCACTTCGGCCGTTGACACGCCAGCTGGCTCGCGGTCGCAAAAACGGGCAAACGCCTCGTCACCATGGGCGTAGAGCTTGTCGCCAACGATGGGATGGCCCATGGCAGCGAGGTGCGCGCGGATCTGGTGTTGCCTCCCTGTGATTGGTCGACAGGCGACCAGGGAGTACCTGCCGTGGCGCTCCACGACGCGGACACGGGTCGTGGCCGATAGGGCGTCGGGGCGGCCGACGGCAGGCACCATGCGAATCTTGAGCCTCGAGACGGTTTCATCCGCCAGCGCAAGGGGCACGTCGATGGTTATCTCCGCCTGGTCGGGCCACGGTGGATCGCCGTGCACCAGGGCGAGGTATGTCTTTTCCACGTGCCGTTTTTCGAACGCGGACTTGATTCGGGACGCGGCCTCCTTGCCGCGAGCCACCACCAGGCAACCAGAGGTCTCGCGATCCAGCCGATGGGCAATCTGCATCCCCTGCCCAGGATACTTCTCGGAAAGCAGCCGAGTGAGCGTGTGGAAGTAGTACCGCGCCGTGGCGTGCACCGGCAAGCCAGCAGGCTTGTCCACCACGATGAAGTCCGGGTCTTCCATGAGCACGCCAAAGATGCGAGGACAGGCCGGCTCGGCGCGGGCAGGCCGGCGGATGACGATCTTGTCGCCGGCCTGCACCGGGGAGTGGGCTTTCATGCGGCGCCCTGAAGGGCCCTCGAGCTGGGTGCGGATGACTTCTTGAATCCTCGTGCGGGAGAGGCGGCGGATCTTCCGCTTGAGGTAGTGGTCGAGGCGGTATCCGTGAAAGTCGGGCTCGACGATGAAGCGGATTTCGATGATTTTGGGCTGGCCGTTTTCATCGAGGTGGACCGGCACGTCGCCATCCACGTCGGCGTTATCCTCGTCGTCCTGTCCCTGAACCTGGGTGTTCACCTTGCTGGAACGGGTGGTTACCACGGGCGGACCTCCTTGGCTACGGCCCGCGGTAGCTCGTCGGGTCGATCCCGAACTTCTTCATCTTGTTGTAGACCGTGCCCCGGGACACGCCGAGGGCTCGGGCCACGTCGGGGACGCTGCCCCGATGGGCCGCGAGGGCCTGAACCAGGAGGTGCTTCTCGTTTTCCTCGATGGACATGACCGGGGGTGAAGTGGCCGGGGGCGGCGCGTGCGCCCCGTTCCCCGGCTTGGGGCTGCGACCGAGCCCGCTCGCGTCGCCTACCTCGGCCATTCTTGCGGCTCGACGGCGTGCGTCTGACTCGATCATGACGGGGATCTCGGTTAAGAGCTCCTGGCCGGGCGAAGCGAGGTTCACCTCTCCCTCGAGAACATGCTCGAGCTCGCGGATGTTCCCCGGCCATGGATAGTCGCAGAGCACGTCCATGATCTCGGGGCTCACGCCGCTGACTTTCTTGCCGAGCCTCACGGAAAAGAGCTCGAGGAAATGCTCGATGAGTTGAGGGATGTCCTCGCGACGCTCTCGAAGGGGGGGAAGCTCCACGTGGATGACACGCAGGCGGAAGAGCAAGTCCTGCCGGAATCGGCCGCGCTCCACCTCGTCGGCGAGGTCCCGGTTCGTGGTGGCGATGACCCGCGTGTCGAGGGTGATCTCCCGGTGCCCTCCGAGCCTCTGGACCCGGCGCTCCTGGAGCACGCGCAAGAGCTTGGCCTGCATCTCGAGCGGCATGTCTCCGATTTCGTCCAGGAGAATCGTTCCCCCCTCGGCGAGCTCGAACTTCCCTGGATGCCCGCCTTTCTTGGCCCCGGTGAACGCGCCCGCCTCGTAGCCGAAAAGCTCGCTTTCGAGGAGCTCCCGCGGGATGGCGGCGCAGTTGATTCCCACGAATGGGGCGCTGGCGCGCATTCCCGCGTTGTGGATGGCTTGGGCAAGGAGCTCCTTCCCGGTTCCGCTTTCACCCGTGATGAGCACGTTCGAGTCAGAGCGCGCGGCCGCTTCGGCGAGCTTGAGCCGGCGTCGCAAGGACGGAGAGCCGCCGATGATGTCGCCGAAGGTGAACCGCGCGGGTGAGCCGACGATCTTCTGGGCGAGGCTGGTGGCCCGTTTCATCTCGGTGAGGGTGACGACCATGCCCACGATCTGCCCCCCGTCGGCGCGGATGCATCGCGCGTTCAAGAGGTAATCGCCAGTCGTGAGGCGCACCACGCGGCTATCGAGCTCTTCTCCTCGGGCCATGGCGCTCGCTAAGAAGAACAACTCGGAAAAGGATGCGAGCCGCAGGGCGTCGGCGTCCCCGCCCGTCACGCTGAGAATCCTCGCTGCCACCTGGTTGATCGCCGTGACCTTGCCGCTCGCGGACAGGGACAGGACGCCATCGCTGATGGCCTCGAGGGTCGCAGCGCGGGTGCGCGCGGCGAGACGAACCTCCTCGGCCGCTCGCCCATTCTCCAGGATGGTGGACACCTGGGCGGCGAAGATCGCCAAGAGGTCCAGGTCTCGCTCTGTAAACACCCCCCCACATAAGAACTTGTCGCAGTAAATGGCGCCAAACACCTCCCCGCCGCGCACGAGCGGGCAGACCATGGCGTGGCCCAATCTGAGCTGCTCGTGCTTGGCCGAGATCTCCAGCTCGCGCGTGCTCTGGGCGCGCACGGGAGGATCATGGTCGGTCGGCGGCAGCGGCGTGGTGATGAGGGTAGGGGTCACCGCACGGCGTGCGAGGGAATCCATCAAGGCAGAGCGCCACCACCCTTCCTCGTCCTCGGAGACCCGGACCGCCCCCTTAACCCTGGGTTTTCCATCCTCACCAATCAGGGCCACCACCGCGCGATCCCCTCCGGTGAGCTGACCGGCCATCTTGGCGATGTCGAGAGGGAGCCGCGCGTAGTCCTGGACGGCATTGAGAGAGCGGCACAACTCCATCAGCGTGCGGATGTTGTCCCGCTCCAGGACGACGATGTTTAAGGCCCCGAGGAATTTTTCTTCTGCCTGGGCCATGTGGTCGATGCCGCGCGAGAGCGCTCGCTCGGCGCGCGAGATCTCGTTTCGCGCTCCATCGACAATGGTTGCGAGGTCCTTGGGAGCTTGCGCGCCCAGCTGGTCAAGGGTCGAAAGAGACAGGTCGGCGATGGCTTGGCTTCCTCGCGAGATCTCGAGGCGCAAAAGCTTGAGGTCCTGAAGGAGTTGCAGGACTTCAACCTCGGCGACCCGGTCGGTCGCTCGTCGGCCATAGCGCCTGAACGCATCGCGGACCCGCTCCAGGTCGGAAATCCCCCCGAGCTCCCGGAAGATCCCCTGGGCCTTGGCGAGCCAGAACGCGGGCTGCTCGGTGAATCCATCGGGCAGGGTATCGGTCGCCTCACCGACGAACAGCCCGTAGCAAAGGTACGCCTCAGCGAGATCGCGCTGGAGACCGCTGTCCTGCAGCACGCTGATGGCACGTCGGAAAAAGCGCTTCGCTCCGCGGAGGTCGCCCTGCTGTTTCTGCACCTTCGCCCGGGCGAGGAGCGTCCGCCCGAGCCACAGGGGATCTCCCGCAGCCTCCGCCTCCTCGAGCGCCTTCTCTGCGAGTCGCGAGGCTTCGGCATGCTCGCCGAGATCGGCATGCAGCAACGCGATGCCCGAGTAGATCCGTGACAGCTCGCCTCCGTCCCAGTACTTCTCAAAGTGGGGACGTGCTCGCTCCCACGCAGCGTGGGCCTGAGCCTTTAGCCCTTGCCTGGCAAAGATGTCGGCAACCTGGACCTCGACTCTCGCCGCTTGATCCATGTCCCCTTGCGAGAGCGCCATTTCCATGCTCCGCCGAAGGTACATGGCCGCGCGCTCATGCTCACCCTTGGCAAAGCAGCTCGTGCCGATGAGCGCGTCGCATTGGCCTACCCTCCTCTTGTCATCGAGCTTTTCAAAGGACCGGCGCGAGGCGGTAAGGTAGATGAGCGCTTGCTCATGCTCGCCGATGCGCAGGTGGAGCGTGCCAATTTCGCGCTCGAGCAGCGCTCGCTCTTGATCCGGCATCACCTCCGCGAGGCGTGCCTGAAGCTCGGCGAGCTCCGCGCGACATGAAGCCACAAGCCTAGTATAGGGAACGGCTTTTCCGGAACTCAAGGCCCCTGTCCTTGACTCGGGCGTGCCTGGGATTTCTAATGAGGACAAATGTCCCCATCGGACGAGCGTGGCCCGCCCCAGAAGAAGTTCCCCGACTTCGTGCCGCCCACGAAAATCCACTACAGCGGCGATGGTGCGACGACGCTCCACCTGCGCCGCTGCAAGCTCCTCCTCGTCGACGAGGAAGGGCGGCCCCAGGAGCAGTCGTTCGAAAAAGGAGAGATTCGAATCGGGGCCATGGACGACAACGACGTCGTCGTCCGCGACGCCACGGTGTCGCGCTACCACTGCAAGATTGTCCAGGAAGACACGGGGTACGTCCTGGTCGACCTGGGCTCAACCAACGGCACGTTTATCAACCGCGTCCGGATTCGCGAGGCGTTCCTCCGCCCTGGCTGCACCATCCACCTTGGCGGCAGCGAGATGAAATTCTTCGCCGGTGAGGAGGAAGTGGAAATCGTCCCCTCACGCAAGGACCGTTGCGGCGATCTCATTGGCCGGCACCCCAAGCTGCGGGAGATCTACGCGATCGTCGAGAAAATCGCCCCCACGAACACGACCGTGGTCATCGAGGGGGAAACAGGCACGGGCAAGGAGGTCGTGGCCCAGACCATTCACAAGC
>JACQUZ010000113.1 GCA_016210055.1 Deltaproteobacteria bacterium | reverse complement strand
GGTGACGCCGATGTGGATCGCGACGGTGGTGGGGCGTGTAGTTCAACGACTTGCACGACGCCCGTCGATGATGGATGCGGGACGAGCGAAACCTGTAACGACGGATTGGATAACAACTGCAATGGCCGCGTGGACGAGAACTGCTCTTGTACCCCAGGTACCGTCCAGCCATGCTTCCTCGGCCCGCCTGGGCGCCGTGGTGTTGGGGCCTGCGTGGATGGCATGCAGCGCTGCGAGGGGTCGGAGGAATTTGGCCGCTGGGGGGAATGCGCTGGCGGTATTTGGCCGCTCGCCGAGCAATGCGACACGCAGGACAACAACTGCAATGGTTGTGCTGACGACAACCCCAGCTGTTGCAAGGTTGAGCTGAAGTGCCCAGGTCCGAGCGATCTACCAGAGGCCGCGCCCTTCAATGACTACGTCATCGACGGCACCCGTTTCTGGGCAGGAGATGCGACGGCCTGGAAGTGGACCGTGGCGGGGGGGCCGTGCGATCAGCTCTTGTCGAAGACCTCGGGGAGCACGAGCTATACCCTCAACGGCGACACCACGAGCACGGTCACCTTCCGTCCGACCCTCTCGGGTGACTACACGTTCACGATGACCGTCACCTTGGCCGACGGGACCACGCGCTCATGCACCTTCATCGTCCACGTGCGTGGGCCTGGCCTCCGCGTGGAGCTCTGCTGGGATACCACAGGCAAGTCCGACGTCGACCTCCACGTCCACAAGCCGGGGAGCACGACGTCATGGTTTACCACCGACAGGAACCTCAACGCGAGCACGAAGGACAACCCGGACGACTGCTTCTATCACAACTGCAAGGCGGCCTGTTTCCTGTCTCCGCCCGATGCGACGCAGTGCGGTCCCACCATGGCCGACTTTGGTTACGCATCCAGCCCCCTGGCCGAGTGCGAGGGCGGGCCCGAGGGGCGAACATGGCGTACGGTCGGCGCGTGCCACAACCCGCGCCTGGACGTGGACAACATCAAGGACAAGGGGCGTCCCGAGAACATCAACGTGGACGTGCCGCGCGACCGCGACACCTTCCGCGTAATGGTTCATTACTACCAGTTCATTCAGCGTGGGCTGCCCCAGACTGGTGACGCGCCTGTTACCCAGCCGCTCGTGAACGTCTATTGCGGCGGACGACTCACCGGGACTTACGGCGCGACTCCCGACGTGGTTCCTGGGTTTGACCGCGCGGGTGGTTATGGAATGGGGGACATGTGGCGGGTCGTGGATGTGACGACCCACGTGGACGGAAGCGTGACCACCGGCTGCACCCTGAGCGCGCTCCATCCCCCTTCGCAGAACGTTGGGTATTGGGTGACGACCGACGACAGGTCCTACTAGCGCTCTCCAATCCCGTTTCTACTTGCCGGAAACGAGCCCTTTAGAACGCAGCCAGGCATGGAGCGCGCGGAACGCGTCGCTCCTGCCGACCTGCGCCAAGTGAGCGCCGGGAATCCAATAGATCTCCGGTCGATCCCAGTGCTTCCAAAGTGCCTCGGCCTGTTCTGGCCCGGTGACTCGGTCGGAGCGGCCACCCACGAGGAACCTGCGATCGATTGGGATCCGGGGCGGCCTGCAAAGCGGAGCATGCACGCGGAACACTCGCTCCAGGTGCTCCTTCGTGATCCTAATTTGATCAATCGCTCCCCCTTCGGTCGCCCGCTTGCGGTTGCGCCACATGAGCTCGGTCAAGCACGCGGCTGGAATCATGGGCACCGCGAAATCGAGATCTTCCTGCACGGAGGCCATGAGCGCTGCGGTGTATGCCCCCAAGCTCATGCCAAAAAAACCAAGGTTCGGGACTTCATGGTCCTTGAGCCAGCCAATCAGCGCGCGCAGGTCGCAAACGGCTTGCCCGAACGCTTCGTTTGTCCTGACCACGTGTGCCGTGGGAAACATGACGCTCGCGCGAGGGGCCTGGCTGGGCCGACGATTGCCGTGGAATGGCATTTGGAAAAGGACTACGTCGACGCCCATGCGGACCCATGAGCGGACCGCGAATGCTCTCTCCTCGAGGAAATAGCCCCCGCCCCCAAGACCATGAAGGCAGATCATGGTCGTGCGTGGGCGGAGGGAGCGAAACCAACGCGCGTGAGCGGTGATGTTCTCCTTGTAGGTCTCAAATTCGTCTGTGTAGGGGGAGTAGTGGGGGCGGTATGGGGAGGGGAAGGTAAGGTCAACCACCGAACCACCCGATGGCAAGGCTTCTCGGTGCTTCATGCGCACCTTTACGTGCGGAGGCGGCCGGAAGAAGGTGTTGGGGTCAGTGAAGTGTTCGGGTCGGCCATACGTTGCCGCCAGATCCTCCATGTATTCGGGCGTTAGACGTGTAGCCCGACGAGGTGCTGCACGCCTGAGTACCGTTCCAATGGCCTGTACCGCTGCGCCATCGAGCGCAGAGCCGGCACGGGAGGCTAGCATTGTCCAGGTAACTCGCACAAAGGGCATGTGTGCAATCGTATCACGCTTTGGGGGCCAGGAATACCCCTCCCGATACCCTCAGATACCCTCCCATGCCTCCGAACGTTTCAAGATGGTGGGCGACTAACCATCCAAAAGGCGCTACGATGGTTTCAGCCGTAATGAAAGAGGGGAGGCGGCCACCCGCGGATCCTACCGCTAGCGCGGACATCGCCGATGAGGCGGAGCTCGTCCGTCGATGCCGGGCTGGGGACAAGCCCGCGTTCGACCATTTCTATAGACATTTCCGCCGCCTAGTCGCCGCCAACCTGTTCCGGGTCCTGGGGGAACGGAGCGAGCTGGACGATCTGGTGCAGGAAGTCTTCGTGATTGCGTTCCGAGGCATGGAGCGCTTCCGCGGCGATGCGCGTCTTTCGACGTGGCTCTACCGGATCTGCGTGAACGTGGCTCTAGGGCGCCTCCGCGCGCGCGCACGCAAGCCCATGAGCTACGTGTCCGATCCCCATGCTCAAGAGGGGGGCGGGCGTGAACCCGTGGACTCGCCGGAGTCTCCCGAGCGCGTGTTGGAGCGCCGTGACGATGTTGCCCTCGTGTACCGCGCGCTTGACATGCTCTCGCCCAAGAAACGCGTGGTGTTGGTCCTCCACGAAATCGAAGGAATGGATATCAAGGAAATCGCCGAAATTGTCCGCGCGCCTCTTGTTACCGTGCGAACTCGACTCCATTACGCACGAAAGGAGTTTTTCCGGATCGTTTCCGCGAGCGGGGGTGGGTCAACTAAATGAAGTGCGGTGTCAACAAGAGCCCCGAGCGCTGGGCAGACCTGATGCAGGGCCACCTCGGCCCGGAGGAGCAGGCCAGCCTCGAGGCGCATGCAGAGACCTGCGAGAAATGCAGGGAAGAACGCTCTCGAGTGTACGCGGTAACGCGGACCCTTTACGAGCTTGGGGAGGCACCTCCCCCAGAACTCAGCTGGGAGCCATTGGGTATTCGTATTGGCTGGTCGGTTTCTTCGGAGACGCGTCGGCGCGTGCGAGAGCAGGAACGCCAGCGGGGTTGGGCTCGGTGGCGTGTTCCGGTGGTGCTCGCTTCTGGTACGCTCGTGGCGGCACTGTCTGGGGTTCTGCTGTGGCGCGAGGTTCGGCCGCATGGGACTCCGGGGATCGATCACGCCGTGGCCGTGCCCGTGGCGGCTGACGTGCGACCCTCATCGAGCAGGATGGACGAGCCCGAGCCCGTCCCTACGGCGAAGCCGCTCGAGGGCATTATCACCCTACTCGCAGGAGCCGTTCACCTAGACCACGACGCTATCGCGATCGCTTCAGGAATCAAGGCTGGCGCGCGAATCGTGACTGAGGAAGGACGCGTCGCCGTGCAGTTTGGAAATCGGTCTGGGTTTCTCGTCGATTCAGGGACTACCGTCGAGTTGCTCCAATTTGACGAGTCGGCCGTCGAGCTGCGTGTACGTGGGAGCGTGAGCGCTGAGCTCGTCAAGAGGCAGCCACACCAGCGGTTTGTCGTCCGTGCTGGATCCCGTTTCGTCGAGGTCCGAGGGACCGCATTCCGCGTGACCGAGCAGTATGGAGCGCTGGACGTCGCCGTGACCCGGGGTCGGGTCACCGTTAGTGACGATGACGGTTCAGTCGAAGTGCCAGCCGGATCGAGGATTGCGCTGGCACCCGGCGTGCGGGTGGCTGGAGTGACGCCACGTCGAATGATGAACGTGGACGCTAAAGAACTCGTGGACTCGGTGCACGTGCCGCTCCTGCCGACGTGGACAAGTGCGAACGAAATGCGCGGTTCCACGGCGGTCTTGAAGGTATCGGCCAAGCCAAGGGTGCGCGTAAGGGTTGACGGGGTCCAGGCAGGAACCGGTGACCTCTACCTGCGCAAGAGCCCGGGACGCCACTTGATTGAGGCAGGCGGGCTTTCGCGCTGGGTCGAAGCCGAGGCTGGTGGTTCTACCGTGACGGCCTTGGCCGAAGAGCGCGCCCGCTCAGAGCGTCCCCGTCAGCTCGATGCGCAGCTTTCGGTAGTTCAAAGGGCAATAGCGAGCTGCGTGGGCAGGGTGCGTAAGGTCGATCCCCTGTTTAGCGGGGAAATTGTAGCGGAAATCGGTATTAACGCGGATGGTACGGTAGGTTTTGTAACAGCGATTCAAGGAACACCCGAGCGAGACGTCGAATCCTGCGTGCTTAGTGTCCTTCGAGACGGGCTGACCTTTCCCCCTGGAACCAAGAGCACGGTACGGAAAAGAATTCGCTTTTGAGCCCCCTTGACATGCGCTAGCTTCCCGCCCATGCAGTTCGGGCCTCGGTATTGGGTCACCTTTTCGTTATTTCTTTCTTTCGGCTGCGGCGGACCCACGACTCCCCAACACGTGCTTCCGGGAGTGGATGCGGGCGCTCTTCCCGATGCGCCAGTTGGGGGAGACGGGCGAGACGGGCCTGGTGGGAGAGACGCAGCGGGTGATCCGCCCGACGGTAGCCCGCCTAAACCGACGAGCTCCGAGACCTGCAAGCCCGAGGAGATCCTGCCGTGCGAGAGCCGAGCGGGCGAACCTTCGGCGGATGGAGTCATCCTCCGCGGGACAGTGGCGTCGCCCGATCGACTCCTCTGTCATGGCGACGTCCTCTACTCTCGCGCGCAAGGGAAAATCCTGTGCGTGGGTCCGGACTGCTCGAGCGACCCGGGAGCGAAAGGTGCCGCGATCACCTGCATCGACGTGATTTCCCCGGGCTTAATCGATGCCCACAACCACATGCAATACAACCACCTGCCCCGCTTCCGACACGACGTCTTGTACAAGAGTCGGAGCCAGTGGCAACAGGCGGATGAGTACGACAAGTTCCGTTCGGCGAACAAGGCCATGGGTGAGGCCAAGCTCACGTGTGAGGTGGTCAAGTGGTCCGAGGTGAGGCAGCTTCTGGCGGGCACCACATCCGTGGTGGGCTCGGCAGGGGGCGAGTGCATCGCGGGGCTCGAGCGCAATCTCGACGAGGGGCCGAGCCAAAACGGGCTCGATTTCTCGGGCGCCGAGTATGTCACCTTCATCTCGCGCGCGCGCCCTGATGACCTCCGAACAGCGCTGGCGAATCGCAAGCCCGTCGTGGTTCACATCGCCGAAGGCGTGGACCTGCCGAGCCGAACGACCGAGTGGGAGACCCTCGAAAAAGAGAAGCTCGTGGCGGCGCTCACGTCGATCGTGCATGGAACCGCGCTCTCTGCGACTCAGTTCGGCAAGCTCGGTGTGGAGCTCGGGCACTTGGTTTGGTCTCCTCGATCGAACATTGACCTGTATGGACTCACGACGCCGATAACGACAGCGAAGCTCCTCGGAGTTCCAGTCGCTATCGGCACCGACTGGACACCGTCGGGAAGCCTGAACATCCTAGAGGAGCTCCAGTGCGCGGATTCACTGAATCAGAAGCACTACGACCGTGTTTTTTCCGACCGCGAGCTCGTCGCCGGAGTGACCCTCGTGCCGGCGCGAGCGCTCGGCCTCGATGACAAGATCGGGCGGATCGCCACCGGCCTCGTCGCCGACCTGGCCGGGTTCCGTGGGAGTCGCCAGGCACCCTTCCGGGCAATCATAGATGCGTTGAATGACGATGTTTCGCTGGTCGTGGTCGGAGGAAAGGCGATCTACGGCGACCGGGAAATCCTCCAGGGGCTTTCGCTCGAGCCCGGGGAACTGTGCGAGGACCTTGCGCCATGCGGAAGGGCGCGGCGTGCGTGCGTCAAGATGGTGCGCGAGGCGGATTCCCTCAAGCGGAACCAGTCCCTCGCCGACATCGAGGGTATCCTCAAGACAGCGCTCGCCAACGCTCAAAAAGCGTCCGGTTGCCAGGGAGACAATTGCTACCCGTATGAATTGATGCCGCTTTTCCAATGCGATCCCCCGCCGCGCAATCCTTGCTCCCTGGGCGAAATCACGCCTGATGATTCCGACGGAGACGGGATGAAGGATGCGACCGATAAGTGTCGAAGCGTGTTCGACCGGCCCCTTTTTGGGCTGAGCGAACAGGAAGACCTTGACGGTGATGGTCTCGGAGACGCCTGCGACCCGTGCCCTCTGACCGCCGAGGCGACCTGTCCGACGCCCGATCGCGACGACCTCGACGGGGACGGGACTTCGAATGACGCCGACAATTGTCCGCTCAAGGGGAACCTAGACCAGGCCGACGGGGATTTCGACGGGATCGGTGATGCCTGTGACGCGTGCCTGACCGACACGGACGTAAAGTGCTCGACTCTCCGCGCGCTTCGCGACCCGAGAGATCCTGCCCATCCCGAGATCGGCACGGAGGTGAAGATCAGTGGCGCTGTGGTCACGGCGATAAAGAACGCACCGGAAAACGACCGCGGACTCTGGATCCAGGACCCTTCAGCCAAGGAGCTTGGCGGCTTGTACCTGTATTTCAGGGCGAATGACCCGCCACCGGTGCAGGCCGGGCAAAAAGTCAACGTTACCGGCAAGTACAGCGAGTTTTTCGGAACGAGCCAGATTGTTTCGCCGTCGGTAACGGTTTCGACGGACGAGCCGCTCTCGATTGAACCGATCCTCGTCACCGATTCAGCCCTCATCGCGACAGGCGGCGCAATGGCCGAGCCTCTTGAAGGGATGCTTGTGAAGTTGGCGCCCGAAGGTGGGATAAGCGTCACCAGTTCGAATCCAGACGCGCCGAAGAATTACGATGAATTTCAAGTCGATGGCAAGCTCAGGGTCGATGACCTGATCATCGACGGAACAGACAACCTTAAGCCAGCTTACTCAGTGGGGCAGCGGTTTAAGTCAATCACCGGAATCCTTCATTTCTCCTTCGGCAACTACAAGCTGGAGCCACGCTCGCCAGAAGACCTCGCGAGCGAGTAATCAACGGCCGCTTTACAGGCGAACTCACTGCTCGCTACACTTCTCCATCGTGGAGGATGCGGTGGCGACGAAGCGTGTGGAGGTCCTGTTCCCGAGCGGCAAGGACGTCCTCAATTCGTACTGGGGATATCTGTCGACGGGTGGGCTCGTCATCCGGGATGAGGTGGGGCTGGAGGTGGGGGACTTCGTCGAGATTGATGCGCGGATTGAATCGACGCAGCAGCGCCACCTCCTACGCGGGCATGTGGTTCATCGTCGAGGCGCGCGGGGCGCCATCGCCCGGGTGGTGATCGCGTTTTCCCCTGGTGAACCACAAGACCTGCTCTTGTCGTCGGCATGGGCCGACGCGGACAATGTTCCGGCGCGCCGTCACCGCCGCTTTCCGTCGAGCACGCCGGTAACTCTCGGCTATCCCGTGGAAGGCCAGATGGAGCGCCACGATGCGCTCCTCCTCAACATCTCGCGTGGCGGGGCGTGCTTGCGCGTTCCCCAAGAGCTCGCGCGACCGCTTGCAGTTGGAGGTCCCATCTTGCTCGTGGATCCGAGGGGGACAGTTTCAGCGGAGATCCGGTGGCGCAGGGGGAATGAGGTCGCGATTGAGTTCCAGTTGGGATCGGAACGGGATTCAGACCTCGTGCAGAAGCTTCTCGACCAGGTCGTTTTGCCGTAGCGTCCCGGGCGGTTGGGCTATCCGGCGGCGCCGGAGCCGCTCGACTCGTCGGCTCTTGCAGGAGCTTCGGGGATCGAGCGCGCGACGAGCTCCGCCACGTCGAGGATCTTCACGTCGTCCTCCTTGTTCATGTCCTTCACTCCGTCGGACATCATGACGTTGCAGAATGGGCAAGCGACCGCGATGGTGTCGGCGCCCGTCTTGACGAGCTCTTCGGTTCGGTTTCGATTGACCCGCGGCCCATGCTCCTCCATGAACATCCGCCCGCCGCCGGCGCCGCAGCAGAAACCCTTGGCGCGGGTTCTCTCGGGTTCCACGAGCGACTGGACGATTGGAAGTGACTTGAGGACCTTTCTCGGGGCTTCGTACTCGCCATTCCAGCGACCGAGGTAGCAGCTGTCGTGGAAGACCACTTTCTGGCTTGTCCCGCCTTGCTCAGGCTTGAGCTTGCCGGTTTCGACCAGGTGCGAAATGAGCTGCGTGTGGTGGACGACCTGGTAGTGGCCGCCAAATTGCGGGTAGTCGTGCCTGAGCGTCTGCAGGCAATGCGGGCACGACGTGATGATCTTGCGAATCCCTTTCGAATTGAGCGTCTCGACGTTCGCTTCCGCCTGCATTTGGAAGAGCATCTCGTTGCCGCCGCGTCGCGCGGGGTCGCCCGTACACTGCTCCTCGGGCCCGAGGACCGCATAGTCGACGCCGGCAGCGTTGAGGATCTTCACCATGGCTTGCGTCTGCTTGCGGATTCGCTGGTCGAACGCCCCAGCACATCCCACCCAAAGCAAGTACTCGGGGTTGGGCTTGTCCTCGATGGTGGGGACGTCTAGCCCCTCGGCCCATTCCATGCGGCGGTCGGCACCAATCCCCCATGGGTTGGAATTGCGCTCGATGTTGCGGAAAGCCCGGGCGAGGTCGGCTGGCACCTTCTCTTGGGCCAGAACCAGGTTCTGGCGCATCTGGATGATTTTGAGGGGGTGCTCGATAAAGACCGGGCATGCCTCCTGGCAGGCACCACAAGTCGTGCACGACCACAACGTTTCCTCTTTGATTCGCCCGCCGACCATCGGGGGCATTTCGTCAAGCTTGGCCCGAAGAGCAACAAGCTTCTTTTCGAGCGCCTCTATCTCCGGGAGCTTCACCAGGTTGGAGTTGTCGTTCCCCTCAACCGAAGGCGCATGGTTGGCGAGGCTTTTCTCGAGGTCCTGGATCGTGAGCTTGAGAGAGCCGCGCTCGAGCATCTCGTACCTAATGTCGTGGATGAGATCCATTGGCGAGAGGGGCTTGTCGGTGGCGAAGGCCGGGCAGTAGTTCGAACAGCGGGCGCACTCGGTGCATGCATACGTGTCGAGGAGCGATTTCCACGAGAACTGCTCGAATGTGCCGACGCCCCACTGGGTCTCGTCCTCGAGGTTGACCTTTGGCAGGTCCATCTTTCTCTCGGAGAGATTCATCGTCGCGATGTTGGGTAGCGCCCCGAGGAGGTGGATGTGCTTCGAGAAGGGGAGGTAGTTCATAAAACAAAGGACGATGATCATGTGAATCCAGAACGCGACCTCGGAGACCAGGCCTGCAGTGCCAGGTTCAACCGACTGGAACGCACCGGCGAGGACCGACGAGAACGGGGCGAACCGCACGCTCGCATGCCCTTGGGCCACGGCGTGGAAACCGTGGAAGAAGAAGTGCGAAATCATGAGGCCGGAAATGGCCCCGAGAATCAACCCAGCGTCGACGCTCATGGGAATCAATCGTGGCTTGAGGACCAGCCTGCGGAAGAACGCAAAGCCCATCATCGCCAACACGATGAAATTGAAGACGTCGATGACCCCCCACAGAAGGCCGTGCAGCGCCTCGCCGAGAAATAGGCGGAAGCTGAATCCCGGGATCATGCCCACGAAAAGCAGCTCCGTCGTGCCGACGGTGATCATCAAGAAACCCCAGAAGATCCAGAGATGGTGACGACTCGACGGAACCTGTCCGAGCTGCCTCTCGGCGACTTTCTTTTGGCCAAGGAAGTAGATGATCACTCGGGCCACGCGCTTGGGGATTTCGTCCCAGCGTGGCCTCGGATCCTTGCTGCCCATGAGCATGACGCGCACGTAACGGCGAATGGTGTGGGCGAAAAGGCCAAAGGCCGCGGCGCAAAGTAGCGTAAAAATTAAATGTTTCATCGGCTTGTCCCGGTGCTGGAATCTTGCCGCAACGCGGCAAATCGCGTCAAGTTGCGTAGCAACCTACGCACGAGGTGCGAAATGTCTTGCGCATGCGAAGCGCAATACCCAAGAATTAATAGAGGGGTCGCTCGTCATGTCGCAGCACGATCAGGTTTTCAATCTTTTGATTATTAGTGACCTGCACCTTGGGGAGGACATCAAGCCCCACAGCAAGACCGAGTACCTCCGCCACGTTCTCATCCTCGAGCGTGAGCTTGAAGCATTTCTAGACCATTACACGAAGTATCGACTTGACGGTCGTCCATGGCGTTTGATCGTGAACGGCGACATGGTCGACTTCCTCGGGGTCTGCCTCCTGCCGCAAAAAGGGGAGGCGGAGCCCGACGACGAAGATGTCACTCCGGACGATCGCGTATACGGTTTGGGCGCGCGGCCCCACTTTGCGCGCAAGAAGATGCAGAAAGTTCTCGAACGGCATTCCGGAGTATTCCGGGCACTCGCCCGGTTCATCGGGGTCGGCAACCACTTGAGCATCGTGGTGGGCAATCACGACGTCGAGTTCCATTGGCCGATCGTCCAGGAGACCTTTCGTGAAGGGATCGCCAAGCTGTGGGCCGAGGATCCATCGGCAGAGCGACCTGGGCGTCGCCCAGTTTCCGAGATCGCCTCGGCGATCGCATTCCACCCGTGGTTCTTCTTCGAAGAGAACGTCGTTTGGGTCGAGCACGGGCATCAGTACGACGAGTATTGCTCGTTCGATTACGTGCTGAACCCCGTCTTGCCAAAGGACGAAGAGATCTGCATGAACGTGGGCGCCGCCGGGCTCCGCTATGTCGCGAACCAGGTGGAAGGCTCGTACGTTGCCCAGCAGGAGGACTGGAGCTTTTTCGGCTACGTGCGTTGGGCCTTGGCCATGGGGGCGCATGGCATCGCCAAGATGGCGAGGAACTACTTCGCCATGGCCTCGCGCCTCCTGTCCCTGTGGCGGGTCCAGGTCAAGCAGCCCGAGGCGGTGGAGGCGCGCCGGCGGACCCATCGGGAACGGCTCAGCGCGCTCGCGGCGCAGTGCAAGCTAAGCGAAGAAACCCTGGTCGCTCTCGACAGCCTGAGGCGCAGGCCCATCGTCCTCAACTTCGCGAAGCTGCTCATGGCCATCATGTTGGACCGCTTGCTCGTCGCCGTGACCGCTGTTGTACTGGTGCTCGTCCTTGTCCTAGCGCTCCCTTGGAGCTGGGCCATCGGCAGCGTGTCGGCTGTCCTCGGGTTCGCGTGGGCCACCAACTGGGCGCTTTCCATGGCCCGAGGGAATGTGGACCCCGTCGGGAGCATGGCCACGGTGCCCCGGGAGATTCGCCGCCTGACTCGTGCTCCTTACGTGGTCTTTGGGCACTCGCACGACCCCTTGGCGCTCAAGCTCGAGGACGGTGGCTGGTATTTCAATACCGGCACCTGGGTCGCTACTGAGAAGCCAGGCATCCTCCGAGCGTTCACTCACCTCTTGATTCGCCACGGTGAGAACGGGCCGCAAGCGGCCCTGTGCCAGTGGCGAGACGGCCGAAGCCGTGTCCTTGACCCGGAGCACAAGTAAGCAGGCTTCCATTTTCAGTGCTCTTTGCTCCTTGACTTCCCTTCGCCGGGAGTGCAGGCGTCCTTTACAGCGAGCGCTCGAGACGCTATATCCCTGCACCACAATGCCGCTCCCCAAGGACTTGCTCGATATCGTGGCGTGCCCCAAGTGCAAAGGCAAAGTAACGCTCGCGCCAGATGAATCCGAGTTCACGTGCGCACGCTGTGCGCTCGCTTATGCAATTCGCGATGGGCTGCCAAACTTCCTCGTCGACGAGGCCAGACCGCTCGGCAAGCCGGTGTAGGATCACATGGGCCACGTGCACATTTTGGTCGTGGATGACGACCGGGAATGCCGCGAGCTTTTGTGGCTGGCGCTCTCGCGGCAGGGGTATCACGTGTCGACCGCGGAGCACGGCCTCGACGGGCTCGTCAAGATCGATAGAGCCGGTCGCAAGCCAGACCTCCTCATCCTCGACGTGTGCATGCCGGAACTCGACGGGATTTCCCTGCTCAGGGCGCTCAAGTCGCAGCCCGAGACAAGCGGCATTCCGGCCATCATCTTATCCGGGGAGAGCGACACTTCCACGGTCTCCCAGGGATTCCTGGCAGGCGCCAAGTACTTCCTTACCAAGCCCACGCCGATGATTGATCTGCTCGCCGCCGTTCGGCGGGCACTTCGCTCGGATGTTCCGGAAATTCGAGAAAGTCGCGCCCAAAGTACGGTTACGAGGCGGATAAGATCTCAGGTGCCGAGAAGCACTTCGTCCTTGAGGTAGTCCTTCTTCTTTCCGGCCGCGGCACATGCAAATCGGGCGGCGCTCGTGCCGGCGAAGAACTCACCCTCGATCCCCAAGCCAGGCAGGTTCTGCGCGCAGGCGGTCGACAAGCACCGGAGCCCCAAGTCATGGGGAGCAGCGCCGACCCCGAGCACGGAAGGCAGGCTTGATGACCAAAGGGGTTCGGGAGCCATCATCGGTGGGAGATCTTTGATCCTCATCCCCTCAGGGGGGCGTGACTGGTTCGGCGAGTGGGCGCAAAGCACGTGGTCCGAGTAAAAAGGCATGAACTCTTCTAGGCGCGCGCGGATCCTTGGGCGAATATCCGCGAGCACGTCATCGAGCGTCTGCCCGTCGGCTGGCGCTGGGGCGTTCGCCAGCACCGTGACCAGCACGCGCGCTTGATCGTCCACCTCGCCGACCAAAATCGCGAGTGCGTTGTCTCCGATGAGGGGCTTGTTGGGCTCGAACACAGCGAGCGCGGTGCGGGCCATTCCCTCCGGCAGGGCGCTCGCGTCGAGGACGAGGTGAAGGACATAGCGGTAGGCGGTGGGCTTCATCGCGCGTGCGGCCTGCATGAGCGCCTTGGGCCACTTGTCGCCGAAAAGATCCCCGAGCTCGGCGAGGGAAAGCGCCGCGAGAAGCGATGATGTTCCGACGGATCCGTCTGGCCCATCGAGTACGAGCCCTTGCACTCGGCCCCAGCGGGTGACCAATCCCTTGGGATGGGTGATCCTGACTTCTCCTCCGTGCTTGGAGCTCAGCTTCTCGCGGAGGAGCTGGCGCAGGGTCCCCACGCCGCCGTCAACGATCGCGCCCCCTCGTCGCCACAGGTCGAAGGCGCGCGCCATGGCTGTGAAGGTCAAGTACCGCGGGTCAAGAGCCAGCGTGAATGCCGCGGGGAGCGCGAGGAAGGCCCGCGCCGGATGCCCTTCTGGAATCCCGGGCAGCGGATCGGTCCCGTCCTGGGGAAGGCGTGCCTCGGTGTACTTGAGCTCGCGGCGCTCCCAGAAACCCGTAGGCGGGACCGCGATGTTCTGTCCGAGGACTGGCTCGAGGACCCGCGAGACTTCGGCCGCCCGAGCGAAGAACTCCTCGAGCACGCCGCGTTCCTTAGCAAGCTCACGGTCGAGCTCGAGGGTGAGGAGCTCCCCGTCCGGTCCGACGTCGAGGCGAGCGTCTGGGAGTATCGCCTGGAAGGATGGGCGCACCGGGACGATGCGACGCTTCAGAGTCTGAATGAGGTTGAGCTCGGCGACGACCCTTCGCACGGACGGAGATGACTCGCAAGGGAAGGGGAGGGGCGCCCGCGGGAACGTGAAGCTCCCGATGGTGTAGGAATCTGGCGTCGACCTCGCGTGGGTCAAGAGCACCCGCAGGCCGCGGCGAGCACACAATGCCCCAGCGATAAGCCCCGATAGCTCGTCCCCGAGAACAACCACGTCGTAGAAATTGGTGGGCACCGGCAGTGCTAAAGCTTAGTGCAAAACGGTGAGAAGCGCAGTGGGGAAGTGTCCGTCTCTGAAGCCACGGGCAGGTTCCTATGCATGAACCTGGCGGCAAGTGCACCACGCCCGGGGACAACGCCCCGCGGCCCGTGAATGGATCGCGAGCCGCAGGAAGGGCTCCGTTCCTTGAGAAGCGCAAGGGAGGCTCGCGCAAGATCGGCGAGCCTTTCGGCTCTCTTGGCGCCGAGGACAATGGGAGCGGTCCAGTTGCGGCCGAGACCGTCTTCAATCCTCGCGGGCTCGCCACGCAGAAGCGCCTCCCCATCTCCGACGACAAAGCGCACCGGATCTCGGGGGCAGCCCATTCCGCCGAGGATCTCGGGGCAAAGCGGGATCACCCGCATGTGGCGTCTCCGAAGAAGTGGGTCGACGATGTCGGGAACATGCGCGTCCCTGCCGTCGTAGCGTGTCTTTTCCCCGAGGAGGCACGCGGACACGGCGATGACCTGGTCCCCGCTTGCTTCCGCTGCGTGGCCGAGCATGGATGCCGCTTCCTCGGCCTCTTCGTTCGACTCGCCATGCAGGCGCATGAATTGCTCGTGGAGCGACGGATCGGTCATGGCTTCGGTCGTCGATTTGGTCACTTGGGGGGGAGAATGCGCACGCGGCGTCCCTGTCTGAGGAGACGCCCGGCGGCAAGGAGCTGCACCGCGGCGGGCAGGATTTCGTGCTCCTTCTCGAGAATTCGCGCCCGAAGTCGGGCTGCACCCTCCTCGGAGCTCAGGCCTACCGCGTCGGGGACGGGCACGCTGGCCTGAAGAATGATGGCGCCTTCATCCAATTCGGGGCTCACGAAGTGTACCGTGCAGCCTGCCACCTTTACCCCGTGCTCCCAGGCCTGCCTCTGCGCGTCCACGCCCGGGAACGCGGGGAGAAGCGACGGGTGAATGTTGACAATCCGATCTGGGAACCGCCCGAGGAACAACGGCGTGAGAACGCGCATGAACCCGGCCAGGACGACTGCGTCCACTCGGTGCTCAGACAACGTCTCGAGGAGCCCTTCCTCGAATGCCTCGCGGCTTGGGAATCGCTTGTGGTCGACCACGATGGCGGGCTTTCCCGCACCTTGCGCCCGTTCGAGCGCTTGCACGGAAGGGCGATTCGAGGCCACCAGCACGATTTCCCCGGGAGCGAGCTCACCCCGGTGTTCCGCATCGAGGAGCGCCTGGAGGTTGGTCCCACTTCCCGAGACGAGGACGGCGAGCCTCACTTCAGCCTCGGAATGCTGCCTGCATAACCAGGGATCGTGTCCTCGGGGGATGGGATGAATTCGACCTCGCCATCGCCCTCGATGATGTCGCCCACGGGGAACGCCTCGTGACCTGCCTGGATTAGCAAGCCGAGGGCTCGCCTTTCGTCTTCCCGTGCAACCGCGACGAGCATCCCTAGTCCCATGTTGAACGCCCGGGGCATTTCGCTCCTTGGGACGCCCGCGTCCTGGAGCAACCGGAATATAGGCAGGACCGGCCAAGAGCCATGGTAGAGGCGCAACCCCAACCCTGCTCCTTGAGGAAGCAGGCGGGGAGGATTGTCGACAAGCCCACCACCGGTGATGTGGGCCGCCCCTTTCCACGCGACGCCGCCTTGGGTGAGCGCCCGGAGGGCCGATACGTAGATCTTCGTGGGGCGGATGAGCTCGTCCGCCACCGTCGCACCAGCAAGAACCGCCGGCCGATCGTCCCATCCCAGCCCGAGGTGTTCCAGGATAACCTTGCGCGCCAGGGAGTGGCCGTTCGAGTGGAGCCCGCTCGAGGCCATCCCGATAATCCGGTCGCCGACGCGCAGCGCGCGGCCATCTTTCACCTGGTCCCGCTCGACGACGCCGACCGCGAAGCCGGCGAGATCGTACTCGCCTGCCGGGTAGAACCCTGGGAGCTCCGCGGTCTCACCGCCCAAGAGCGCGCAGCCTGCCTGCTTGCACCCCTCGGTGATGCCCGTGATCACCTGCTCGGCGATTTCCACCTCGAGCTTCCCTGTCGCAAAGTAGTCGAGGAAAAACAGCGGCTCTGCTCCGGTCACGATCACGTCGTTTACGCACATGGCTACCAGGTCAATCCCGACGGTGTCGTGGCGACCCGTGGCGAAGGCGCTCTTGAGCTTTGTCCCGACACCGTCGGTACCGCTCACTAGGAGCGGGTTCTTGTAGCCAGAAGGGATGGCGCACAAGCCCGAGAACCCGCCGATTCCGGCGACGACCTCGGGGCGCATCGTCTTCCTCGCCAGTGGCTTGATACGGTCCACGAGGGCGTTCCCAGCCTCAATGTCCACCCCGGCGCTCTTGTACGTGAGCGATTCGTCTGGAGCTCTTCTATCAGCTGACATCGGCGGAACTTTAGCATGGGGTGTAAACTAGTGCCGTGCCTCCATGCCACTCCTCCCGCTCAACGCCTATGGATTTGCTGCCACGTTCAAGATGCGCGACTTGGCGCGCAGTTTTCCTGGGGCCAAGGTTCGGCAAGCGAAGACCCAGGTTGTCGCAGAGCTAGGGGTCGATCAGCACGCGGTCGCTTTTGACTTCGGCGCCCTCGTGCTCGTCAACGTCTCGGCAGAGGAGCGTGCGCGCATCATCGGCCTGCTCCTGTCCACCGTCGCGACCGATGAACCCCACGCGCCGCTCGAGGAGGACTTCTTCGTCGAAGTGGATCCCACGGCGCCGGCCGAGGGACGCGTCCATTTCGACCGCGTTGTCGTCCCCGAGCTCTCGGCGCCCATCGTAGACCTCGTGACGCTTCTCTTGGCCCAATCGGTCGCCATCGACTACTACGAAGAGGATCTGCAAGAGATCATCTCGTCCCTGGACAAGAAGACCGGCCTCGTGGCCAAGACGGGCAAGATAGCAGGCTCGACCCGGGATCTCACCCGCTTCGTGGGCTCGTCCTTGGACACGAAGAACCAAATCTTCGCTGCCCTCGCCGTCCTGGTCAAGCCTGCGGTCACATGGGATTCCGAGTCCCTTGACCGCCTGTACCGAGATCTTCGCCTCATGCTGGT
>JACQUZ010000111.1 GCA_016210055.1 Deltaproteobacteria bacterium | reverse complement strand
TAGAGACAGGTACCACTCGAGCTTGGTGATCTCGGGGATATGGCATGGTGACGTGGGCTCGTGTCGGAAGACCGGGGTCATTTGGAATATCCGCTCCAGCCCACCGACGAGCAGCCGTTTCATGGCGAATTCGGGGGAGGTGGGGAGGAAGGCGGGCGTGTCGGTTTCCGGAATGCCGTACGCGTGGGCGCGGAAAGGTCGGATGTGCGGTTCCATCCCAGGGCAGGGCACGAGCAAGGGCGTGCGTGTTTCCCTGAACCCCTGGGCGGCAAAGTATTCGCGGATGCCTTGCTCCACCAGGGAACGGACCTCGATTCCCCGTAGCCTCCTTGGATCGAGCACGCGCGTCATGAAGGACGGCGGTCGGCGAGAGCGCGTGAGGACACGGGCGTTGCCAGCCGCGTCGATTTCCACGATGTCACCGACGGTGAGCCCGTCACCACCGCGCACGAGCGCCCGATCGGTTGTACGCTCGGACCGGACCATCGCCTCGTCTCCGTCGATGGCAACCACGCGCCCCCTGATGACGGGATTCCTCCGCTCCATGGCCAGAAGCTGTTAAGTATACGGTCACTGCATGCGGCTTGCCCACGTTTCGGACCTGCACCTCTTATCGCTGTCTGGTGTCAAGCTCAGCGAATTCCTGAACAAGCGATGGCTCGGCGGCGTGAACCTGCTGTTCAATCGAGGGCATTCCTACCGCCACGAGATCTTCGACGCCCTCGTGGATGACCTGAATGAGCAGCGGGTGGACCACGTGCTCTGCACCGGGGACCTTACTAACTTGGCGCTCAAGCCCGAATTCCGATTCGCGCGGGAGCGGTTCGACCGGATCGCCCTCGGGCCCCAGGGAGTGACGTGCATCCCCGGCAACCACGACAGGTACGTCCGCTCGTCGGAACGCATGTTCGAGGAGTTCTTCGCGCCGTATTGCACGTCGGACGCGGGCACAAGTTGGGAATCCTGGCCCGTCCTGCGGGTTCGTGGCGAGCTGGCCATCATCGGGCTGTCGACCGGCAAGCCGTCTCCGTGGCTCATGGCTTACGGACGTGTGGGGGCCGAGCAGCTCGCGCGCTTGGAGCACTTCCTGCGAGATCTGCGACTGAAGGACAAGTTCCGAATGGTGCTCCTGCACCACCCACCTCTTGGGCGCGCGGCGGGCGAGTTCCATCGAGGCCTGCGCGACCGTCGTGAGCTCCTGGCCGTGCTCGAACGTGCCGGTGCAGAGTTGGTACTCCACGGGCACGAGCACCTGGACTTGCGCGCGGAGCACGTCGGTCCGTTGGGGACTCGCATTCCGGTGCACGGTATTCAATCGGGCTCCTACGGCGGGCACGCGGCGCAGCGTCTCGCGCGGTATCGGATCTACCGAATCGAACCCCAGCCGGGACGGCGTCCCGTTCTTGCCCATGCGACGCTCCGGGCGTGGGACGCCGCTCGGGGGAAGTTTCTGGGGGAGGGCGGCTCCGGTTGAGTCGCCCAGGCGCTACCGTATCGACACGGTTCTGAGCGGATTCACTGGCTGAATCAAGAACGGCGCACTTGACTGCCCGTAGTTGTTGCGCCCCCAGCACTTCAGCGTGCCGTCTGGCCGCATGCCGCAGGTGTGGGTTCCGCCGGCGCTGATGTCGGCGAAGGCCCCGGTCTGGCTTGCTACCTGGCCGTAGGTATTCGATCCCCAGCAGACCGCCGTGCCGTCCGTCCGAATGCCGCAGCTGTGGGCTTCGCCCGCGGTGACCCGGCGGTACCTTCCATCGGGCGGCGTCGAGCGGTTGTTCAAGTTGGAGCCCCAGCACAGGATCTTTCCGTCCGAGCGGACCCCGCACGTGTGGGAGGTGCCCGCATCGACATGCACGAACTTTCCGGTGGGTGGCGTGGCCTGTCCAGACGAGTTGGAGCCCCAGCACCTGACGGTGCCGTCGGTGCGGATGCCGCAGCTGTGCGCCCCACCTGCCGTCACCTGACGGAACGTCGTGTTGGAAGGCACCGTCGTGCGGCCATTGTCTGAAAGGCCCCAGCACCGGGCCGTGCCCGACGCGTTCAGCGCGCAGGCATGCGCAGTGCCGACGCTCACTTGGCTAAACTGCCCCGTGGGCGGTGTCGCCCGATTGCTGGTGTTCGCGCCAAAGCAGGCGAGCGCGCCATTGGAACGGATGCCGCAGGTGTGGTAAAGGCCAGCGCTAATCTGGAGGAACTTGCCGGTGGGCGGCCTCGACTGGCCATAGTTGTTGTAGCCCCAGCACTTGGCTGCCCCTTGCCAATCGGCGACGCAGCTGTGGTACGTGCCAGCGCTCACGTTGTTCGTGCCAGAAGCGCCGCCAAGGGCGGTGGCGGCCTGTCCGCAGGCGTTCCAGACCTTGTTCGGTGGCGTCACGCCCGTGATTGGGTTGTATCCGACGCAGTCGTCCCCAATCCCGTCCCAATTGTCGTCGTATTGGTCAGGGTTGTACGTATCGGGGCAATTGTCACAGCTGTCGGCAATGGAATCGCAATCGCGATCTTGTTGGCCGGTGCCTCCGCCAGGGCAGTAGAAGGGCGCGAAGATGCGCGCGTACAGGCGAGAAACCTGGCTGTCCTTGTTCGCGAGCGCGAAGCGGCGGAGATCGTGCGGGTAGTAGCGCGTGCTCGAGGGGCTCATGGGCGTTGGGAAGTTCCCGCCAAGCCCTTGGGCAACCACGCGCGTCATCACAGTCGAGCGGTGGCTATACGCATTTCGGTGGTCGTCGTCGGACAGGGGCGCCGTGTAGAGCCAGTGCGGATCGTTGTCGGGGCCGATTTCACGGCGATCGGTCGGCTCGTAGGGGACGAGTCCCGCCACGGCCGCATAGTCATCGATGCCTTCGAGCGCTTCGGCGCATTCGTTGATGACGCCCCCCGGGGCATGCTCGCTGCGCACGAGATCGTCGAACTTCGCCGGACTCCAGAGAGCCAGGTCGCGGCAATAATCGTCGGGATCGTCGATCGAGTAGACCGAATTGCACATGATGTTGAAGTCGATCTCGCTGCAGAACGCGCTCGAGCCGCGCTCGATGGGCGACTCCTGGAACAGGGACGTCAGGAACGTCGAGTCGCCGTCGTCGAGCGCATCGATGGAATAGGCGCCTTGGAAGGCCAATGACGGCGATTGGAGATTCGCGGCCTTGACGAGCCCCAGGAGCCCGGCACCAGCCTGGCTGGGCTGGGGATACTTCGTGCACAGCCTGTACTCGAAGCAGGCCTCCTGGTCCCCCTCGGAACAGCGTCTTCCTGCGCGCCCACACCCTGGTTCCCCAGTGCCCATGACGATGAGCTTGTTGAGCTGGATGGTGTTGTACAGGGGCGCGAATTTCCTGATCTCGATGTAATCCTCGATCTCGCCGAGCTGCCTGGCCATGGCGTCCACGGTCGCGGCGGCCCCGTCGCCCAGGACGAGACGGAACGACTCGACCACCTGCTCGCGGGCAGACAGCTTGAAGTTCGCCGCAACGGGGAAGCTGCAGTCGATGGCCTGCGAGGTACGGTCGAGCGCGAACAGGTCCACGTTGATGCCTTGGGCGCGTAGGAGCTCTTCCATCGAGGGGAACAGGGCGAGCTTTTGCGCGTCGGTCAGGCCACCGTTGTCCAGGGCCGCGAGGATCTCGCGGAGCGCTCGAATCACGGCGATGGGATCATTGACGTTTCCATAGTACGCACGCATGCCCTCTCGGCAGGCCTTTTCCCATTCCGGCCCGTTGGTCACGATCTCCACGCCGCGCTGCGCCGACACGTCTTGGATGTGGTAATTGACGATGGAGCAGACCGCGCGGGCAGCTGGGTTGAGCACGTTTTCCTGCATGATCTGCATTAAGGCGCCCTTCATGGCCTTGTTGTAGAAGTGGTTCGCGACCTTGCAGCTGAGGTATTGCGTGAGGAGCGCGACAAAGCCCGAGGCGACCATGTTGAGCACGTCGCGGAAGCGAGGGCTCCCTGACGCGGTGATCGTGTCCACCATCGTGTTGAAATAGGAGTTCTCCTCGCACCGGAGGTCGCTCACGATGTCATAGGCCTCGATCGCCCAGTCGAAGTAGGCGTTGATGCCGAGGAAACGGTGCTCGTCACAGGTCGGGATGTTGCCGCCGCAGGTGCTGGTGCAGCCTTGGCCGCTCATCGCCTCGGCGGTCTTCATGATCGTGCCGAGCCACTTGTCCTCGAGGAGGAGCAGGAGCTTGGCGCGCATGGCATGCAGCGGCAACGTGAGGCCTGGGATGATGCCGCTGTCCATGATGACAAGCGCCGAGCCCACGTAAAACGCCAGGGCAAAGAAGACAGCGGCGAGCACCGGCCCTATTCCAAACGGGATGGGGTACACGGCGATCGCCATGGCGGTCAGGATGGCGGCGGCGATCGCCACGGCCGCCTTGATGGCCGCGATCTTCTTGGCGAGGGCACATTCGTCGGTCGTGCCGCCGTTTAAGCACTTGTCGGCGATCATGACGAGCGGGTTCTGAAGCGCGTCGAGGGCATCAGCGAACACGCGCAAGGCATCCGTGACGGTATAGACACCGTTGGGGATGTACCCGCCGATGGAGTAGGTGCCTAGGGACCCCGGTTCCTTGTCCGCAGGGAAGCGGCGCTCCAAGAAGACCCTCTTGTAGAGGTGGGTCGGGACCGCGATGCCCGTGGCGTTGAGGAGAGGGTCGGGGTTGTTCACGAGCTGCGCCGTGTCGTACGACGTGCATTCGAGGGAGCCAGCCTGGAGGGTGGGAGGAAGCGAGGCAATCAGCGCATTCAAGGGGCAATTGGAGGTGCCCGGGGAAAGGAGGCAATTCCACAACATGCATTCGTTCACGAGATCCGGTTTCCCGTCGCCATTGAAGTCGGTCTCAGCGCCTTCGTTGCCTGGTCCCAGTGTCACCGACTGCCCGTTGACGGTTACCGTCTTGGCCTCCGTCATGTATTCGCTAAGTTGTCCGGTGTAGCAGCCGTTCGGGGAGAACTGACCAATCTGGCCGCGAATATTGGCTGGCATCTGAGCCATGAGCTCTTCATGCTTTTGCTTCACGTCGGCGTAGACCTCGCTGGGAGGCATCTCGCCGGCCTTGCAGGTGTACTTGTCGTCGGTGGCCGAGATCACACCCGAGCGCTTGAGAATGTCGACCATCTGGTCGCAGCACTGTTGATAGGACGCATCGGAGCACCGGAGCTCGGTTTCCCGCTGACAGGCAGCGTCGGTGCCGCCCCTGCTGATGCAAGCTTGATAGAACTTGCCGCGGTCGCGGCATTGGGAACACGGCAGCCCCTCGTTTACCTTGGGGGGACATATCTCGCGCCACGGGTTGCAGCCGGTGAAGCAATGGTCGCACGTGGTGGAGAGCGGGGCGTCGATTGGAGATGGGACGCCGCGAAGAGGATTGCAGTATTGGCAATCAATTGGGAATGGCTCGCCGTCCTCGCCCTGGCATATCGATGTTGTCCCCTGGTAATAAGCAGGGTCAACGGGCGTGCACTCCTCGGCGAGCTCGGGCACAAAGCGGCTTTGCACGTATTTCTCGATGGCCATGTGCTGCAGCTCTTCGACGGCGGGCGCCACTTCCGGCGACACGTGGGCGACTTGCCCTTGCCGGCCCGTGAAGTAGCTAAAGGGCTGCCCGGTCCAGTTGTTAATCCAGCCATGGGCGAAGGAGTCGCCCGACATGTGCATGAGGTATCCAAGGGCGAACGCGACGGCAGCCTGGCGCTCGAGATAGGCCGACTTCAGCAGGCCGTCCTGTGCGAGTGCCCCAGAGCGCGTGGCTCCATCGATGATGTCGTTGTTTAGGCGGAGCGCCTCCTTGAGGACTTCGTGGCCCCAGTCGATAGACCGCCAGGACGGCGTGTGGTTCAGGATGGGGGCAAGGATGTTCGGGATAAGCTGCGGCGGGAGGATCGCCTCGGCGGCAGGCGGGAGCCTGATCGGCTGCTCCTCGCTCACCTTCCGGCTCCAGTCCACGTGAATGGCGAGCTGGCCGAAAATTGGATCGGGAAACGCGTCGGGCCCGAGCGCGCCGGCGCGAACGTATCGATCGAGGGACACGAGGTCGTCGAAACGTGTCCACCCCCTTGCCGGATCGTAAAAGGTGCCGTTCAGGTCTGTCTGGCCGCGCGGAATCTGGTTGGTCGAGAGGCCCGGCAGGCACATCTTTCCGTCGGCGGCGTCTTTTAGTGCGAGATTGGCCGTGAGAGAGTGCGTGTGGGGCTTCCACGCGTAGGCGGGCGCAGTCGTCACGATGGTAAAGCCGAGGAAGATCGGCGCCATGATGGCTGCAATGAAACGATGGCGATCTCGGAGCATTGGCTACCTCCTAATGGCGCCGACCAATCGCCTTCGTCCTCTTGGGTTCGAAGGCGAATGCCCTGCGCACCTCATGCCTTCATTGGCTTCACGTTGTCCAATGAATGGCTGACCCCTTAGCCATATCGCGCCTGTTGAGCGGTGGTAAATGGTACAGGTGGACTACGTGATGGGGCGGCAGCGGCGCGCGCTGGTCACTGAATCTCCAACGCCACAGCGCTACGCCCTGGGCGTGGGATCTCGATCGTATGCCGTCGCAAACGCGCGGAGGTACTGGTAGCCAGAGACATACGAGAAGACGAGCCCCAGTCCAACGCCAAGGGTTCCGAGCGCGTGGAGAAACGTCTTGGCGTGCGGGATAGGGACTATCTCGGCAAAGGCCAGGTAGAGGCAAAGGAACGCGTAGAGGAGGAAGTTGGTCTTCAGCTTGCCGTAGTACGACGACGGGACTGGGTATCCGCGATCCGCGCAGTAGAGTCGCGCCGAGATGACGAAGAACTCGCGCAAGAGATAGAGGATAAAAAAGAGCGGAGGAAGGATGCGGTAGTGCATCGCCATGATGAGACCCGTGCTCTCGATCACCAGGTCGGACAGGCGATCCAGGATCCCTCCCAGCTCGGTCACCTTCCCGGTACGGCGGGCGATATACCCATCCAAGTAGTCGGTGAGGGCAGCGATGACGCCGATGGAAAGGCCGATGATCCGAAAACCGTAAATGTAGAGAAGCACGCCCACGCAAGTGAGGACAATCCGGGAGAGCGAGAGCAGGTTGGGCGCCGACTGGAGATCTCGCAATAGCCGTGAACCGCGGGCGACGTCGCCCGTCTTTGCCTCTGCCCCGTGAAGCTGCATCGATTCTCTATACCACACCACGGGCACCGCCAATTGGGGCGGGTCCCTGCTTGGCACGCGAATGGCTTGGAGCCGATTCAGGGCCATGCTGCGTTTTGCCATCGTATCCGCGCATCACGATGAGGACTGGCACAGCCAGCGGTTCGAGGCAGCCTTGCGCCAGCACGGATGGGTCGACGTGGTGTCCCCGTCGCAAGTCATCCTGGAGGTCACGGCCGGGAAGGCGAGGGTCGCCGTAGATCGTCGTGACGCCAGGGAGTGGGACGCCTGGCTCCTTGCCCGCGCACTCGGAGAAGACGGCGATCCGGACTTCCAGTTAACGACCTATCAAGCCATCTCCGACCTCGGCGTGCCGGTGGTGAACGGCGTTACGGCCCTGCTCATCGCCGAGGACAAGATTCGCTGCTCGTTCCTCTTGGCGCGGGCGCTCGTACCCACGCCGGCGGCCGTGGCCGTCCAATCGCTTCCGGCCGCGATGAGCGCGCTCGCCTCCCTCAAGGTGGCCGTGGTGAAGCCGCCATATGGTTCCCTCGGGGAAGGCGTTGCCAAGGTTTCGACGTGGGATCGTGACTCGGGGCGAGTCCTCAGAGATGTCATCGAGCGGCATGGGGTGATCTATCTCCAGCGCTTCGTGCGGGCGCGGCGGGCCAGGCAGGATCTACGCCTCTTTGTCGTCGGAGACAGCGTGGCGGCAGGGATGGCGCGTGTGGCCCGTCCGGGGGAATTTCGCACGAACATCCACTTGGGCGGGAGCCCCTTACCGTACCGTCCAAGTGCTGCCGTGGAGCAGGTGGCCGTGCGCGCTGCTCGAGCCGTGGGCCTCGAGTACGCGGGCGTCGACATCATCGACGCTGAAGAGGGGCCACTGGTGATTGAGGTCAATGGGACCCCTCGCTGGGAGGGAATCCTAAGAGCCACGGGGCGTGACATGGCGGAAGTCATCGCCGCCCACGCCGTTTCGCTGGCGAGAAAGGGGAGATCAGAAGGCGGAGGGAGCCTCGACGAGAAATTGACTCGCGCTGCTTTGGGCGAGCGCGACGAGTGAGGGAGGAAAAAGAAAAATGGACAGGGGCAAGGGTGATCTGACGGTACGCGAGGCGGGCCGTCGGGGTGGGCAAAAGGGAGGCCAGACCACCAAGCAGCGGTATGGCCACGAGTTCTACGAGGAGATCGGTCGGAAGGGCGGAGAAACGGTGCGCGACACCCGCGGCCACGAGTTCTACGAGGAAATCGGTCGTAAGGGTGGACAAAAAGTGCGCCAGCTCATCGAGCAGGGCAAGAAGGGCGCACGGTGATTCGCAGGCAGATTTTGGAAGGAGAGCGAAATGGCAGAGGAGAAAAAAGGCACCGGACAAATGACAGTCCGTGAGGCAGGACGCAAGGGTGGCCAGAAAGTGCGCGACGAGCGCGGCCATGAGTTCTACGAGGAGATTGGACGCAAGGGAGGCGAGACCGTGCGCGACGAGCGCGGTCATGAGTTTTACGAAGAGATTGGCCACAAGGGCGGGCAAAAGGTCCGCGAGCTGATCCAGGCAGGGAAGAGAACACTCAAGGAATAACGGAGGGGTGAACACCGATGGCAAAGGCGAAGACGGAAAAGGGCGGAATGACGGTCGCTGAAGCGGGCCGCAAGGGTGGGCAGAAGGTGCGCGATGAGCGCGGCCACGAGTTTTACGAGGAGATCGGCCGCAAGGGCGGGCAGAAGGTGCGCCAGCTGATTGAAGCCGGTAAGAAGGCGGCCACTGGTGGAAGGGGTAGGTAATGCCAAAGGAACGAGGAAGGATGACCGTGGCCGAGGCGGGTCGGAAAGGTGGTGAGACCGTCCGCGACACTTACGGCCATGAGTTCTACGAGGAGATCGGGCGGAAAGGCGGGCGGATAGGCGGCCCCAAGGTCCGCAAGCTCATCCAGGAGGGGAAGAAAGCACACCGGTAGTTTCCACGAGTGGGGACAGGCTCCACTGGCACGTGACGGCGGTCACTAGGCGCCACGCTCAACGCGATAACGGGGTGGAGCCTGTCCCCCGTGTGAGCTCTTCCAGGCTCACGGCGCCAGCGCGGCGGATGGTGGCTTCGATTTCGCGCAGCACGTGTTCGAGCGGTGCGATCTCTCCGTCGGGGGGCGCCGAAATGACGTCCGACCCGCGAAATGGCGTGAGCACGTCCGCAAGCGTCATGTCGGAGGGCGGCCTCGCGGGCAGGTAACCCTCGACGTCCCCTTCGACCTCGAGCACCAGCCTGTGATCCTTGAGACGCCGCATGACCCGCTCGACCACGTCTTCGCTCACCTGGAACATGCGGGAAAGCTCGGCTCGTCCCACGGGCCTCGCGCTGGCGCGGAAGCTCGCGACGACCGCGCACATGAGGCGTGCGGCGGTAACGCCATTGACGTTTTCCGACGGCCCTCTTTCGAGACCACGCGACCGCCGCTCAAAGCGTTCCAGATAATGCAGGTTCTGGACCGCATGCGCCACCTCGGCCCCGAGGAGGATAACCAGCCACGTGTAGTAAATCCAAATCAGCAGGATCGGCACGAGGCCGAGCGTGCCGTAGACCCCGGCATACCGCTCGAACGCCACCTTGGCCACGTACAGCTGGAACAAGTGCTTGGCCGCTTCGAAGCAAAGCGCCGAAAGCAGCGCGCCAATCGCCGCCGCTCGCCAGGTCACGTGCGTCGCGGGGAGGAGCTTGTTGGCAAAGAACAGCCCACCCCACGTGGCTCCGAGGGCGCCAAGCGCACCGACCAGGCCGGTGGTGAGCCCGTACTTCGCCGCGTGGAATATCGAGATGCCGACGAAGAGCGGGACAATGGTCACCACCGCGTAAAACACGACGAACTTCTGGCCCAGCGATCGCCGCCTTTCGACGCGCCAGATGTCGTTGAAGATGTGCTCGACGCTTCGATACATGATGAACGACAGGAGGATCGTGGTCACGACTCCGGCGAGCCCGGCCGCTTGGAAGGTCATGTTGCCCGCCCACGAAAGGAGGTGTTCCGCGATCTCCTTGCGCGACACGGGAATGACCTGCTTGGACAGGAAATCGACGAGGGAGGACTCGGCGGCGAACGCGCCGGTAGCGCGCAAGAGCGCGAGCGCGATCGCGGTGAGTGGCACGAGCGACAGGGCCGTCTCGAAGGCCAGGGCCGCTGCCTGCTGTGGACAGCGGTCCCTTGCCCACTGGCGCACTACCGCGACGATCACCCTCGCGACATAGAGAGGATAAAACGCGCGTCGTTCGCCCGAGGACGGACTCCCTTCCCGGTTGACCACCTGTTCGACCACGCGCAGGAACCTCTGCGTGATCGAAGTGGGCGGAGGGGGGCTTCGCGGGGGAGGGGAGCCCGCCGGCAGATCAGACATGCAAGCCCTCGCCCATGAGATTCGAGGATAGACGCTAACAGGCTGCGTTGGCCGGGGCAACCTGGTCTTCTTCAGTCCGCCCAAGCTGGGCGATAAGCTCGCCCACGTCTCGTTCGATCCTCTCTGCGAGCCTCTGTGAAACCGGTGCGCCTGGATCGGAGACCAGGTCCGCGAGCTTGCGTGCGGTGGCAAGTAGCTGTCCCCTCAGGCGGTCGCGTTTTTCCTCGTCGGCCAGTGGAAACGCGACCTCGCGGAATTTCCGCGAAAGAAGCGGAGCCGGCAACCCGTCGTCGAACACAGCGCGCTTCATCTCTGAAAACGTGTCCTCATCCGCCGCCCCCCTCGCGGCTGCACGCGCGAGGAAATCGACCGCCTGCAAGCTCGGGATCGGACGCTCGTCTCGACGTTCATCCTCGACAAGGCGCGGGGCATGGCTCGCGAGGAACCCATACGAAGCACATAGCTTGTCGACGGTCACGCGCTTCAAGTGGAGCTCCTGCGTGCAGTAGTCATCAAAACTGGCGAATCCCCAGCGGCGATGGGAGCCGTCCTCGCGAACGCGGACAAGGACCTCGGCGAGCTCAATCCAAGAGCGCTTGAACTTGCGGGCGCGCTCGAGCACCAGGACTCGGTCAGGATCGCCGGCGTGGTGTCGGATGGCTTCTTCCAGCTTTCTCTCGGTCTTTGTGACTTGGGGCATGCCATGGAGCATAGCTGGACGGTCTGATGTCGTCGCGGTGAGGGCCGTCGTTGCTGTACAAGCAGGCAGGCGCGATCCATAATTCCGCTTGCGATGAAGGCCTGTCCTGCCTGCAACTCCCGGTACACCGACGAGGTCACGTTCTGTAACAAGGATGGCACCCCCGTCATCGCTGACCCGACTGCCAAGAGCGTCGCTTCGCCATCCGCCATGGTAGGGCAGGTCATCGCTGACCGGTACCGCTTGGTGCGAAAGCTCGGTGAAGGAGGGATGGGCGAGGTCTACGAGGCCGAGCACGTCCATATCGAGAAGCGCGTGGCCTTAAAGCTCCTGCGCCCTGAGATCTTGTCGAATGCCGAGGCAGTCTCGCGGTTTCGCCAGGAGGCCCGCTCGGCCAGCTCGATCGGCCACGAGAACATCATTGAAATCGATGATTTCGGGACCCTCCCCGACGGTCGAGTGTACCTCACGATGGAGTTCCTGTCGGGGGCACCCCTGTCCGAGCTGCTCAAGCACGGCATTTCGTTCGATCGAGTGCTCCATATCCTGATCCAGACCGGCAGGGGACTCGCCGCGGCGCACGCCAAGGGGATCGTTCACCGGGACATGAAGCCGGAGAACATCTTCGTCAACGTCGGAAGAGACGGTCGGGACGTGCCGAAGCTCCTCGATTTTGGCATTGCCAAGGTCTCGGGCGCGGACAACAACCAGCACCTCACCCGGACTGGCACCATTTTCGGGACGCCGTTCTACATGGCGCCGGAGCAGGCCCTAGGACAGAAGCTCGACCATCGCGCTGACATCTACGCGATGGGCGTGATCTTGTACGAGGTGTTCACGGGCTCGGTTCCCTTTAAGGCCGAGTCGTTCATGGGCATCCTTACCCAGCACATCACGAGCGAGCCGGAGCCTCCTGCGCAGCGAGCCGCGGTAAACGGCCGCAACCTGCCCGTCGAGCTCGAGCAGGTCATCCAGCGCGCGCTGCGAAAAGATCCGACCCAGAGATTTGCCACCATGAATGACTTGGTGGCGGCCCTCTCGGACGTGTATCGTCGCACCGTGGGTGCTGGGAGCACGGCGCCGGTGGCGCCACCGCCGCTCACTGCGTCGCAGGTCATGCAGGCTCAGGCCGCGCACCTTTCGAGCATGGGAACTACGCCATTCCCCAGCGCGCTCGCGAATGTGGTGACGCCTGTTCCAATGCCGCCGGTGGCATCGCCCACACCTACGCCGGTACCGTACCCCGCTGCCACGGGAACCGTTCCGCCATCTCCAGTCCACGCGGCAGGCCCCGAAGCCGCCGAGGCATTGCCCTCGAGCAGGGGAAAGGCGTTTCCTCTTGCAGTGGGAGCAGCTTTGCTACTGGCTGGGGGCCTGGGGGCATTTCTCCTCGTCGGTGGCCGTGGGCCCCGCGGCGTTGGGGACACGCATGAGGACACGGCCGCCCTCGCTCGCGGGGATAAGCCGAGCGCCGGCGATGAAGCGGGCTCCGTGGGCCGGGAGCAGGGTCGGGAACTAGCGGCTCCCACGCCTGCAGAAGACACGCACAAGGCGAGCACCCCCATGGTGAACGTGCTCGTGGACTCGGTTCCGCGCGGCGCAGCCATCCTCAAAGGATCGAGCGTGCTCGGCGAGACTCCGAGCAATGTCGCGGTTACCGAGGGCCAACCCATGTCCCTCACGCTCCGGTTGCCAGGTTACGAGGATGCCGTCGTTTCGGTCGACGGCAAGCAGCCAAAGGTGACGCAGCGCTTGGAGACGGTGCACGCTGGGTCTGGGCATGGGAGTGGGAGGCCGTCGTCGCGCTCGTTCACGACCCTTGAAGTGCCCAAGGAGGCTTCGCAGGGCAGGCAGGCGGTTGGCGGCGAGAGCTCCACGTCTACGGGGGGACAGGACAGTCGGAGTAGCCAGGAAACCCGGAGCGCGGTCGAGGTGAAGAACGACAAGGAGAAGGACGCGCCCGTTGAGACGAGCAAGCCCCCCGAGGACGACAAGGAGAAGGAACACAAGAAGAAGAAAAAGAAGAAGGACGAAGGTCTCATCGAGGATGATGGCGACGAGCTGGAGTAAATCATGCGGCGCGTTAACACTCTGGTGATCCTGCTGCTTCTCTTCTTCTCCTACGGATGGAGCGCCGAAGGTGCGGGGGCTCATGAGCAAGCCAAGCGCCGCTACGCTGCCGGTGAGGCCTTTTTCAAGAGCGGCGATTTCCGAGGAGCCATCGCCGAGTTCGAGGCTGCGGACGGGCTTTCTCCGGCACCGATTCTTTCGTACAACATCGCGCTCTGCTACGAGAGGATTGGCGATGACGAGAGCGCTGCCCGGCACTACCGCAAGTACCTCTCGCGACAACCTAGCGCCGCAAATCGCGACAAGGTCGAGGCCAGGATAGCGGCGCTGGAACAGAAGCTCGTGGAGAGGCGAGCCAAGCCCGAGACGGCTGCACCGCCCGCACCACTCCCGGCCGCCACGCCTCCCGCGGTCGCGCCGCCGCCGTCGCCCATGGCCACGCCTGAACCACCTGGCGCCAGCACCCTGCCAACCGGCGCAACCGGGGACCCGCCCACTCCGGCCGCCCAAGCTGCTCCTCCTAGCGCCGGCGCGGACCCTCTGGCTGCGCGCATTCCCGCACGCTCGGGCGCAGCCGGTTCCGCTCGGCTTGCTCCTGTTGGTACCTCGCCATACGCAGGCCCGTCATCGCCCGTAAGGCAGGTGCCTCCGCAGCCCGCGCCCAAGAGCTCGACGCCCCTCTACAAGCAGTGGGGTTTCTGGCTGGTGGTGGGGGCCAGCGCGTTCATCCTGATTGACCTCTTCGACACCGATGATCGATCGCGCAACGCCGCGGTGGATGCCATCGGTCGTGACGTGACGGAGGCGCATGCCCCTCTCTTCCGGTACTGAAGCCGAGCTCGTGGGACTGCTCCACGAAGCCGCGGAAACCCTGCTCGCATTCCCTGCGGACACCGAGGCATTGGGAAGGGTCGCGACCAGCCTCACGTCGCTCGGGGAAAAGGACGCCGCAGCTGTCGCCTTGGAGGCGCTCGGGCAATTGGGTATCGAGTCGGGGCAAGTCGCCCTCGGCGTGGCTGCGGTCAAGCTCCTGGAGCGGCTCGGGCAGGAGACCCGCGCGTGGGCGCTTCTGTCTTCCCTGGCGCATGCCTTTGCCTTGGGCTCGCCCCGCGTAGACCCCGCGCTGCCCGTTCGCCCACGGGTGCCGCCTCCGCCCAAGAAGGGGCCCCCGGGCGCGCCGCGGATCACGCTGAAGGTAGCCAAGGAGAAGGCCAAGGCCGCGGTAGCAAAGGTGGTCGCCAAAACATCCGAGGCGCCAAGGACGCGACCCAAGCTGCCGTGCGTGCCCATCCTCGGCTCTGTCGACGCGGCCTTGTTTCAGGAGCTGGTCTCCGTGATGGACCTCGGAACCCGCGCAAAGGGTGACGTGGTCATGGAGGTCGGCGAGGAGGCACGCTCGTTGTTCCTGGTGGCGCGTGGGGCGCTCCGGGTCACGCGAGGGGAGCACGAGCTGGCCATCATTCGCGCTGGCGCCTTCTTCGGGGAGATCGCGCTCCTCTCCGGGACTACCCGGACGGCACGCGTGGCATGCCTCGACGAGACCTGGCTCCTCGAGGTCCCTCGTGAGGCCCTCGAGGCGGCGGCGGCCAAGTCGCCACGGCTCGCCGACACCATCGCGTCGCACGCGAAGAAGCGCCTCCTCGCCAACACCATGCGCACGTCAGATCTCTTCGCGCAGCTCGCGTCCGACGAGCGCGAGGTGCTCGTGGGGCGGTTCACCCCAAGCATCTTCGAGGCCGGAGCCACGATTCTCAAGGAAGGTCAGGACGGGGACAGGCTCTACGTGATCGTGTCGGGCGACGCCTGGGTGTACAAGGGTAGCTCGGTGGTCGCGGAGCTCCATCACGGGGATCTCTTCGGAGAAGCCAGCCTGATCACGCGCAAGCCAGCGGCCGCGAACGTCGTCGCCACCACGCGCACGGTCACGCTCAGCCTCGATCGAGCGAGCTTCAACAACGTCGCCCTCAAGCACCCCGCGCTTCTCGCCGAGGTCTACAAGACGCTCATCGAGCGTGAGGCGGTCCAGACCGCCGCGTCGGTCTCAACCTCACCCTTCATAATAGAGCCGGACGAGACGGTCGTGTAGGGGTCGAGGCTTCGCGCCATCGAGCGCGGCGCGAGCGCGGCGACAGCGAGCGCGGCGCGAGCGCGGCGACAGCGAGCGCGGCGCGTCTTGCTTCGCGCCCAGGGGCGCGGTATGAATCGACACGTTTTTCTTCCGTCGGAGGAGGATCAAGGGATGCGTCAGATAGCGTTCTTCCTCGGGGCAGCGCTGCTCGTCGCCTGCGTCGAAAAGGGCCCAACCGTCGAGGTGGACCAAGCGTTCGTGAAGCAAAACTTACTGTCCGCCGAGCCTGCTCCCAGGCGCGCCGTTGGCGCCGACATTGGCGGAAAGATCGTGTACTTGGGGGCAGACATCGACAAGGAGTCCCTCAAGCCGGGAGAACGATTCACCATCGTTCACTACTGGAAGGTGGTTTCCCCCCTCGGCCCCGATTGGCGCGTTTTCACCCATATCGACGGCGAGGTCCAAAAGGACTGGATGAACGTCGATGGTACGAAAATGCGTTCCCATTACCCGCCGGACAAGTGGAAGGCTGGGGACATCATCCGCGACGAGCAGGTCGTGTCCATCAAGCCGGACTGGTCCTCGTCGTTCGCGGCGGTTCACGTCGGCCTCTATCATAAAGGCGGGTTTTCGGAGAAAGATCGGCTCCCGATCAACAGCGGACCGAGCGACGGCAAGTCCCGGCTCGTCGTGGCGAAGATCCCGGTGGCGAATCCTGCCTCGAGCAAGGGAGCTCCTACGCCGTACGTGATTCGCAAGGCGCCCGCACCCATCGTCGTGGACGGCAAGGCCGATGAGCCCGCGTGGTCGAAGGCAACGGTTGCCGGCCCATTCAAGGACGCTCAAGGGGGAAAGCCAGTGGGTGGCGAGACCTCGGCACGCCTCCTGTGGGATGAGAAGTACCTGTACGCATTCATCGAAGTGGGCGACACGGATGTGTTCTCGTCGTACACCAAGAACGACGATTCCATTTGGAAAGAGGATGTGGTCGAGCTCTTCATCGACGCGAACGGAGACCGCCGTGGGTACGTGGAGCTTCAGGTCAATCCAAACAACGCTCAGTTTGACTCCTGGTTCTCGGCCACCCGGCAAGAAGGCGGCGACGTGAGCTTCCAGAGCGGCATGAAATCCGCTGTCACCGTGTCGGGGACCAAGGACAAGCGGGACGATGCGGACAAGGGCTGGCACGTGGAGATGGCAATTCCTCTCGAGGCTGCGGCGGGGAAGGACGCCCAGATGGCGCTGTCCCTACCTCCCAAGCCAGGGGACAAGTGGAAGCTGAACGTGGTCCGGGTCGAGAAGGGGAAGGATCCAGAGTCCCTGACCGCTTCGGCGTGGGCGCAGATTTCCATCCAGGATTTCCATGCGATTGATCGCCTGCTCGAGGTCACCTTTGGCGACGAGGAAGGCATGACAATGACGGCGACCGTGGTCCCCCCAAAGGAACCCACCCCTTCGGTCGTCAAGGAACCCACCCCATCGGTCGTCAAGGAACCCACCCCTTCGGTCGTCAAGGAACCCACCCCTTCGGTCGTCAAAGAGGCGAGACGGGCGCCCACCGAAGCGCCGGCTGCGCCGAGTGAACCCACCGCGCCCGCTCAGTCCCTGAAGTTCCAAGTGCAAGCACTGCCAAAGGAAGCGCGTGGCGAGTTCAAGCGGGCCATCATTGAGCACGATAAGTCCACCCGAGAGGGAACCGCCACGCCAGCACCGAGCAAGTGATCTCTCGGCTCTTCCCTTTCGCGTACCGGGCGGCGCTGGTTTTCGCCGTTGCGTGCACGAGCGCTTGTGTTGCCAAGGGCGAGTGGCGCGAGCGACCAGCGACCGGACGGCGTGAAGGTTCCGAAATAAGCCCCCGCGACATCGAGTATCACCCCCGAGGTCCTGCGGCTCGGCGCTACAACGAGGCGCTCCGTCCCGCTCGCTTGGAGACTCCGTTCGAGGAGCGCGTGGCGGCGCTCGTTCTTGCCCAGTCCGCCGGGACTTTGAGCGAGGGGATTTCTCTGGATCGCCGCCTGTGCGCCGTGGCCAAGGAAGCGGCACGCCTGGCTGCCCGTGAGCTACCGCTCGACTATGCGGCGGTCGAGCTTGCCCTCTCGCACCATGGGTTGATCGAGCCATCCCCATACCTCATCGTGTTGTCTGCCGCCGCCATTCCAGAGGAGGAAGACGTCGTCTTGGACGAGCTTCGGGCGAGGCTGCCGCAGGGACTCGCGACGGGACGCTTCACGCGGCTCGGCGTGGCTTTGGAACAGGGCGCGGCGAATGCGGCGATCGTGATCGCCTTGCAGGAGAGCTTCGTTTGCACCGAGCCGGTGCCGCGACTCGCGCAGCTGGGAGAGGTCGTGTCGCTTCGGGGAAAGCTCGTTTCGCCTTTTCGCGAGCCGCAGGTCCTCGTGACGCAGGTCGACGGACAGGTACAAAAGGTGCCCATTCTCCGCGAGGATGGCGGCGGTTTCCGGGCGAAGATCCCATGCGGCGACAAGGGTGGTCGCCTCCAGGTCGAGATCGTGGGAAACGACGCTTCGGGCGCCACGGTCCTCGCGAACTTCCCCATCTACTGCGGCGACGCAACGCCACCTTCTGTTCGACTCATCCGGGACAGCGACCCCCCGGTTCATGACGCCGCCCAGGCAGAGCGGACGATCTTTGAGCTGGCCAACTCCGAGAGGCGCGCCGTGGGATTGTCCGAGCTCGCTTGGGACGATCGAGCGGCCTCCGTAGCGCGCGCCCATTCTGTAGACATGCGGGACTCCGGCGTGGTGGCGCATGTTCTGCCATCCACTGGCTCGGCAGCAGACCGCGTCCAGCGCGCTGGGATCCGGACACCCCTGGTCTTGGAGAACCTGGCGCGCGCGTTTTCCCCACGGGAGGCGCACCTCGGGCTCATGAACAGCCCTGGGCATCGCGCCAACCTGCTCTCGGAAGCCGCCACCCACCTCGGGGTTGGCGTGGCGCTCGGGCGTGACGTTGCAGGCAGGGCGGAGCTGTACGTCACCGAGGTGTTCTTCCGCGTCCCACCCAAGCTAGACGCCCAAGCTGCCAGGAGCGCGGCACGAAAGGCCCTGGCGGAGAAGCGCGCACGGGCCGGGCTTGCCGAGCTTAGCGTGGATCCAGAGCTCGACCTCATCGCCCAGGAGCACGCGGCGACCATCGCGCGTGGAGGATCCCGAGAGAGCGCGGCAGCGGTTTCGGCTCGGCGCGTGGAGGCGTTGGCCGGTAGGTTCCGTACCGTGGTCACGATCGTAGCGGTCGTCGGCGATCCCGAGGACGCGGCGGCCACCGAGGCAGTCAAGGAGCGGGCGTACCCCTACCATGGCTTGGGCGTGGCACAGGGGCATGATCCCCACATCGGCGACGGGGCGGTCTTCGTCGTGGTCCTCTTGGCTAAGTAGACGGATTCTCGGCTCACGATCCCCGAAGCCGAAATCGGGTCATTTCCCGCACCTTCTCCGGAGGCATGCCCAAGCGCAGCGCCCGGGCCCGTACGTCGGCGAGGAACGTCTCGTCGTGACACATGCCGAGCCACCTCTCCACTTCGCCCGCCACCTGCGCGGCCCGGGCAAGCTCCTCCTCGATCGCCGAGGTGAGGTAAAGAAGATCCAGGGCATTGGCCACGGGGAGGGCGCGAAGCCTCTCCATGACACCGCTCCCCAGCTCGTGCTCGAACCTGTCGTGGAGATCCTCCCAGGTCGGCACGCCCGCCAAGAGCGCAGCCACCTCCAGGCAGGCGCGCGCATCGCCTTCAGGCTTCGCCCGTGCGTCGTGGCGACCTAACCCAGCGACAAGAAGCGTGGGGGTGCCATCCTCCGCAATGAGGACGTGCGCGGCGTCCACTTTGCCGTGCACCCCTCCGGCTTCGTGAACCGGGAGCAGCGCCCGGCCCAAGTCCGTAAGGAGCCGCGCCGCACCAAGCATCGTGAGCGTGCCCTGCCTTGCATGGGCTGTCTCGCCCACCGGGGCCTCAAGCACTGCCACGCCTTCGTCCCGGTGAAACGACAGGACCCGCTGCAAAAAGGAGCCCCCGTGGGCCGCGAGAGCGAGCAGGCGAGAAGCCGTGGAAGGGTCGGGCTCACCGGGCTGGAAGCGCTCGAGGACTACGCTGCGTTCGAGCGCCACGTCAACGGCTCGCCAAAGCGTGGAGATGGGAGTGTCTCCAATCCTGCACTCGCCTGCCAGGCGGTGGTTCGACGGTTCGAGCGGTTCCGCTGGCACGCGAACCTCCGGCGGGCTTCCACGTTGCGGTGCCTTTGCGCCTCGTGGTTCCGGCAAGGCCACGCGCGGCATGGCGAGAGGAACCTCCGTGGTCGCCCGGATGGCCGCGATTTCTTCCGCGACCTCGTGCGCCGAGGCTGGTCTCGCCAAGGGATCCTTGGTCAAGAGCCGGGCAAGGACGGCATCCCAGGTCGTGCCGAGGGCTTCGCACGCGGAGGACACGGCGAGCGGCTCCTCCCCAAGGTGCTGCGCCACGAAGTCGGGACCAAGAAAGGGTAGGCGCCCCGTGAGCGCTCTGAAGAGGACGACGCCCAGCGCATACAGGTCAGCGGCGTAGGTCACCTGCGCGTGCGTGATCTGCTCTGGCGCCAAGTACGCCAGGCTTCCAAAAAGGGCGCCCGCCTGCGTCTGGCCCAGTTCCAGGAGGTGCGCCATGCCGAAATCGCCGACCTTGGCGACGTCCCGCTCGTCGAAGAAGATGTTGCTCGGCTTGAGGTCCCGGTGCACCACGCCGCGGCTGTGGGCATGAGAGAGCGCTGAAAGCACCTCCAGGGCGATCCGGCGCGCGCTGTTCGGAGAAAGGCGCCGCGCGAGCTTGTCCTCGAGCGTGCCACCGCCCATGTACTCCATGACCAGGATTCCCAGGTCATCTCGGAGCTCGAAGATCGTGGCGACGTGGGGATGCCGGGATGCGCTCATGATGCGCGCTTCCCGGGCAAATCGCTCCACGGCGACGCCTTGCGACCCGACGGAGGCGTGGAGCCGCTTGAGTGCTACCTCGCGTCCAGTAAGGCTATCCCGGGCCAGGACCACCAGGCCTGCGCCGCCGCTCCCCAGGGGACGCACGACACGGTAGCGCCCGAGAACCTTCTCCTCATCAGCTTCGGGGGCACGCGCCTCGCGAAGCAAGTACTCGTCGAGGTCCGTGGGCACGGTCGACCCTTGTCCACGGGCCGCGAGGAGCACGTCGCGGGCCGCGCTTCGCATGCCCATCTCTGCGAGCTCAATCACCAGCCGGGCCCGGGCCGTGGCAGCCGTGCGGGGGTCGCCTGCCCCGTGTCTCATCGCCTCTTGAAGGTGCTCCGCGGCCTTCTCATGGTCCCCCAGCCGTCCTAGGACCTTCCCGAGCTCGAGATGTGCCGTCGCGCGCTCGGGCCCTTGCGGGTGGTCAAGGGCAATCCGCTCGTATTGGCGAACGGCGCTCGGGAGGTCGCCGGCTTTCTCCCACGCCTGCGCTGCATCGAACAGCAGGCCAGCGTTCTCCAGGAGCGCTGCCGTGCGCGCCATCTCTCCCAGTGATTCATAGAGGCGCGCCGCGAGGGGCGCCGCTCGGCGGCTCTCGCACGCCTGGGCGGCCAGGCGCCGCTCCTCCTCGCTCGACCCGAGGATTGGGTCCAGGAGCCCTTCGGCCTCCCTTCTCGCCCCTGCATCGAGCAGGTTGCGAAGCTCGGCCACGCGGTCTCCTTGCTCATGGGCGCAGGCCGCGGCCGCGCGAAAGTCCCAGAGCTTCTCGTAGAGCTCACGAGCCCGCACGAGGAGCCCTCGGGCGCGGGCCATGGCCGCTGCCTGTGCGATCTTTCCTTCGGCGACAAGGCGTTCTACCTGGGCGTCGTGATTTGAGCTCGAGGTCATTTCCAGGGTTTGAAAGACAAGCAGGGAAATGGTACATCGCTCGGGCATGTCTGACGAACGGGTCCTTGGAGTCATTGGCGGGAGCGGCCTTTACGAGCTCGAAGGGATGACCTCCGTCGAACGGGTGCGCGTGGATACCCCCTTCGGCGAGCCGTCGGATGAATACGTGACCGGGCGACTTGGCGATGTCCGCCTTGTCTTTCTTCCGAGGCACGGCCGGGGGCACCGTGTCCTCCCCCACGAAATCAACTTTCGCGCGAACATCTACGGCATGAAGAAGCTTGGGGTCGACTGGATCCTGTCGGTCTCGGCGGTGGGATCCATGCGTCCGGACATCCGTCCTGGCGATTTCGTCATCGTGGACCAGTTCTTTGACCGCACGCGGGCGCGTCCTTCAAGCTTTTTCGGCGAGGGCGCCGCGGGGCACGTGCAGCTCGCAGATCCGGTGTGCCCGGTCCTCGCGGAAAATGTCCATGGAGCCGCCGTGGCGGCCATGGAGGCCGTTGGCACTGGCGCCAAGGTGCACAAGGGCGGCACGTACATCGTCATCGATGGCCCCCAGTTCTCGACCCGCGCCGAGTCACGGATCTATCGGTCCTGGGGCGTGGATGTCATCGGCATGACCAACATGCCCGAGGCCAAGCTGGCCCGCGAGGCCGAGATCTGCTACTCGACCGTGGCGTTGTCGACGGATTACGACTGCTGGCACGAGACCGAAGAGGACGTGAGCGTGGAGGCCGTTCTCGCCGTCATCCGCCGCAACGTCGAGGCCGCCCGGGAGCTCATCCGCCGCCTCGCGCCGACCATTTCTAGCCCAAGGACTTGCGGGTGTGCCTCGGCGGCGCGCCACGCGCTCATGACGGCTCATGAAAGCATTTCTGCGGAGACCCGCACCCGCCTTGGCTTCATCCTAGGGAAATATCTATGACCAAGCGTCCTTCTTCGCTGCTCGTCGTCGGCTCGGTAGCGCTCGACGACCTGGACGGCCCCCAGGGAATTCATCCCGACGTCCTCGGGGGATCGGCCTCCTACTTTGCGACGGCTGCGTCGTTCTTTGTACCCGCGTCGGTGCAGCTCGTGGCCGTGGTGGGAAACGACTTTCCCCAGGCCCATGTCGACTTCTTTGTTTCGCGGGGCATCGACGTGGCAGGGCTCGAGCGGCAGGAGGGGAAGACGTTCCGCTGGTCGGGGCGTTACTCGGATGACCTGACGAGCCGCACCTCGCTCGATACCCAGCTCGGGGTCTTTGCGGGTTTTAGGCCCAGGCTTTCCGATCATCACCGCTCAGCCGAGTTCCTGTTCCTCGGGAACATCGATCCCGTGCTGCAGATGGACGTGCTCGAGCAGGTGCGCAGGCCCCGCCTGGTGGCGTGCGACACCATGAATTTCTGGATTTCGGGGAAGCCCGAGGAGCTCAAGCGGACCCTAGCCCGCGTGGATCTCCTGGTCATCAACGACGAGGAAGCCCGGCAGCTCGCCGGCGTGCACAACCTGGTCCAGGCCGTGGAGATCATCCGGAAGTTGGGCCCGCGCGGGGTGGTCGTGAAGAGAGGGGATTCCGGCGCACTCCTGTTTTATGAAGGGGGCGTGTTTGCGGCTCCGGCTTACCCGCTCGAGCAAGTCCGAGACCCCACGGGTGCGGGCGATACGTTCGCCGGTGGGCTCATGGGTTACCTCGCCCGCTGCGGCGAGGTCACGCCCGCCACGATTCGCCGCGCCATGATCTACGGCAGCGTGCTGGCTTCTTACTGCGTCGAGGACTTTTCCCTGGATCGCCTGAAGACTCTCACGCTCGAAGATATCGCCAGCCGCTTCCGCGCCTTTTACGAGCTTACCCATTTCGAGCACATCGCGCTTTAGCCCACCATGGAGCACCGCCTCGTTTCTTCCCCCGACGAAATGCATGCGGTCGGCGTGGCCTTGGGGCGCCTCTTAGGGCCCGGAGACGTGCTTGGACTGGTGGGTGAGCTCGGGGCTGGGAAGACGGTGCTCGTCCAAGGGATTGGCCGGGGTCTCGGTGTTCCCGATGAGGTCCCGATAACGAGCCCGACGTTTACGCTGATTAACGAGTACCTGGGCGGGCGCATGCCCTTGTTTCACGTGGACCTCTACCGGCTTTCCCGAGAAGAAGAGCTCGAGCACGTGGGGCTTTGCGACCTGTACCGAGGCGAGGGGGTGGTCGCCGTGGAATGGTTCGACCGGTTCCCCTCCCACGCCCCAGCCGAGTACTTGGAGGTGCGGCTCGAGATCGTGTCCGGGGAAGAGCGGCGTCTCCGGTTTACCCCGCACGGAACGCGGGCGCTGGAGCTTGCCTCCCGCCTTTTCGGCTAGCGCACAGAAACAAACATGGGTAGGTGGCGCTCGAGTGCCATGTGGGCGCCCTGGTAGAAGTCCTTCCAAAGACGACGCAGTTGCTTCTCGACGAGCTCCAGCTCATCCGACTCTTCCTCGTCGACAAGTTCTTCTTCTTCTTCGTCTTCGTACTCCTCCTCTTCCTCGTGCTCCTCTTCTTCTTCCTCGTCTTCATCGTCCTCACCGACCGACAAGTCGTCACGCATTTCGTCGAGGACTTCGACGAGCTGCGCGAGCGAGCCCACCTGCAGGTCCGCCGCGCCGATTCGTCCGTCCAGCTCGATGGGCAGGTACACGTCGCACGCCATGTCGCTCGCGTCCAGCCGGTCAAGGAATTCAGCCATGACGTCGTCGTCTATGTTGCGGGCGACCATGACTCCAGCCTCGTCGCTCTTTGGCAACTTGGGCGCCCCCGCCGCCTGAAGGGCACGGTGGAGGTCCGCGATCTCGTCTTCCGCCAGGCGATCGGTGAGTGGGCGAATTTCGATGTTGGCCATAAAGAAAGCTCCTCTAGTGCGTGGCGAATTATCACGCTCCAAACCTGGTCAGCAAGCCCGCGAGCAAGAAACATGGCAAAACATCGCTATACTTGGGCCCGATGGCGGCGCAGTTGGACATCCTTGGAAGCAAGGAGCCGGCCGAGCGGGCGGAGATCCTGCGCGCTTTTCTCGAAGACGCTCGTACCCTCGCGGGGGCGAGGATCCTTTCCGGTGAAGGCGGTGAGGCCACGTGCCGCTCCTTTGCCTCGAGCTTAGACGTCCTCGCCGTAGCCGTGTACGAGCTGGCGCGATCCGAGCATGCGGGCGGGACCTTTCCGCGAATCGTCCTCCTTGCCACGGGTGGTTGGGGGCGGCGGGAGACCTGCCCATACTCCGACATCGACCTGCTTGTCCTCACCGACGCCCCTTCGGGAGACGCGGTCAAGGCCCTCGCTGAGAGACTGCTCTACCCCCTTTGGGATGCGGGGGTTTCGGTGGGGCACCAGGTCCTGTCGGTCAGCGATGCGCGGACGCTCCTTGCCAAGGATCTTCCCACCGCCACGACGCTCCTCGATGCGAGGCCCTTGGCTGGGGATCAGGAGCTCGCCATGGAGCTTCTTTCCGACGTCCCGCGCGCGCTGGCCCACGGGGATCCCAATGGGTTTCTCCGACGCCTCGTCGAGGAAAAGCAATCGCGCCACGACCGTTTTGGGGACAGCTTGTACCTGCTCGAGCCGAACCTCAAGCAGGGACAAGGGGCACTTCGAGACTTGGCGACTGGGCTTTGGGCAGCGCGTGCGCGGTGGCGCGTGAACGATTTTACCGACCTCGTTCCGCTGGGCCAGGCGTCCGCCCGTCAGGTGGCGAACCTGACCGCTGCTCGTGAGCTTCTCCTGCGCGTGCGCGCGGCATGCCATGCCATCGCCAAGCGCCGTCAAGACCAGCTCTCCTTCGAGCTGCAGGAGGCCATCGCTCCCAAGTTCTTCCCGAACGCGCGAGTGCGCGAAGGGGAAACCCGTCCCGCGGTAGCCCCGGCCGTCGAGGAGCTCATGCGCCGCTACTACCTTGTCGCCAAGGCCGTGGTGCGCGAGACCGACAGGCTGCTCGATCGTGCGATGGTCCCGGCCAAGCGACCTCCGGCCATCCGTCGAATCGATGCGAGCTTTACGATTTTCAACGGGCACCTCTCTGCCACGGACCCCGAGGTGTTTCGGCAACGTCCCTCGGAGATGGTGCGCCTGTTTCGCGTCGCCCTCGATCTCGGGTTGCCGATCTACGGGCATACAAAGGAGCTCTGCGCCGAGATCATTGCCGAGGAGGGGGCAAGTCTCGCCGAGAGCGACGAGGCGAAGCGTCACTTCGTCTTGCTCCTCATCGACCCGCGGGACAACCGCCAGCCGTCGCTTCTCGAAGAGATGCACGATCTCGGCATCCTGGCGGCGCTCATGCCCGAGTTCGCCCCGTGCACCGGTCGCGTGCAACACGACCTGTACCACGTGTTCACCGTGGACCAGCACCAGCTCTACGCCGTGGCGTTGCTCAAGCGGATTGCGCGGGGGGAGCTGCAACGAGAGGCCGCGGCCGCGACAGAGGCCATTCGCCTGGTCACGCGTCCGCGCGCCCTGTTTCTCGCCACGCTTCTTCACGACGTGGGAAAGCCGCTGGGCAAGGGGCATGCCGAGAAGGGGGCGCGTCTTTGCGCGGCGATTTCGAGGCGACTCGGTCTTTCCGACGAGGACGTCCACCAAGCCGAATTCCTGGTCAGGCATCACCTCCTCATGTCGCACCTGTCGCAGAGGCGCGACCTGTCGGACGTGGGGATGGTCGCGAGCTTCGCCGACACCGTGCGTGACGAGGAGACCCTCACGGAGCTGTATCTTCTCACCTACTGCGACACGACGATGACCGCGCCGGGAAACCTGACCGAGTGGAAGGACACCTTGCAAAGGGAGCTCTACGACCGCACGCGGGCTTTCTTCCGTCGTGGCCCCGACCTCGCTGGGGCCGACCGCTCGGCGCTGGTCAAGCGCAGGCGCCGGCGGGTCGCCGAGCTCCTCGGCGAAGTCATGGATGGAGGAGCTCTAGACAATGTCACATCGATAGGTAATCAACCTGCGCGGGTAGCGCGCGGAAGGGGGGAGGCTCGTCGGCCGGAGGCTCCTCGGCCACCGGCGCGCGAAAGGGGGGAGGCTCCTCGGCCACCGGCGCGCGAAAGGGGGGAGGCTCCTCGG
>JACQUZ010000109.1 GCA_016210055.1 Deltaproteobacteria bacterium | reverse complement strand
TCTTCTCGTCGAGCGGCGTGGCGTGCGTGATGCCGTGCTTTTGGTCGAGCGTCGACAGGCACTCGTCCAAGATCTTGAGCCCAACCTCGACCTCGTGCGGTCCAATCACAAGTGGTGGGGCAAACCGGATGGTCGACTTCCCGCAGGAAAGGAGGAGCAACCCCTTGCTAAAGGCAAGCTGCTCGAGGTCTCCGACGTAATTCCCTGCCGGCTCCCCAGTCTTGGGCACCACGAATTCGGCGCCGATCATGAGCCCCACGCCCCTGACGTCTCCAATCACGGCGTGCTTTTTTTGGAGCGACGCGAGGCCAGCCTTGAGCATGTCGCCGGTCTCGCGGATGTTCGCGAGGAGGCCCTCGATCACGTCCAAGGTCGCGAGAGCCGCCGCGCAGCACACCGGATTGCCGCCAAAGGTGCTCCCGTGGGAGCCGCGCGGCCAGGTCATCACGCTTTCCTTGGCCATGATGGCGCCAATTGGCATGCCTGAAGCGAGACCTTTGGCCGAAAGAATGATGTCCGGCATGACGTCGAAGTGCTCGGCTGCGAACATCTGCCCCGTGCGCCCGATTCCAGATTGGATCTCGTCGAATACCAAGAGGATCCCGTGTTGGTCGCAGATGCGGCGCAGGTCCTTGAGGAACTGCACTGGTGGCACCACGTAGCCCCCCTCGCCGAGGATGGGCTCGATGAACACGGCCGCCACTTCGCGCGGGTCCACGTGGTTCACGAACCAGTCGGTCTCGAGCACTGTCGCCGAGACGCAGTCGCCAGAGCACTTGCCTGGCGCTTGGTGAATCGGACATCGGTACGGATTGGCGTACGGGATGTGCACCACTCCCGGCACCATGGGCCCAAAGAACGCGCGCTGCCCCACCTTTGAGGAGTTCAGGGAAATCGCGCCGTAGGTGCGCCCGTGGAACCCGCCCTTGAACGCAACGACATATTGACGCCTCGTGTGGTAGCGCACGAGCTTGAGCGCGCCGTCCACGGCCTCTGTCCCAGAGTTGGTCAGGAAGACCTTCTTTGGCCCCATCTTGGGCAGGTACGAGGCCAGCTTGGCGCAAAGCTTGGCGAAGCTGTCGTAATAGAAGTCGGTGCCGCAGATGTGGAGGAACTTCTCACTCGCCTGCTTGATCGCGTCGACCACCTTGGGGTGCGAATGCCCGGTGGAGTTAACGGCAATGCCCGCCATGTAATCGAGATAGCGATTGCCATCTACATCGTAGATCCAGGGACCCTCGCCCCGATCGACGACCAGTGGGTATTCCTTGATGTACGACGGCGACGAGTACTGCTTGTCCACTTCAATCACCGCCCGAGCCTTGGGCCCCGGCGGAGGTACCTTGATTTCTGGAAATAGCTTGGCCATGCGAATGCCCCTTTAGCCCATTCGAGTCTGGGATTGCTCCCTCATGAATTGGGAGACGTAATAAGGTCCACATCCACCCTTGCCCGTGGCGCCGCTCCCTTTCCAGCCACAGAAAGCCTGCACGCCAGGCCAAGCACCCGTGGTGGCGCCCGTCTGCCGGTTGGCGTAAAGGACACCTGCTTGGACCTGATCCATGAAGGCCTCTACGTCTTCCTTGCGCTCGCTGAACACGCCGGCGGTCAGGCCATAGTCGCAGTCGTTGGCGAGGGCGATCGCCTCATCGAGGCTGTCGAACGTGTCCACGACGAGGAATGGCAGGAACAGCTCGTCGCGGAAAAGTCGGTGCCCTCGAGGAAGCTCGGCGATGGTGGGGGCCACGAAGAAGCCGTGGGAGAGCGCCGCCGGCTCGGTGAGCGCCTGGCCGCCAATGAGCACGTTCCCGTCCCGCCTCGCAAGGGCCGCGGCGGCCACGTACCGCTCGACCGCTTTCCGGTTGATGACGGGACCCACGTAGGTGTCCTTTTCCGTCGGATCACCAATCTTGGTGCCACGCGTCCGCTCGACGAGCCGTGCAAGGAATTGGTCCTTGAGCGACTTGTGAATGAGCACGCGCGACAGGGCGCTGCACTTCTGTCCCGAGAGGCCGAATGCCGACCGATAGCAGCCCTCCACGGCCTTGGACAGGTCGGCGTCCTTGCAGATGATTGCCGGATTCTTGCCCCCCATTTCGAGGAGGCACGGCTTCGGATAGACCGCCTGTAGGGCGTGGAGAATGTCCATGCCCACTTCCTTGCTGCCTGTGAACGCCACGCCATCGACGCCGGGGTGGCGCACCAGCGCGGCTCCGAGGCTGCCGTCGCCATGCATGACTTGGAACAGCCCGTCGGGAAGACCCGCGTCCCTAAGGATTTCAAGCAGCCTGTGCGCACACCAGGGCGTGTCCTCGCTCGGCTTGAGGATGGCCGCGTTGCCTCCGAGGAGCGCGCCACCGGTCATTCCGACGGGGAGCGCTAGGGGGAAATTGAACGGGGAGATGACCGCGAACACGCCAAGTGGGCGGAGCACGCTCCGCGTGTCTTCATTGGGCGAGAGCTTGCCAAGCGGCTTCAAGAAGCCATTCGACTCCTCGAGCTGCGAGGCGTAGTAGCGGAACAGATCCGCCGCTTCTTCCACGTCGCCGAGCGACTCCATCCGGTTCTTGCCCGTTTCAAGCGCCATGATCGCCGCCAGCTCGAGGCGGTTTTCGGAGATCTTGTCAGCCGCGCGCCGGATGACCTGGACCCGCTCCTGCCAAGGAGTCCTGCCCCAGCCTTTTTGGGCTTCCCTGGCCGCACGCACCGCCTCGTCGAGCTTGTCCGCTGGCGCAGCATGAAAACGCCCGAGCAACTGGCGGGTGTCTGCGGGGTTTCGGTTCTCGATGATTCGACCGGAAAGATGAGGCTTGCCATTAATCCACGAGGGATACTCGCCTCCCTGGCGCGCGCGCACTTTCTCCAGCACGCCGTCGAACTCCTTGTGAAGCTCTTCGAGGTCGGCGCTCAGCACCGAATACGTGACGCGGAATTTCATAGTTTCTCCATGTGGCTAAGGATGTTGGTCCGAATGAGCTGTACCAGCTCTTCCACCTCGGCCTCGCTTATCGTGAGGGGCGGCCCGACCATGGCCAGATCGCCATGAACACCGTCGGCGTGGCCGGTGTTGGGCCATAGGATAAGGCCATTCTCGGAGCAGTGGGCAAGCAAGCCCTCAATCAGCTTTTTCGAGCGTGGGAATGGCTTCTTGGACTTCTTGTCCTCGACGAACTCGATGCCGGCGAGGAGACCGATTCCCGACACGTTTCCGACGTAGGGCAGGGGAAGGATTTCCTCACGAAGCCGGCGCTGGAGAATCGCCCCAACGCTCGCAGCACGCGCGACCAGCTGGGCCGCCTCGAAGTACTCGAGGACGGCAAGTGCGGAAGCCGTCATCGACGGCGCCTGCAAGTACGTCTGGGCATGGAGGAACGACCCGGACCCCTTGCGCATTTCCTCCACGTGATCGTCGCGCACGAGCAGCGCGCTCACGGGCACGTATCCCCCGCCGAGGCCCTTGCCCAAGACAGCCAGGTCCGGGACGAAGTCAAAATGCTCACTGGCGAAGAACTTGCCGGTGCGGCCCGAACCGCACAAGATCTCGTCGGCGATGGTGAGCACCCCGTACTTGCGGCACACCTCCGACACGCGCGAGAAGTAGCCTGGAGGAGGGAGCGCGGCGCCAGCCGAAGAGCCAATGACGGGCTCGGCGATGAACGCCGCCACGGTATCCGGTCCCTCCCGAAGGATGGTCTCCTCGAGGAGGCGTGCGTAATGGCTCGCTCCGTCTTGCGCGTAGTCGGCAAGTCCAGATCGGTATTCGTACGGCGCCGGAGTGGTCACGACCTCGGTGAGCAGGGGGCCGAAGAACTTCTTGTAATGAGGCCGGCCGGACAGGGACAGCGCGTACAGCGTGTTGCCGTGGTAGCTCGGCATCCGCGCGATGACCTTCGAACGGTGGGGTTCTCCCCGCTCTACCCAGATCTGGCGGACGAACTTGATCGCCGCTTCGACGATTTCTGAGCCCGATCCCAAGAAACAGGCCCGCGTGAGCCCCTTTGGCGCCAAAGCGCACAGGCGTGTCGCCAGCTCCTCGGTGGCTCGCGTGGTGAACTGGGTGCCGTTCACGTAGGCGACTCGCCGAAGCTGCTCGTACACGCGGCGGCTGACCTCTTCATTGCCATGGCCCACGCTGACGACCAGAGCGCCAGACGAGCCGTCGAAGTACCTCTTGCCGTCCGCATCGAACAGGTAGACGCCTTGCCCATGCGAGATGACCGGGAAGTTCCGGGTGAGATTGCGGAGGAGGACGTTTCCGTCGGGATAGTGGACTCGTTCCATCGTTTCCTCTGGCCGCGGAAGTATCCACGGGAAGAAGGGGTGGGACAAGTGCCATTCGGCGGAGCTCTCCGAGCTTCTGCTGCCCGCCGATGTTAATCGGCGGAGCTCTCCGAGCTTCTGCGGCCCGCCGATGATAATCGGCGGAGCTCTCC
>JACQUZ010000110.1 GCA_016210055.1 Deltaproteobacteria bacterium | reverse complement strand
GGCGACCGAGGAGGAGATCGCCACTTGGGAAAAACGAGGGCATGCCACAAAGACCTTCGAGACCGGCGTGGTGTTTGGTGTCGAGGGAGACGTCATCGATAGCCGGGAGCTGTTCCTCGGAGTTGCGCCAGAAGGGAACGAGACGGCTGCCACCCGCACGGCCAAGGCCTTGTCACAGAAATGGGGCGTGCACGCTTTCGTCCATCCCGAAATGATCGAGCCCCCCCGCGGCACCCTGGTCGCCCGCGAAGAAAGATCTGGGACGGCGGTCAGGAATGAAGGGGTCCTTTGGTTTTCACCCGACGGAGACCAAGCCATCACTGTAAGAGACGTGGTGCATGGCGGGGGGGGATCCCAGGTCGGCGCCGAAAAGAAAGCAACCCGAACGTACGCCGGTCGTATTTACGTGACGCAGGGGCGAGATGGCCTGCTCACCGTGGTGAACGCAGTGCCGGAAGATCGACTCCTCGCTGGGTTGGTGCCGTCCGAAATTTTTCCCGACGCGCCGATGGAGGCATTGAAGGCACAGGCCGTGGCCGCTCGTGACGAGCTTCTGGCCCGCATTGGGACGCGCCACTTCGCCGATCCATTCTTGCTCTGCTCCACCCAGCATTGCCAAGTTTACAGCGGCGTGCTGGAAGAGCACCCGCGTACGACCTCGGCAGTGAGGGCTACCCGTGGCGAAGTGCTCCTGCGTGACGGCGGGGGAGGTCTTGTGCCCGTGTACTACAGCGCGTCGTGCGGTGGCCATGGCGAACACAACGAGAACATCTGGGAAACGCGTCCGGACCCTTCGCTGCGAGGGCGCCTCGATACGCTCTCGGTAGGCAACCCTCTTGCTGCCTTTAGCCAGGGTATCTCGAACGAGCGTGTTGGCGACTTCCTTGCAGCCCCAGCGAGCGCCACCAATTGCGGGAGCACCTCGTTCGCGCGCGGGCGGTACCGTTGGACCGTCACCTTCTCAGCGGCAAAGCTTGATTCGTTGGTCGCTGCGGAATTTCCGCACGTCGGATCCGTAAAGGAACTACTCGCGATTGAACGGGGCATTTCTGGTCGAATCAAGGTGCTGCGCATCGCCGGGGCACGGGGCACCGCAACCGTCGAGGGGGACCTGCGGATTCGGCGCCTCCTCGGTGGCCTTAGAAGTAGCCTCTTTATGGCGCGCCCAGAGAAATCATCCAACGGGCAGGTTATTTCGTGGACGATTGACGGAGCCGGCTTTGGCCACGGGGTGGGAATGTGCCAAACGGGCGCCATTGGAATGGCCGAAGCGGGGCACGACTACCGGCGCATCTTGAAGCATTATTTCCCGGGCAGCCACGTGCGGAAGCTTTATTGATTGAATGAGCATCAGAATTTTCCGCCCAGTTATTTCCCAACAATCGCGTGGAGTTAGATGTAGTGAAATTTTCCACTGCGTGGTGCGATTTTCTACCTGTGCGATTGACTCCGACGACGCACGCTGGCTTTTTATTACTTGTCGTCTTGGTAGGAGGACATCGTGATAGCCACAGGTAAGGTCAAATGGTTCAACGACGCAAAGGGCTATGGTTTTATTGCGCGGGAGGATGGTCCGGACGTGTTCGTCCACTATACGGCCATTCAAGGAGACGGATTCAAATCACTCACTGAAGGGCAGGTCGTCGAGTTCGAGATCCAACAGGGTCCGAAAGGATTGCACGCAAGCAACGTGCGTAAGACGAACTAGACCCTCCTTGAAGCTGAGAAGCTAGGAAAGGGCCGCTCGCTCGGCCCTTTCTGTTTTCGGCACACCGACACACGGGCGAACCCCGACTTCCTCGAGCCAAGGCACGAGATCGCGCTCGGCACGCGCCGTCATCCAAGCACGGCGATCCTTCTTTCGAACCGTCGCATCGGCAGGCGGGAGCAAGCCGAAGTTGATGTTCGTCGGCGAGAAACGCTCCTCCGGCTGCCGCGGCGCCCTCACGTGGCGATAGAGCCCACCGAGTGCGGTAGTCGCTGGCGGTGCGGTAGCCCGCGTACCCCGTTGCCTTGCCGCCAAGAACACGGCGGCAAGTAATCCCATGGCGCACGATTCGATATAGCCTTCGACACCGGTGATCTGCCCTGCAAAGCGCACGTTGGGCCGTGAAAGGAGCTCCAGCTCCGGACCAAGGAGTCTCGGCGAGTCGATGTACGAATTCCGATGGATCGAGCCATAGCGCAGAAACTCCGCCTCACGCAGCGCCGGGACCAGCCGGAACACGCGTTTCTGCTCTGGATACGCCAACCTCGTCTGGAAGCCCACCATGTTGTACGCCGTGAAGTAGCGGTTCTCCGGCCGGAGCTGCACCACGGCGAACGGGCGAGATCCCGTTTTCGGGTTGATGAGGCCGATCGGGCGCATGGGGCCGAACGCCAAGACGTCCTCTCCGCGGTCGGCCATCACTTCAATTGGGAGACACCCTTCAAAGTACTTGGGCTCCTCGAAGCCATGAGGGCTAATCTTGCGACCAGCGCGGATTTCCCTGACGAACGCATGATACTGGTCGCGCGAGAGCGGGCAATTCACGTAGTCGCCCGCTGGAAGCCCAACCCCTTCATCTACTTTTCGTGAGTCCCAACGCGACTGGCGAAAGGCATGGTTCCAATCGATGGTCTCGGCATCGACGATGGGTGCGATCGCGTCGTAGAAGTACAGGCGATCTCCCCCCAAGGCGGCACGCACCTCTTCGGCCAAGGCCCCTCCGGTGAGCGGCCCCGTCGCCACGATCACGGGACCTTGAGGGAGCTCGTCCACGACCCGCCGCAAGATGCGGATGTTCGGATGCATCGCGATCCGCGCGGTCACCTCCCGGCTAAAGCCAACCCGGTCGACGGCAAGCGCGTCGCCCGCTGGAACACGGTGGAGGTCAGCGCACGCGATGACCAGGGAACCGGCCCGCCTTAGCTCGGCCTTGAGAAGCCCTGCCGGAGTGGATTTCTCGTCTGAGCGAAGTGAGTTGGAGCAGACCAGCTCACAGAGGAACGGCGCCTGGTGTGCTGGGGAGAGCAGCGCAGGCTTCATCTCGACCAGCGTCACCTTGAGCCCCCGTTCGGCAAGCTGCCAAGCGGCCTCGGAACCGGCGAGGCCACCCCCAATCACGTGGACGTCAACCTGCACTTTCGCCAGTCACCTCTGCCTCGGTGGTGTCCCCTTCCGCATAGCCATACCCACAACCCTCGGTGACGCACCGAATCGAAGTTCCACGGCGGAGTACCCTCTTGGTGAGGAACGGCGCGTTGCACTTGGGGCAAGGGGTCTTGACCGGGCGGTCCCAGGCTACGAAATCGCACTTGGTCTTGGCGTAGTTCGAGCAGCCGTAAAAAACCTTCCCGCGCTTCGAACGCTTTGCCGCGAGGAACCCGTCGCAGCCGGGCCGGGGACAAGATACGCCGAGCGAAATCGGCTTGGTCGTCTTGCACTCTGGGTAGCGTGAACAGGCCAAGAACTCACCGAACCTGCCCCGCTTGACCTTCATGTCCGCGCCGCAGTTCTGGCATTTCTCGTCAGTCGTGGGCTCGGGCGCGATTTCGATGGATCCGTCCTCGCGGCGGGTGAACTCCTTGGTGTTCTTGCACTCCGGATAGCCCGAGCAGGCGAGAAAAGACCCATTCCGCCCCCACTTGATTACCATCGTGCGGCCGCACTTCTCACAGCTGTGCTCGGTGGGAATCTCCTCGCGCTTGACGTCGCGCATGTTCGCTTCGGCCTTCGCCAGGTCGATCTTGAAGGGGTTATAGAACTCCTTTAATACCTTGACCCAATCGGCCTGCCCCTCTTCGACCTTGTCGAGGTCTTCTTCGAGGTGCGCGGTGAAGTCGACGTTCAAGATGTCTGGAAACGCATCCACGAGCAGGCCGTTAACGAGCGTGCCGAGCTCGGTGGGAAAGAAGCGCCCCTCTCGCTTCTCCACGTACCCCCGATCCTGGATGGTCGACAGGATGGCCGCGTAGGTAGATGGACGGCCAATCCCCTTTTCTTCGAGCTCCTTGACGAGTGACGCTTCCGTGAACCGCGGAGGCGGCTGGGTGAAGTGCTGCTCGGGGTTGATCGACCGAACGGTCAAGGGCTCTCCCTCGGTCAGCGATGGCAAGAGCTTGTCCTGTTCTTCGGCTTTCTGCGCCGCCTCGTCATCGGATTCGGATTCCATGTAGACGCGCGTGAAGCCGGGGAACTTGAGGACCTGTCCCGTGGCCCGAAGCGTGGCTAGGCCACACGAGATATCCACGATGGTTTGGTCGTGCACCGCAGACGTCATCTGGCACGCGATGAAACGGTTCCAGATGAGCGTGTACAGCTTGAGCTGATCTTCATAGTCACGGATTTCCGAGGCGAGCTTTTCCGAGCGCTCGCCTGCGTCGCGCTTGGCCTCGAGCGGGACGAGCAAGAGCTTTCGCACGGTTTCGGGATCGAACTTGGTAGACGTGGGTCGAATCGCCTCATGCGCCCCCTGCGCCTGCTTGGCGCTCTTGTAGCTGATGGGTTCCGGCGGCAGGTACTCCTTGCCATACCGTTGCTCGATGTAACCCCGCGCCTCTGCCACCGCGTCGTCGGACAACCGCACCGAGTCGGTACGCATGTACGTGATGAGACCGACCGGCCCCTCTTCGCCCAGATCCACGCCTTCGTACAGGCGTTGGGCGAGGGCCATTGTCTTCTTGGCTGTGAAACGGAGCTTGCGTGCGGCCTCCTGCTGGAGCTTGGAGGTGATAAACGGAGGGGCCGGGTTTCGGCGCCGCTCCTTGCGCTCGACCTTCTGGACGACTGCCGCGGCGCGACGCAGCTCCTCGGCAACTTTTTCGGCCGCCTCCTGGTTCGTGAGGTCGATTTTTTCCCCGTTCCACCTGAAGGCTCGGGCAATGAATGGGGGGGGATTCTTGCCTTCGCACTCGGCGTCAACCGTCCAATACTCCTCGGGCTTGAACGAAGAGATCTCGGTTTCCCGTTCGACGATGATGCGCACCGCCACCGACTGGACCCGCCCGGCGGAAAGGCCCCGTTTTACTTTCTTCCAAAGGATCGGGCTGATCTCGTAGCCCACGAGTCGGTCCAGAATGCGGCGTGCCTGCTGAGATTCGTATTTCTGGGAATCAAGGGTCACCGGATGCTTGAGTGCCTCAGTGATCCCTTTCTTGGTGATCTCGTTGAACAGGACCCGCTGGATGTTGGCGTTGACCTCCTTTATTTCGTCGGCAATGTGCCAGGCGATGGCCTCCCCTTCCCGATCCGGGTCCGGGGCGAGGAAGACCTTGTCGACTTCCTTCGCGCTCTTTCGAAGATCGGAAAGGACCTTGGCCTTGCCGCGGATGACCACGTAATGAGGGGCAAAGTCGTTCTCGAGATCGACGCCGAGCTTGGACTTGGGCAGGTCCTTCACGTGTCCTACCGACGCCTTCACGGTGTAGGCATTCCCCAAGTATTTCTTGATGGTCCTCGCCTTGGCGGGGGACTCAACGATGACCAACGTCTTTTCCTTGCTCTTCGAAGCCATCGAGAATCGATTCTCCTCACATCGTTATCGTGCGGCTCCCAAGAGAAGATCGCACGTACCGCCCACCAGGGACGGCAAAGACCAAGCCATCAACTTCCAGGTGGAACAACACGCTCGCCGTGCGCACCGAGGCCACTCCAGCCGTGGCACTTATCGATTCGACCGATCGAGGCAGAGTTGGATCCACCGCCGAAAGGACACGGGCGGCCTCGCTCCCCGCCTCGAGCACGGGGGCCTCACGTGCTCGCGAGCGACCAGCCAAGGCCGAAACCACGTCATCCGCGGTCTCAGCCACGGACGCTCCCTGTGCCAAGAGCGCATCGGCGCCGGGCGAACCAGGGCACGCACAGATCGTTCGGCCGTAGTCGCTGGCCGCCTGGGCCGTGTAGAGGGCACCCGATTTGGGGGAGGCTTCTACCACCACCACAATATCGGCCATCCCCGCGATTACCCGATTGCGACGCGGGAATTGCCACCGTAATACTGGCGAGCCCATGGGAAAAGGAGTTACGAGCGCCCCGCCCCCGCGTACCACGTCCCCAAATAGAGGAAGGTTGCGCGACGGATAGGGATTGTCGAGACTCGTACCCAGAACTACCGCTGTAGGGGCCGAGGCTGCGAGCGCCCCAAGGTGGGCGGCCGTGTCCACGCCGAGCGCGCCACCGGAAATCACGAGAGCCCCGCAGCTGGAAAGCTCTTTGGCAAGGCCATGAGCGCGCTTCATGGCAGCTCCCGACGCGGCCCGCGAGCCCACCAACGCGACCACTGGGGAACGACTAGGAATTTTCCCTCGGATGAAAAGCGACTCAGGGGCATCGGCAACCGCGCGTAGGCGCGCAGGATATTCGCTGTCGCTCCTGGAAAGCGACCTGTCGCGTGGGTCCGAGCCTGGAGAAAAATGAGCCACGAAGCCTGACCGTTTAGCCACCCGATGGGGTATCGTCAAGAGCGGATGATCGAATTCTAGTATTTTCAATTAGTTATTGTCGATTGAACAGACCTGTCGCCCGCTTCCTTGTTTCCCGCAGTGAGCTTCCTGGTCCCGTTACTTTCCCTTGCGCATGACCACATGGTCGCCGATTTCGGACTCATGGGTGGAGAAGCTGATGACTCCCACGGCGCTCGTGTCGTCGACTTCCACGATCCGCAATTCTGCGATGGCTTTCTCGGGGAAACGGCGGTCATCCCTCCCTGCATTGGCCTTTGGCCCCATGTTGACGTTGTAGGCATCACCACGCCTCACCACGTACATTCGGTTGCCCACCTTGATACCGGCGGCGGTCCCGCGGTCGATGAACACGAGCTGCCCTGCTCCGGCAATCTCGTCGGTACCGAGCGTCTCCACAATGACCCCTTCGACGTCGACGTCGGCAGTCACTGGAGCCACCTGCTTGAATTGCGTCTTCGGGTTACCGACCCGATCGCCGCGTTGCATGACCTCGTTGCTGTAGGTGATGATTCCTCGGGCATGTTTTCCCTTCTTGACCTCCCGAACTTCGATTTCACCTCGGAGGAGAACGAAGGCGCCCACCTTCTTCTTCGTCTGCGGGTGAACGACTTCCTTTGTAAGCGAATAAGCCGCATACCGGCGGCCCACTTGTGGCGGACGCCCCTCGGGATAGTCGAGATAGACCTCGTCCCCCTGGGCCAGCATGATTTTCTCCTCGGGGGAGCCCGCAATACTTCCAGCCCAGCGGAGGTCTTCGAGGGTTACGAACGCGATCTGCCTGAGCTCGACCGTGCGCGATCCACTTGCGGCCGTCCCCTCGAGGAGTGCGACCGAAGCAGGGGGTCTGGGTGCGCTCGCCTGGGTGGCGATAGTCTCTGGGAGGAGCCGCACGAGGTCACCGGGATAGATCCAGTGCGGATTCGTGATGGTCGGGTTGTATGACCAAATCCGCGGCCACTCCCACGGGTTTCGGAAGTACAGGTCACAGAGTTCCCAAAGGGTGTCTCCTTCTTTCACCACGTGCATTTCGGGAACGGGGCCGGCGTTTTCGTTCTCTGCCTGCTTCTCTTCCTCGCCGACCGGCTCCGTGTAATAGAAACCACCCGCCGGCGCGGCCGTTTCTCCTCCGGGAGTCGGCGCTCCGGGCATTCCAGCGGGCGGCGTGTCAACACCTTGACTGGGGGCCGGGGCAGCGCCTTCTCCAGAGGGATTAATCGTAGGGACCCCCTGCGCGGACACGCGTCCACCGGACGACGCCAGGAAACAGAGCAACGCACCGAAGGTACGAAACCTCGACATGGAACCCCCTACTCCCGCATTTCCTCAAGCCGCTTGGTGGCAAGCTTCGCCGCGCTGGTGGTTGGGTATATCTCCACAATCTGCGAGAGCACGTCGCGGGCGCTCTCGAGCTCGCCTAGCTTGGCATAGCAGTAACCGATCTTCAGCATGGCGTCGGGGGCCTTGTTCCCCGACGGGTAGCGCTTGACAACCTTGCGGAACTCACCCAGGGCGGCACCGTAGTCTCGCTGATCGTAGTACGCTTCAGCGAGCCAGTACTGCGAATTGTCGGCGAAGTCGTGTTCGGGCCATTGGGTAAGGAAGCGCTCGAACCCGGCAATGGCCACGGGGTGCTCGCGCCTTTGTAGCGCAGCCTGTGACTCCTTGTACAAGCTGATGGGATCCACGCCCGCCAAAGGAGCCGCCGCTGGGGCCGTGGCCCGCTTTTCTGGAAGCGGAACCACGGGAATGCGGTCTGTCACCTGGGCCGGATCGGGAAATCCCGTCGGACCCGACACGCTGTGGGTGATCCGCCGCGCCATGGGGCCCCTCTCCTCTGCAGGCACCATGGGCTCCTGGCGATCCGACTCGTGCAATCGCAACATTGGCCTGGCGCCGATAGGCAGCGCGGCCTCGCCTTCATACGACACCTCTACGTCTTCGTCGCCCTGTCGCGGGACCACGCCGGCGCCCGTCGGTACCATGGGCGCGCCCTGCGCAGGGGGCATGGCCAGTGGCTCGCCGGTGGTCACCGAGGGGCTCTTGGTCACCACGGGCAACCGCGGAACCCCCTCTTTCTTTGCTGCGAGAGTCGCGGCTGTCTCTAGTCGATCTTCAAGAAGGAAAATCCGGTTCTCCAGATCGCGAAGGGTGTTGTCCGTCCGGGAGGCCTGCTGCCTCAGGCGGGCAAGCTCCCGCCGCAGCTCGTCCGCATCCTTGCGCCCGGCCGCAGTCGAGGAACATCCCACGAGGGCCCCGAGAAACAGCCATCGGACTCCTGGTCGCAAGAGCTGCTTGAGACCCACACTCATGGGAAGCACTCGCACGAATACCGATTCTCGCCTCGCCGTTCGATCCTACCTTTTCACTGCGGACTCTGCAAAATAGTTTGTACGTTCCATCCGGATGGCGCAGCCCTGGTCCGTGGGCATCCCATGCTAGCCTAGAACATCGTGGACACCACGCTCCGCCGATTTCGCGTTCCGCTTCACGCCATTTCGTACGTGCGCATGGTCGTTGAAGCCTATGAGGGACTCGCCGTGGTGGTCTCGCCGCGCGCAGGGAGTGGGCTCATCGAATGGTGGGTGGCTCCGGGCCGGGAAGAGGAGGCAGACGCCCTTGCGCGTGCCCTAGAGAAAGAGGTCGGTCTGGTCCCGGTGGACGGCGACGGCCCGTTCTAACCCTACGCCCCACCGACGACGAACTGGGCGCGGCAGCGATCGATAATCTCGGCAGCTCCTCTGGCGAGGAGCATCTCAGCGAGCTCTTGGCCTAGGGAAAGCGCGCGGTTCCTAGGCCCACCCACGTGGGCCCGGAGGATACTCGCGCCGTCCACCTCACCCACCAGCCCATCGAGAGAGATAGCTCCATCCGCGAGGGTCGCATGGGCGCCAATGGGCGCTTGGCAGCCCCCGTTCAGGCGGCCAAGGAACGCCCGTTCGGCGGCCACGCAGTCGGCCGTGGACACGTCATGGAGGACGCCAACGACCCGGTCACGGGTGGCCGCGTCGCCCTCGCGGGTTTCGAGCCCAAGGGCCCCTTGGCCAACGGCGGGGAGACTCACGTCAGCCGAGAGGTGCTCGGTGATGCGCGCCGCATGGCCCAGTCGCACGAGCCCTGCGGCGGCCAGGACGACCGCATCGAAGTCGCCGGCATCGAGGCGACGCAGGCGGGTATCGACATTGCCCCTAAGCGGCGCAATCCGCAGATCGGGACGCCGCGCCTTGAGCTGGCAGATCCTGCGAAGAGAAGAGGTGCCCACGTGGCCTCCCGGGGGCAACCCATCAAGTCCCCCCGCGTGGCGCGACACGAGGACGTCGCGCGGATCCTCACGCTGGGACACGGCGGCGAGGATAAGCCCGGGCATGAGCTCCGCCGGGACATCCTTCATGCTGTGGACCGCAAGGTCTACCTGGCCCGCGAGAAGTGCCTCCTCGATCTCCTTCACGAACAGCCCCTTGCCGCCGACCTGGGACAGGGGCGCATCCAGGATCTTGTCTCCCTTGGTCTTGATGACGCGAAGCTCGACGGAAAGACCTGGGTCCGCGGCCTCCAAGCGAGCCTTGACGTGGTTCGCCTGCCAGAGGGCGAGCGCGCTGCCTCGCGTGCCGATCACGAGCGGCTTGCTCATGGCTTTTCCCCCGTGACGGCCACAGGCCCCGCCTGACGTTCCTCACCTTGATGCTCGGACAGCGCAAAGAGACGGCGCGTGACCGCCACCATGAGTTCTGCCTCTTCCTGCTCACCCTCTTTCAGGGTCATGAGTGGAGCGTGTAAGAGCTTGTTCACAATTGACTCCGCGAGCTGGCGAATCGCTTTTTCTTCCTTCTGCCCCACTTCGGTCCCGATGCGCAACAGGGTCTTTTCCGCCTCGGCTCGGGCGACGTTGAGGAAATGCTCCCTCAGGTCTCTTATCGTGGGCACGACCCCCTGCGCGCGTAGCCAGGCCATGAATTCGACGACCTCGGCCTCGATGATGCGCTCGGCGCTTCCGGCCTCCTTCTTCCGCTCCTTCAGGTTGTCCGCCACCACCTGCTGGAGGTCATCGACGTCGTAGAGGTACACCCCATCAAGCTTTGCAGCCAGCGGGTCGATGTCCCGAGGTACTGCAATATCGATGAGGAAAATCGGCCGGTGGCGACGCGCCTTCACGATCGACCTCATCAGGCCCACCGACACGATCGGCTCACGAGAACCGGTGGATGAGATGACAATGTCCGCCGCAGTGAGGAGCTTGTCGAGCTCTTCAAAACGGCGCGCCACCCCATCGACCCGCCGGGCCAGCTCTTCCGCACGCTCTGGGGAGCGATTCGTGACTAGGATTTCCAGGGCGCCTGCGGCACGCAGGTGACGCGCCGCCAAGTCCGACATTTTGCCGGCCCCGATCACGAGCACGCGCTTGTCACCGAGGTCTCCGAAAATGCGCTGGGCGAGGTCAACGGCCACGGAGGACACGTTGGCAGCGCCGCGAGCAATGGCGGTCTCCGTGCGCACGCGCTTGGCCACGCCGAATGCCCGCTCCAAGCAGCGGCCCAAGAGCGGGCCCACGCATCCCGCCTGCGACGACGTGCCATATGCGGTCTTGAGTTGCCCGAGGATCTGGGACTCCCCGATCACCAGCGAATCGAGGGAGGATGCGACACGAAAGACATGCCTCACCGCTGCTTCGCCCGAGCGCTCATACAGGTGCGCGGAGAGCTTGTCTGCTGGCTCGCCCCTCGAGTCGACGAGGAACCGACGGATTTCCCCCGAAGCCGCTGGAACCGCCGCGGCCGAAGTCCCGGCGCGCGTGGCCGCGTAGATCTCGACGCGGTTGCACGTCGACACGAGGATCGCCTCTCCGACAGAAGGAAGGCCGCAAATGGCGTTCAGCGCGTGAGGGATCACTTCGTCTGGGAACGACAGCTTCTCGCGGATTTCCAAGGGGGCAGTCCGGTAGGAAAGCCCCACCACAATCAGCTCCGCACGCACGCTCACCCTCCCGTGACGTGGCGGACGAGGTAGATCGCCAGAACGACGAGCGATGCCGAAAAGCCCACGAGGGTCATGAGCGCCGCCCTTCTTCCACGCCATCCGGCTGCCTGACGAGCGAGCAAGAGGCCTGCGAAGGAGCACCACGCGACCATCGCGACGCTGTACTCGGGACGAATCCCCCCATTCTTCTTTCCGCTCCAGATGGCACCGGCCACGATCGCCACGGTAAAGATGGGGAACCCCACCTGCACGCAGCGGTGGAGAAGCGTGTCCAGGGTCTCGAGCGCGATCCCCTTCTTGACGAGGCGGCCGATGTGCTTGTGCTTGAGCTGGCGTTCTTCAAAGAGGTAAATGACCGCCAGCGCCGTCGCGAAGGCAAACAACGACACGCCCAGGGTGGCCAGGGAAATATGCACTCGCCCCAGCACCCCGAGCCCCGACGTGGTGTCGCCACCAGGGCCGGGGCTTGCGAAGCGTGCCGAGACGAGCAGGAGCAATGCCGCAGGCGCCACGGTGGCACCGACGGCGAGAAGCCTCCGTTTCAGCTGCGTGATAAGGAAGGCGCCTACGAGCAGCCACGCCAGAAATCCTACAGAGTCCCCAGCGGAAGACACCGGATGAAGCCCGGCGATCCCGCGTGCGCCGATCTCCAAGAAGTGCGCAATGAACCCGGCCAGAAGTGCTCCCTGGGCAGGACGAGAAACACTTCCTTTCGCTTGCCCCAGGAACACGAGGTACAAGACCGTCGCCACTCCGTAGAGCGATAAGGCTCCCCAAAACCAGGCGGCGCCAGGCATGGCTATCCTTCCGTTCGTGCTGATAGAGGCTCGCGGCGCGTGGGTTCGCCCAAAAAACCCTGCTGCACGTCGTAGGCAGTTTCTTGGAAAATGACGGAGTCCATGTAGTGCTCACCGCCGGACTTCACGAGGACCTCGATAGTCCTCACTTTTCCAATGAGTCCATGCGGGTCGGGGCTGTCGTCAGAGACCTTGATGAACCGCACCGCAGGCTTGAGCTTGAAGCTCCTTCCATCCCCGGAAAGCGTCATGAGATCGCCTTCAACTCTGACGCGATCCTCCGAGGACCAACTGTCGAGGCGATCCTGTGAGATAAACAAGCGAGCCATCTTGCTTGCGGACATCATAGGCCGACCTCCGATCTTGCGCAAACTGGGGGGCGTCCGTATAAAGGCGCCATGGCGAATCAGGACATCACTGAGCTTTCGGACCAGAACTTCGAGCAGGAGATCCTCAAGTCTGAGCTGCCGGCGCTGGTCGACTTTTGGGCCGTTTGGTGCGGGCCATGCCGCGCCATAGCCCCTACCGTAGAGGCGTTGGCCAAGGAGTACCAGGGCCGCCTCAAGGTGGGCAAGATGAACGTGGATGAACACCAACAAGTTCCACAGCAATACCAAATCCGTTCGATCCCAACCCTTCTCGTTTTCAAGGGGGGCAACGTCGTAGCCCAAGTGGTGGGAGCCGTGCCACGGGCCAAGATTGAAGAAGCCATCAAGAAGGCCATGTAGACAGAACAGCATCCCCCAGCGCGGATTCAACCACCCCCTTCCACGAACACCCCATCTTGGCCATAATTGGACCGTGCGGGGCATCACGCTGGATGTGGCCCCTCGGGGAGGACTGCGTGGAGACCAATACCCAGGAATTCGCATCGCTCGTAGACGAGTTGGAGGACATCGAGGTCCGGCGTACTGGCACAGGCGGCTTTGCCTCGCCCGAAGATGGAGCACGAAGGCAGCACATCGAACGCCGACTCGTAGAACTCCTGACGACCGACTTCCCATCGGAGGAAAGGCGAGATTGCGTGCGCCTGCCCTGCGATCTTCCCGTGCTCGTGCACCTTGGGACGGAGCCCGCGAAAGGCGTGATCACGGACATCGGCACGGGCGGGGTGTTCGTTGAGACCGCGCTCCGCGCCGATGTCGGCGCCTACGTGGGCTGCGAGGTCGAACGTCGGCCCGGTGCCCTCGAGCATGGCCTGCGAGTGCGCGGCAAGATCGCCTGGCTCGCAGACCCATCAAAAACCGGACGCCCAGGTTTCGGCGTGGCGTTCACGGCGAACGATGAGGCGTCCGAGCGGCGCGTGCGGCGCTTTATTATCGAGCTTCTCCGCAAGCGCATGCACCACGTCCATTCGTAGGGGTGGTGGAGGCTCCCTACCGAGCGAACCGACGCATGGACACGCTGGCCACGAGCCCTAGCCCAAGAAACACCGTAAGCACGCTCGATCCCCCGTAGCTCACGAGCGGTAATGTGACGCCCACCACCGGAGCCAGCCCGGTCACCATGGCGATGTTCACGAATACGTGCCAGAAGAGCAGCGCCGCGACCCCCACGCAAAGCACTGCACCAAACCGGTCTCGTGCCTGCGAGGCCACGTGCACCATCCAAAGGATCAGGAACAGGTAAAGCCCCAGGAGCACGATCACGCCCAGAAATCCCCACTCCTCCGCCCACACCGAGAAGGGGAAATCAGTCCACTGCTCTGGCAAGAAATTGAGCTGGTTCTGGGTCCCATGCATGTATCCCTTGCCGAGCAGGCGACCGGAGCCAACTGCGAAAATCGACTGCCTTGCATGCCAGCCTGCGCCCGATGGGTCCGATTGTGGATCGAGAAACGTGAGGATCCGCTTTTTCTGGTAATCCGCGAGGAGATGACTCCACATCACGGGGACAGCGGCAGCCGTGAGGACGATGCCGACGAGAAAGGGCCAGAGCCTGCGCGATGCCAGGACAGCCACAGACACCGCAATCAGGCCCACGAGCGTAGCAGTTCCTAGATCCGGCTGCCAAGCGATGAGAATCACGACGACCCCCAGCGCCGAGACGCGCAGGAGAATCCCAGACCACGGAATTTCCTGAGAGCCGCTGTCGTGGACGAGGCGCGCGAGGGCGATTATCACTGCCAGCTTGATAAACTCGCTCGGCTGGATCCTTGCCGACTGCCAGCCCAGCCAGCGCTGTGACCCCTTTGCCGCATATCCGCTGAAGTGCACTGCCACGACCGCCACAGTGCCGATGAGGAGGACCAACCATGCCACCCGAACCCACGCGCGGTAATCCAGGACTGCCATGAGGAAGAACAGGAAGAGGCCCACCAGCATGAGCATCACCTGCTTGCCGAACAGCCCCGACTGCGTGACGTAGCGGGTGGCGCTGTACAGGTTGAGCAGCCCGATGGAGCATATGAGCACCACGACGAGCAGGAGCACCCAGTCGAAGTGCATCTTGAAGCGACGCCACAGGGCCCGGCCTGTCATGGCCTGCCCTTCGCTCCCGCCTGTGAGGCAACCCGCGACCCGACCATGTCCATGTACCCGCGGATCACCTCCATGGCTACCGGCGCCGCGACTTGGCCTCCATGCCCGCCATGCTCGACGAGCACCACAATGGCGACTTGGGGATCCTCGTACGGCGCGAAGCCGGCGAACCAGGCATGGTCCTGATACGGATGCCACCCGCCGTCGGCCATCTTCTGCAGCTTGCGCACCTGGGCCGTACCGGTTTTCCCGGCTACGGTCGTGGACTCAAGCCTTGCCCCGAAGGCCGTTCCCTTGGGGTCGTTGACCACGCCCCAGAGCCCATTCTTGATCAGCCGCAACACGCGATCGGAGACGGTGATCTTTCTTCGAAGCTTGGGGGGAAAACTCGCGACCTCCGTGCCGCTCGCGGTCTCCACTCGCTCGACGATTTGGGGAACCCAAAGGTGTCCGCCGTTGGCGAGGGTCGCGTACGCCAGCGCGAGCTGGAGGACCGTCACCTCGGTATCTCCTTGACCAATCGCCGTGTTGAGCGTGTAGCCAATGCGGAATCCGCCCTGCTTCTCGTACCACGCCTTGCGCGGGACTCGTCCTGGCACGTCGCCGTTGAGGCCCAATCCCGTCGGTGCACCGAAGCCGAAGTCCTGGGCCACGTCGGCGATCCGGTCCATTCCGACTTTCTGCGCCAAGTGCCAGAAGTACACGTTGCACGATTGGGCAACGGCCTCAAGCAAGGAAACCTGCCCATGGGCCTTGGTGCAGCGGAACGTCCGCCTGCCCAGCTCATGCCCGCCACGACAGGTGACGCGATCGCTTTCCCCTATGACTCCGTCGGAGAGCGCCGCAACGGCGGTCACAACCTTGTAAGTCGAGCCCGGGTAGTAATGCTGCCGGAGCGTCTTATCAAGGAATGGCTTGTAAGGATCCGCCTCGAGCTGCGCTTCCTCGGCCCGAGTCAAGCGGCCGGTCATCACGTTGGGGTCAAACCCCGGCTTGGACACGAGAACCAGGATCTTGCCGCTTCGCACGTCGACCATCGCGATCCCACCCGCCGGATGATTGCGAAGCGCGCGCTCTGCCAATCGCTGAAGCTCAACACTGAGAGTGAGCACCACGTTGTGCCCGGGCACCGGCGCCACGAAGCGCTCCTTGTCGATAAGCGCTTCTGCTTCCTTGGAGGACTTGCGCTGGCCACGGGCGTCTACGACGAAGCGCTCAACGCCTTTCTTGCCCCGAAGGTAGTTTTCCCATTGCTTCTCGATGCCATACCGGCCGAGATAGTCCCCGGGCTCGTACCCAGCCCCCCGCTTCTCTTCTAGCTCCGTCTCGTTGATCTGATTCATGTAGCCGAGGACGTGGGCGGCCAGCGTGCCCAGGGGATAGTGCCGGTGGGGCACGTCCTCCACGTCGACTCCTGGGAGGTCAGTCCGCGACTGCTCGATGAGGGCGAGACGATCGCGGTCGATGTCCTCGAGGACGAGGACCACGTGGAAGCGGTCCTTCACCCGAGCCTTGTCGACCTTGTCCTTGATCTCCTGTGCAGCGCTCGGGCTAAGTCCCAGGAGACGGATTAGGTTCGCGTGGGCCAAAGGAGTGTAGTAACGGGGGGTCACGTACACGTTGAAAGAGGGACGGTTGTCTACGAGGACGACCCCTTCCCGATCGAGGATTCGTCCCCGGATGGGAGGGATCCACCGTTCCTTTACGAAATTGTCCGTGGAGCGCTCTAGATATCGATCCCCTTTCACCACCTGGAGTTGCCAAGAACGCCCGACCAAGATCGCAAACGCCACCCCGACGGCGGCGGCCAGCCAGCGAAGCCTGCGCTGGAACTCGGGAACGCCCGGAGACGGCACGTGGCGGTCGAGGATCAGCGGCATCAGCTCAAGTATCCCTCGCGCACGGCCTCGCGCTCGCGTTCGGTGCGGGCAAAGGCCGCATCGATCAGGCGGCTCATCCGAAACAAGAGGGGCGCCAGGAGCCCTGTCACGAGCCCTGCCCCAAGGGCACACGTGAGCTCCATGGGCCACGGCAAAAGGGGTGCGCCGTGAAACGCCCGAAGCAGCGCTAGGATCACGAAGGAGAAAAGCCCAGCGACGATCGCAAAAACGCCCACGAACACCCGCCCTCGCACGAGGAGGCGGGACGAGGCGACGTGGGCCAGGATGCACAACAGACCACACGAAAATGCCAAAAGGCCTCGCGGAGAGCCGCTGAGCAAGTCTGCGAGATAACCAATGATCAGCGCACCGAGGGTACTGCTCGGCAGACGCCCGCGCGCGGTGATGCCGAGATACGCAGCGAACACGACGTGCGCCTGCGGGGCCATGACCCCAAGCGGCAGAATCCGCAGCAGCGCACCGAGCAGAAGAAACGTGAGGTACGCAGCGCCGATGTGCGCCAAGATCCGCATCTCGCTACTGCGGTTTTACCCCAAACGCCGCCTCGGGTGACTTTTTCATCTTCGCGGAGGGATCGGGAGGCGGTGGCGGTGCCAAGATCACGAGCACGTGGGAAAGCCGCGAGAAATCGACGGAAGGCTCGACTTCCACCTCTTGGTAGAGCCCATATTCTGCCTTGGTCACTTTCTTGATCCTCCCCAGCGGGACATCGCGGGGAAAGATACCGCCTAGCCCTGACGTGAGCACGAGGTCCCCTTCCTTTACTTCCTCAGTGCGCTCGAGGTAGTCGATCTTGCACCCGTAGCTGCTCTCCCCACCAAGCCCCTTGAGAACCCCTCGCCCTCCAGTGCGCGCCATCACCACGTCGATGGAGGATTGCGGGTCAACCGCCAAGAGGACATCTGCATAACTGCCATGGATACGCTGGATTCGCCCCACCACCCCGTCCGGAGCGAGCACCGGCATGCCGGGCTTGATTTCCCGTTCCCCGCGGTCGAGAGTGATGCGTACTACGCGGAAAAAAGGATTGGTCCCCGCTGCGACCACGCGCGCACCAACCGTATCTGCCGGAATCCGAGCCTTGAGCCCCACGAGTTGCTCGAGCCTCAGCGCGTCGGAAGCCAGGCGAGTCCGCTCCGCAAGCTCTCTCCGAAGTCGATCGTTTTCACGCCGCAGCTCGCTGTTTTCTTCCTCGACATCCACGAGCCACACGTAGCCCGACCAGGCCTCTCCGATGCCTTCGATAACCCACGACATGGCCCGTTGGAGAGGCGCCGACACGGCGAGCACACCTCGATCCAGGGCGTTTTGCCGCTCAGGATGCTTGAAATTGGCTTGCAGGATCACCAGGGGCACAACGAGGAGAAGTCCGGTGGCCACGTACTCGAGCGCCCGCCGCGTCACAGTTGTCGCCGTCAACGGCCCCTCGACTACTGCAGGGCGACTTCTCGGAGCAGGCTGAGCTCATCGAGAGCACGGCCGGTACCCAAGACGACGGCGAGTTGCGGGTTCTCGGACACCATCACCGGAAGCCCGGTCTCTTCGCGCAAGATCACGTCGAGGTTCTTGAGCTGCGAGCCACCGCCCGACAAGACGATTCCCTTGTCAACGATATCAGCAGACAACTCTGGAGGCGTGCGCTCGAGGACCACCCGCACTGCATCCACGATGGCGTTGACCGGCTCTTGCAGGGCCTCGCGGATCTCGTCGGAGTTTACCGAGAGGGTCTTGGGCACGCCCGCGACCAGGTCGCGCCCCTTGACCTCTACGCTGAGCACTTCGTCGAGCGGATACGCCGACCCGATCTCCTTCTTGATTTGCTCGGCCGTGCGCTCGCCGATGAGAAGGTTGTACTTTCGCTTGATGTACTGAACGATGGCTTCGTCCATCTTGTCGCCGGCCACCCGAATGGACTTCGCGAACACGATGCCGGCCAGGGAGATCACCGCCACCTCGGTTGTGCCACCGCCTATATCCACGATCATGTTGCCCGACGGTTCCGTGATGGGGAGGCCCGCGCCGATGGCCGCTGCCATTGGCTCCTCGATGAGGTACACCTCACGGGCGCCAGCGGCGAGCGCGCTGTCCCGCACTGCGCGCTTCTCGACTTCGGTGATTCCCGAGGGGACGCAAATAATGATGCGGGGCCTGACCAAGGTGCGGCGGTTGTGCGCCTTGGTGATAAAGTAACGGAGCATCGCTTCGGTGACTTCGAAGTCCGCGATCACCCCATCCTTCATGGGGCGGATGGCAACGATGTTGCCAGGCGTGCGCCCGAGCATTTCCTTGGCTTCTTTCCCGACTGCGAGCACCTTTTTGGTTCCAGACTGCCCGCGTTGGACAGCGACCACGGAGGGTTCGTTTGCCACGATCCCCTTCCCCTTGACGAACGTGAGGGTCGTTGCCGTGCCAAGGTCAATGGCGAGGTCGTTGGAGAACAACCCATACACCCAATCGAACAGCATGTCGTCCCCTTGCGCTGTGGATAACGGCCTGTAACCAGGCGAAGCGACGGAATGATTTCGCTAGCGATTTAGACGTATCACAACCGCCTACCGACCTTCAACCGCTATTCAGCAGGTGAGCTTACTTACCTCGCTGATGTCGCCTAGCCCTGGTGCCGGCCGCAGCACACGCACCTCGCGGCTTGCGCCTACCCCAACGGTTATGTAGGATTCCGCGCCTCAGTAAAGGATGCGTCCATGCTCGACACGTTGAGACAGCACTCGCGATCGATCTTCATCTACCTGATCTTCGGCATTCTCATCCTCGTGTTCATCATCAGCTTTGGCCCCCAGTCGGGTTCGAGCAGTGCTGGCTGCGCTCCAAAGTCGTCGCACGTAGCCACCGTTGCTGGGCATGACATTTCCGAGAATTCTTGGCGATTTGGCCTCCTAAACATGCGTGACAGCAGCGCCGGACGCGGGCGCGCCCTTCGGGCCAGGTTGGTGATGGACATGCTCATCGAGCGTGAGCTTCTCGCCCAGGCTGCCGAGCAAGCCGGATTCCAAGTGTCTGAAGAAGAAGCCAACGAGCGAATCGCCAAGGGCGACACCCTTATCCTTGGCTCTCCGGGGTTTGGCCAATTCGTCTATTTCAAGAACGGCGTATTCGACTACGACTCGCTCGTCGAATACACGAAGCGCCTTTCCCTCCCGTCGGTGGTCAATTTTGTGAACGAGCAGAAACGCGAGCTCCTCGCGCAGAAGATGCGAGACACGCTCGGGGCAGCGGTCAAGGTATCGCCTGAGGAAGTCCTCGAGGAGTACAGGCAACAAAACACAAAGGCCTCAATTGAGTTCGTCAAGTTTGAGCCCAAGAAGCATGCGCGCACGCTCGCGGTGACGCCTGCCGACATCGACGCCCTCCTCGCTTCCAAGGAGGAAGAGGTCAAGAAGCGATTCGAAATGGACAAGAACCTCTACAAGGGCAGGACAAAGGAAATCCGGATTCGGCAGATCTTCATCAAGAGCGAAAAGCCGCTCGCGGAAGCGCCGGCCACCCAACCAGCCGAACCCAACGCTTCAGTGAAGGCAACAGGCGGGGCCGATCCAAAAGCGGCCCGGAAGAAGGCGGACGCCATCTATACCCGCCTGCAGGCGGGCGAGGACTTCGCGAAGCTCGCACGGGAGACGTCCGACGAAGAACGAACCGCCAAGCGGGGCGGGGATCTCGGCTGGAGGCCAATCATCGCCCTCGGTGAGCCCGAAATCGCCAAGGCAGTCGAGGTCCTCGAGCCAGGCCAGGGTGCCAAGTCGATGAGCGGCGTGATCGAGACGTCACGGGGTTTCCATATCGTGAAGGTGGAGGGTCGGCGGGAAGGGGATCTCACTTACGATCAGGTGAAGCGGGACATCGCCGAAGAAATGGCCCGTGACGAAAAGGCAAAGGCGCTCGCCCGTTCGGAGGCCGAGGAAGCGCTGGCCAAGGCAAAGGCCGGAACGCCACTGGATCAGCAGTTCGAACGCGAGAAGAGCGAGTCGGAGAACGAGAGCGCTGAAGACGTGCCGCCCGTTCCCTCGTTGCCCAAGCTTGGCGACGATCGCCCGAAGCTCTTCTCGAGCGACGAAGTGAGGCGCAACGGGTCGATCCTCGCCGGCCTCACGGGAAACAAGTATCTCGGCAAGTCAGCTGAGCTGGCGCGGGCGGTCTTCGACGAGATCAAGCCGGGCGAGCTCGGACCCAAGGTCTTTGAGACCGATGACGCCCTGGTAGTCGTGAAGGTCGTCAAGCGGGACGAGCCGAACATGGAGGAGTTCGAGAAGCAAAAAGAAGCACTGTCCTCGGCTCTTGCTGGTCAAAAAGCAGAGAACATCCTCAAGGCATGGACCATGCAGCGCTGCGACGCCGCCAAGGCAAAAGGCGAAATCTCGGTTTCGGGTGCCTATCTCGAGCAGACCGAGATCGACGAAAAGGCCGGCGGATCAAAGAGCTCGTACCAACCCTGCTCCAAGGGCGGCAGCGCCGGCATGATGCTCGGGGGGCTCCCGTTCTAGCACTGTGCCACTTCCGGGCCGTCGCGAGAGCGTAGTGCTAGCCCCTCCCACGGCGTCGCCGAGGATGACGCCCGCGCTGGGTCCGCCAGAGGGCCCACGTCAGAAGTGCGACTAGAATTACCACGAGCAAGGTCAGCGTAAGGTTTGCTGGCGGCATGAGGGTGCCACTTTGCAGCACGCGTGCCCGGTCATGACCTGAAAGGACCGGTCCGTTGACCCCCGTAGCAGGGAAAGGGTACGCTGATGCCGCCATCATGCGTCGTGTTCTTGTCGCATTCGTGCTCGTGGCGAGCGCCGCTTGCGGCCTCCATGCCCGAGTTGAGTGTTCCGACCAAATCCCTTGCCCAGAAGGGAAGTACTGTGGCCCGAACGGCACGTGCGAAGCCGTGGTGCCGTACCCATGGGAAACGGATGCGCGCCCACGTTCCGACGCCGCGGCGACGAGTGACGCCCGGGATGCGACGGGCGACGCGTGGATCGTTGCCGACGCCGCTCGGGACGCCGCCAGCGATGCCGGGCAGGACGCTGCCGCCGATGCAGCCGTGGACGCCGGCAAGGACGCCGGGCGTGACGCCGGCCGGGATGCTTCGGTGGACGCCGGTAAAGACGCGTCGGTTGATGCAGGGCGGGATGCGGGCGGTGACGCGTCCCCTGGTTTCTGCGGCGACCGAACGTGCGCCCGGATTCTGGGAGAGGACTGCAAGACTTGCCCCTGGGACTGCGGGCCCTGCGAGTGCCCCCACGATCCCTGTCACCAGGGAGAGCCGCTTTCCGAGAGCTGCTACGAGCCCTGCGTGGCCACGATCTGCTCGATTGAAGAGCGCTGCTGCTCAAATCGGTGGGACGACGGGTGCGTCGAGTACGCACGGTTCTATTGCCCAGACGTGTGCCCGTCGAGCAGCTGCGGTGACCGGGCGTGCCGGCCTCCGGAAACGTGCTCCACGTGCCAAAAGGACTGCGGTCGCTGCCCGCGCGGGTGCGGGAACGGGAGGTGCGGCATCTTCGAGTCGTGCAAGACATGCCCAGACGACTGTGGGTTTTGCGAGCCGGTGTGCGGAGATAACACGTGCGCCGACGACGAAAGCTGCGAGACATGTCCAGACGACTGCGGCCCCTGTGAGCCCATCTGCGGTGACGGGCTGTGCGACGAATTCGAAGGGTGTGAGACGTGCCCGGAGGACTGCGGAAACTGTGCCGATCAATGCGGCGATGGCTTCTGCGCAGAGGATGAGCTGTGCTTCTCCTGCCCGAACGACTGCGGATCGTGCCTTGGGACTTGTGGTGATGGCGAGTGCATGAGACAGCAGCTCGAGTTCTGCTTTACCTGCCCGCAGGACTGCGGTGAGTGTCGGCCGTAGAGGAGGCCTGACCTCCTGGCGAAGACGCCTTCTCTACATGCGCATCTACAGCATCGGCTCTCCCCGCCTGACGCAGGTCTTTCGCCGCGCGTTGTCTTCCCAGGTGAGAGCTGCATAGTCGAGGCCGCCCGGCTCGACGGGGGGCGGAGCAACTGCGTGGTCCCCTAGCGAGCGAACGCGGGTGGCGAAAGCCCAGGCGATCTCATCCTTGGGCGGCAGGTCGGGCCAGGAAGATGCGTGCACGTCCACAGCGGATTGGGCCTCGAGTGCGAGCCTTGCCGCCGTGTCCCGCGCAATACGGCCACGGCGCATGAGGTCCTGCAGCGAATTGGCCAGAGAGGACACCTCGTAGTCACCGGAAGCGAGCATCTCCCTCGCCACGCCCACGACGTCGCTGGCGGAGAGCTGCCCGTCGCCATACAGGACCAGCGCCGCTTGAAAGTAGTTAAAAATCGGCACGAGGCGGGGCCCAAATCGATCAAAACGCGCCGTGGGAGTGCGACGATCGAGGTGGATCAAGATGCGCACCACCGCGTCCTGCTTGGGGACCAAGTCCAGAAGATCCAGGGTCTCGGCGCGCTGGTCGTCGTAGGCCTCGGCCGCCCGCAGCACGGATTCGGCCTCACGGCGCCCTACCCTCCCAGCCACGATGTCGGCGTACAGGCTATAGATGAGCGCGTCCGACTCCGCGTCGTCGCCGAAGAGGGTTTCTCTGGCTTGAGGCGAGTTGAGCCGACTCGCCAAGAGGGCTGGAAGCTTGTACGGGATCTGCTGGCGCATGGCCCGGAATCGGCCGCGGAGCAGGTTCGTCAGGTTTGGCTTGAGGATGAACTCGTCGAACTCGACGCCGTCCAACGCCAGCTTGGCTTCGAGCACCCGCCGCATCTGCCGCGGACTCCCACTCACGATGCAGATGCGATGGGACGCCCCGCCTGCTGCCCTCAGCGCCTTTAAGATGGCGGGCGCCCCTGGGACCGCCCGCTTTTCGCGAGCTTTCTCCAACGCTGACTTGAGGAGATCACGGACCGTGTCGAACTCTGTCTTCAAGTACGTCTTGTCCAGATCCCAGCGAAACACGTGTTTCGCCTGAATGGAAGCAGAGGCCACCCTCATCGGTGCCCTCGGTGGCTTCTCGCCCCGTGGTCGGCGTTTTCGGGCGAAAGGGACGCGCGCACGCCGCGCCGCGCCTCGAAATCGGTCACCCGCGCCTGAATATCAGGAATGAGCCCCGACTGCAGTGCCTTGTGTGCCACCTTGATCGCATTGGCGATGGCGCGTGATCCCGAGCGGCCGTGGGCCTTGATAAAGAGCTTGTCGAACCCCAGGAGCGGGGCGCCACCGTACTCCTCCCAATCGGTGATCATCTTGAGCCTTTGGATGCCTCCAGAGAGCATTGCGAGTGCAGCACGCCACAAGAGCTTTTCCTTGTAGGCATAGCGGGCAAGGCTGCGCACGGTTTCTGAAACCCCCTCGAGCATCTTGAGCACCACATTGCCGACGTATCCGGAGCAGACGACGACGTCCGCCGTGCCACGGGGAATGTCGACGCCCTCGATGTTGCCCATGAAGTTGAGACCCGTCGTTTCGAGGAGAAGCTGGTGCGCCGCGACGACCTCACGGGGGCCTTTCCCCGCTTCGGAACCGTTCGACAAGAGCGCCACGCGGGGCCTTGGGTTGCGCGATATCCGGGAAGCGTACGCAGCGCCCATGAGGGCGAAGGAAACCAGGTCCTCGGCGGTCACGTCCAGCGTGGCTCCCACGTCGAGAAGAAGCGAAAAAGGATCGTCCTTTTCCCCGCGCCGCATTTCGGTCGGGTACACGGCGGCAAGAGCCGCGCGCCCAACCCCTTCAATGAGGCGAAAGTGGCGGGCGCAAGCCAACACCCCCGCCCCGGTATTCCCGGAGGAGACAAGTGCATCTGCCTCTCCTTGAGCGACCAGGCGCGCGCCCACAAGGATTGAGCTATCTGGCTTCGCCGCCAGGGCCTCGCTGGGTTTCTCGTACATCTCGACGACCTGGGGGGCGTGGTGAATCCGCACCCGCTCCGCATCGTGACGCGTCTCGGAAAGGAGACGTCCAAGGCGTTTTGCATCTCCGACGAGAATGAGCTCGAGGTCCTTCCGGTCGAGCGACGCTTGCGCTGCCCCGGCTACGACCTCTGCTGGCGCGCGATCGCCCCCCATGCCATCGACGACGATCCTTAGCACGCACTAAGGGTATATCAGCCGTACCGCGCCGGCGAGAGGTTCTATCCGCCTAAGGTTGGATCTCGGGCCCCACCGCGCTTCGGAAGCGCACCAAGGGAACTCCGCTGTCCTCGGGAACCAACCCCTCCTGAATCACGCCCAGGGTGGCCTCGTCCAGTTCGCCGGTAACCGGCAGACCGACCAATTGCTGCAGCTCCGCCACCGACTGGGTCACAAGGCCAAGCGCGGGTGCCCGGCCTTGGCGCATGGCCACGATGGTTCGTCGCTCCAAGTGCCCGGTCACCGGGAGCTTGAGCGCCGACTGGAAGACACGGAGCGCCGCGCGGGTGGGACCGGTCATGACCCCGTTGATGGGACCACGGTAAAACCCAAGACCGAAGAGAACTTGCTGCGCTTCGATGATGCGACTCGGATCGCCAACCGGGGTGATCTCCGCCGGCGAGATGATGGACGTGCCTACCGGCTCCGCGCTTTCTCCAAGGGCTTGCGGCGGTACCCTAGGCTGAGTGGGGCTTACGCGCAGGAGCAAGTTGCCGGCAGTGGGAAGGCCGGTCACGCCCTGCACCCGTTCCGGACGAAGGGGGGTGAGAAGCCCGCCGCCTCCCCCCGTAAAGGGCGTGGCCGCTTTACCCCGAGGGAGCCGCGGCGGGGAGTGCAAGGCGGCGGGCATTTCAACGACGTGCGGAGAGGACGGAGTCAGCATGGGTGGCGACACCCTTCCCACGAGCGGCAAGGTGGCTTGCGGCGACGGGCCAGTGGCTGGGGGCGCGCTCCTGGAAACGAGTGGGATTTCCGGCGTTACCTGTTGTGCTCGTACACTCGACGAGAGAAAAACAACGATCAGAGCTGCGCCCCATCTCATGATCGCGAGTCGGTGCACGGCGTGCGCCACGCGCGCTACACGTACGCCGGATCGCGATGCTCGCCGAAGACCTCACGATAGACCTGGCAAATCTCGCCGAGGGTTACGTGGTCTTTCACTGCTTCGATAATGGGGATCATCAAGTTGGCCTTGTCGTCCCGCGCCGCCTCGCGCACGCGGTCGAGTGCGAGGCGGGCGCGACTCGGGTCACGAGCCGCGCGGAACGACCGAATCCGCTCGACCTGCTCCTTCTCGGGGCCCATGTCGATCTTCAACATCGGAATGGTCTCCCCCTCGTCGACGGCGTACTTGTTGACCCCAACCACGGTCCGTTCCCCGGAATCGACCTTGCGCTGAAACTCATAGGCGCTCTGGGCGATTTCTCTCTGTGGGTACCCTTCCTCGATCGCTCGCACAACACCGCCCATGCGGTCGATCTTGTCGATGTAACGCCATGCTTCCTCCTCTACCTTGTCGGTGAGCGACTCGATGAAGTACGAGCCACCTAACGGGTCCGCCACCTGGGCGATTCCGCTCTCCTCGGCGAGGATCTGCTGGGTGCGGAGCGCGATGGTCACCGCTTTCTCGGTAGGGAGGGCGAAGGTCTCGTCAAAGCTATTGGTATGGAGCGACTGGGTACCCCCGAGCACCGCGGCCAGGGCCTGCATCGTAGTCCGAACGATGTTGTTGAGGGGCTGCTGGGCCATCAGAGAGACGCCGGCAGTCTGGGCGTGGGTCCTAAGCAGCCACGAGCGGGGGTTCTTGGCCCCGAACCGATCACGCATGATCTTGGCCCAGATGCGACGAGCCGCCCGGAACTTGGCGATCTCTTCGAAGAAGTCGTTGTGCACGTCGAAAAAGAACGACAGGCGCGGGGCGAAGTCGTCCACATCGAGGCCGGCGTCGATCCCGAGCTGCACGTAGCCGATCCCGTCGGCGAGGGTGAAGGCAAGCTCTTGAACCCCCGTCGCGCCGGCCTCACGGATGTGGTAGCCGCTGATGGAAATGGTGTTCCAGCCCGGCATCTCCTTCGTGCAATACACAAGCATGTCCCGGATGATCCGCATGCTCGGCCTCACCGGGCAGATCCACTCCTTCTGGGCGATGAACTCCTTGAGCATGTCGTTTTGCAGGGTGCCGCGCAGCTTGGCTGGCGGAACCCCCTGCTTCTCGGCGGCGGCGATGTAAAACGCCAAGACCACCGACGCCGGCGCATTGATCGTCATGGAGGTCGTGACGCGGTCGAGCGGGATGTTGGAGAACAGCCGCTCCATGTCGTCCAGGCTTGCGACGGAGACGCCTTCACGCCCCACCTCGCCGAGCGAGCGCGCATGGTCGGGGTCGTAGCCCATCAGCGTCGGCATGTCGAAGGCCGTCGACAACCCCGTCTGCCCCTGCTCGAGCAGGAAGTGGAAGCGTCGATTGGTGTCGCTGGGCGTCCCGAAGCCCGCGAACATGCGCATCGTCCAAAGCTTCCCGCGGTACATGGTCTCGTGGACACCGCGGGTAAAGGGGTATTGCCCCGGGTGACCCAGCCGCTCCTCGTAGGCCCAGCCACGGCCCGCCAAGTCGTTGGGGCCGTAGGCGTTCCTGAGCGGAACGCCCGACATCGTCTCGTACTTGCGTTCTGGGTCCTTCTTCTCGACCGGGGCCATGACGTAGGCTTATGGGGACCCGGGGGAGGTGTCAAGCAGGCGGAAGAGGTTCCGTCACAATCCGTCCGCCATGAGCTCGGCGCGAATCGCAGCGCGGGCGCGGTAGGCGCGGGTCTTGACCGTGGCAACGTTGAGGCGGAGGCGTTTCGCGATTTCCGTTTCCGAGTACCCGTCACGGAAGCGCATGAAGAACACGTCACCGTACTTCTCCCCCATCTCCGCCAAGCGCTCCTCGGCTCGGAAGACCGCTTGCCTGGCGAGGATTTCATCTTCTGGGGTGGGTGCGTTCGATGGAATCTCGAGGGCAGAATCCATGGCCGGCCTGTCGTCCTCCTCACGGGGGAGGAACTCCTTGGGCATTCGTCGCTTCTTACGCAGGTGCATGAGTGCCGTGGTGGCGGCCACGCGGTAGAGCCAGGTGGAGAACTGAGAGTCACCGCGAAAGGTATGGCGGTGCCGGTAGGCGTTGAGCAAAGCGTCTTGCGCCACGTCGGAAGCCTCGTCCTCGTCTTTGAGGTACTTCATGGCTACGGCGAACGCATACTCGCGCTCCTTTTGAGAGAAGCGCATCTCCGTTGGCTTGGCTTTGGGCTCTACGCTGCGACGCGTCATAGGCGACCCAAAGTGCGAAGAGCAGGCCAAGAAGTAATCCGTGTTGTTTCGCGTGGTTGCGCCACTTGGCGTCCAGGGATATGGACAGGATGACGCTTGGCTGGACGTCCAAAGACGGAAATGCTACCTCAGCAAGGTGCCCTACGCGGTGTACCTCGTTGACGACGATCCCCTAGTCACGGAAAGCCTGGGTACCGCGCTCCGGATTGAGACGACGTACGACGTGGTGACTTTCCTCTCGGGTACCGCGGCCTTGGGCGCCATGCCCGACCGGCCCCCAGATGTCCTGATCACGGATTTCAAGATGCCGGGGCTGGACGGACTTGCCCTTCTTCGGGCCGTGCGCCAGGCGTACCCAGATGCAGTGCTCATGCTCCTCACCGGGTACGCGGACAAGGAAAGCGCGATCCGCGCGATCAACGAGGTGGGGATTTTCCAGTACGTCGAGAAACCGTGGGATCTGCAGGACCTGCTCTTGAAGCTGCGCGCAGGCCTGGAGCGACGCGAGTTGACGGCAAGCCTTACGGCGGCCAACCTCGACCTGGCAAGGCGAAACGAGGAACTCGCCCGCTCCCTGTCCGAGCTGGCGCGCGCCCACGAGGAGTTGCGGAAGACCCACGAGCGGCTCCTCTTGAACGAGCGCCTCGCGGTGGTGGGAAGGGTCGCCTCGGGGATCGCTCACGAAATCGGAAACCAGCTCACCTTGGTAGGCTACGCCCAGGCGATTCGCGAGAAGGTCGGCGCCCGCGACCCGCAAGTAGCCGAGTACGCGGACATCATCACCACGGCGCAGAAGCGCCTGGCCGCCATGGTGACGGAGATCAAGGATTTCACTCGTGGGAACGGGGACGTTCCGCCGCTCCTTTCGAGTGAGCCGACGGATGTCGCGCTGGTGATCGAGGAAGCCCTGTCCATTCTCCGGTACGACGATGAGGTCAAGGCCTGCAAGACGAAGGTCCTCATCGAGTCTCGCCCGCTCGCGCTCCTCGACCGGGCGAAGCTGACCCAGGTGCTCATCAACCTCCTGCGAAACGCAGCGCAAGCCAGCAAGCCAGGAGGCGAGATCCTCGTCTCCGTGGGCGAGGACGCCGAGTCCCGTACGGTGCAAATTCTCGTCGAGGACGAGGGGACCGGAATGCCAGAGGACGTGCTGTCGCGTCTCGGCGAGCCGTTCTTCTCGACGAAAGGAGAGCGGGGAACGGGCCTCGGGCTGGGCATTTCCCGCCGAATCGTCGAAGGTCACGATGGCGTGCTGTCGTTTGCCTCGCAGGTTGGCCAGGGGACTCGGGTCACGATTACCCTGCCGTCCCTCGATGCCGCCCTGGAAAGGAAAGGGAGCGCCCGAGCACCATGACCACCGCACCCACGCGCCATCTCCTCGTCGTCGACGATCAGGCGCAAGTCCCTCGACTCATCGCTGCCCTCCTCGGAGAAGGCTACCGCGTGGACGGGGCGGCGTCGGCGGCGTCCGCCCTGGCGGTTCTCGAGGACAGGCTGTTCGACGTGGTCCTCACAGACCTGGCCATGACGGACATCGACGGGATCGAGCTCATCCGTCGAGCTCGTCGCCGGGACCCCGATACGCCGTTCGTCGTGTTCACAGCGCAGGCGTCAGTGGAGTCGGCAGTCGCGGCGATGCGTGAGGGGGCATTTGACTACCTACGCAAGACCGCTAGCTCGAGCGAGCTCAGGGCGGCAGTAGACCGGGCGATCCAGCATGGAAGCCTGTCCCGGGAGGTTCGCCGGCTTCGCAGCGAGGTCGAGCGTGCGCGCGGCACGAGCGACGTGATCGGCCAGAGCCGGATCATGCGGGACCTAATGTCCCTTGTGGAACGGGTCGCGCCGAGCGATGCGAGCGTTTTGATTCTCGGTGAGAGCGGGACTGGGAAGGAGCTCCTCGCACGGACCATTCACCGCATGAGCCACCGGCGCGACGGGCCTTTCGTGGCTTTTGACTGCTCGGCGCTCGCTCCATCCCTTCTGGAGAGCGAGCTGTTCGGCCACGAGAAAGGGGCTTTTACGGGTGCCGGACGCGCGCGCCGCGGCCTCTTCCGCGAGGCCAGCGGTGGAACCTTGTTTCTCGACGAGATTGGGGACATCGCTCCCGAAGTACAAAACAAGCTGCTCCGCGTCCTCCAGGAACGGGAGATCAAGCCGGTCGGCGGCGACTCCTTCGTGAAGATCGATGTCCGCGTCCTGGCCGCCACGAACAAGGACCTGCGCTCCCTCGTCGCACGTGGCTCGTTCCGCGAGGACCTGTTTTTCCGCCTGGCGGTCGTGCCCATCCACGTGCCCCCGTTGCGAGAACGCCGGGAAGACATCCCGCTCCTTTCAGCGCACCTCCTCTCCAGGCGTCGCGCACCGGGACATGACAAGCGATGGCCTACTCGCCTTTCCAGCGGCGCACTGGCCAAGCTCGCTTCCTACCCATGGCCGGGGAACATCCGGGAGCTCGAAAACGTCCTGTGGCGCGCAGCCATCTTGTCGACGGGCGATGAAATCGTGGAGCAGGATCTCCCTGCCCTCGAAACCCGCGGCGAATCGCGAGCCTTGCTTCTTGCGGGCCTGCCTGCCCAGGGCAAGGCCCCGGGTCGCAAGCTCAAGGAAATCGTGGAAGACGCCGTGCGTGCCGTGGAACGACAGGCAATCCGCGACGCGCTCATCCAGTGCGGGGGCTCTCCGACCCGCGCCGCAAGGCTCCTTTGCATCAGCCGCGCTTCCATCTACAACAAGATGAAAGAGCACGGGATCGTGGGCTGAGCGTGGTACGCCGTCCTTGACGGGTGCCGAGGCGAGGCCTCAGTATTTAGTGTCATGTCTAAAGAAGAGACTCCTACCGTCACCCTGATCCGGGGCGACGGCATCGGCCCCGAAATCGCTCAAGCGACCCTCCGCGTCCTGGATGGCGCAGGAGCGCGTCTTCGCTGGGAAGACATGCCCGCCGGCATGTCAGCCGTCGAGATGGATAAGGACCCGCTCCCCCCGCGCACGCTGGAGTCGATCAAGGAGAACCGGGTGGCGCTCAAGGGCCCCCTGGCGACTCCAATTGGCGGCGGATTCCGCTCAGTGAATGTCGCCTTGAGGCAAGCACTCGACCTGTATGCCAACGTCAGGCCTGCACGGACGCTCGAGGGCGTTCCCACGCGGTATCAGAACGTCGACCTGGTGGTCGTCCGCGAAAACACCGAAGACCTGTACGCCGGAGTGGAGCACTACGTTGACCTCCGCCGGAACGCCGCCGAGTCGATCGCGATCATCACGCGATTTGGCTCCACCCGTATCGCCGAGTACGCCTACGAGCTGGCGCGCACGCAGGGGCGCAAGAAAGTCACAATCGTCCACAAGGCGAACATCCTCAAGTTATCCAATGGCCTCTTCCTGGAGTGCGCGCGAGAAGTCGCCAAGAAGCACCCTGAGATCCAGACCGAAGAGATGATCGTGGACGCGTGCGCCATGAAGCTCGTCGTCGACCCAACGAAGTTCGACGTCATCGTCACGATGAACCTTTTCGGCGATATCCTGTCGGATCTCACGGCAGGGCTCGTCGGTGGCCTAGGGGTCGCGCCGGCCGCCAACATCGGAGCGGACGGCGCCATCTTCGAAGCGGTCCACGGCTCGGCGCCCGACATCGCTGGCAAGGGGCTCGCCAATCCGACGGCCTTGATGTTGTCGGCGGCGATGATGCTGGACTACCTGAGGCAGGAGCAAGCAGCCGCGCGGCTCAGGCGCGGGGTGCTCGAGGCTCTCAAGAACCCCGAGTCGCGCACCCGTGACCTGGGCGGTCGCGCGACCACAGGGCAATTCGCCGACGCCGTGCTGCGCTCAATGTAGGAGCAGGCGCTTCCTCAGTACGTCGGAACGTGCGCCTCTTCTGCGAGCCAGGGCGCTGGATGGGGTGGTTCCAGGGCCACCGGGATCGCATCCTCAACGCGCCGGCAAAAGAAGATGTCCAGCTCTCGGCGGATTTCCTCCGGCACGTCCACGAGGTCTTTTCGGTTCCGCTCGGGAAGGATGACCTTTTTTACGCCCGCCCGGTGAGCGGCGAGCACCTTCTCCTTGATTCCCCCGACGGCTAGCACGTTTCCCCTCAGGGTGATCTCGCCTGTCATGGCCACGTCGTGCAGGACCCTCCGCCCCGTCATCAGCGAAATCATCCCGAGGAGGATGGCGATCCCCGCTGACGGACCGTCCTTCGGGATGGCCCCCGCCGGCACGTGCACGTGAAGATCGCTCTTCTCGAAGAAGTTGGGGTCCAGGCCAAGACGCTGGGCGTTGGAACGCACGTAGGACAGCGCGGCCTGGGCGGATTCCTTCATGACGCTGCCGAGCTGCCCCGTGAGCACCAGGTTCCCCTTCCCGGGCATGCGGGACGCTTCGACGAAGAGGATGTCGCCTCCGGCAGGAGTCCAAGCGAGCCCCGTCGCCACGCCAGGTTGCTCCGTGCGCTCGGCAATCTCGGGGAGGAACCGCGCGGGCCCAAGGTATTCACCCAAGTCCTCGGGCTCGATCTGGGTCTTGTACTCCAGCCCCGCCGCCACCTTCACGGCCACGCCCCGGCAGACCGACGCGATCTCCCGCTCGAGGTTGCGCACGCCCGCCTCGCGCGTGTAGTGGTGAATGGTCTCGTCGAGCGTTCGATCGCTCATCGACAAGTGGTGCTCGGTGACGCCGTGCTCGGCGAGCTGCTTGGGCAAGAGGTAGCTTCGCGCGATGTGTCGCTTCTCCTCAAGCGTGTAGCCCGGCAGCTCGATGACCTCGAGGCGGTCGAGGAGCGCTGGAGGAATGGGATCGAGCTGATTGGCGGTGCCAATGAACATCACGTGTGAGAGGTCAAACGGCACCTCGAGGTAGTGGTCCGAGAAGGAGAAATTTTGCTCGGGGTCGAGGACCTCGAGCAGCGCCGCCGACGGATCGCCTCGGTAGTCGGCGCCTAGCTTGTCGATCTCGTCCAGC